>CAIVPW010000001.1 GCA_903907895.1 uncultured Alphaproteobacteria bacterium
CGCACATGCCGGTTGCCGTTTCCAGCGCCACCGGCACCAACCGTGACGTGCGCCAGATGGAGCGCCTCGGCCAGTTGGCGAAGGTCGCGGAAGCCAAGACGCGCGAAATGCTGCAGGCCGCGCGCGCGGCGCCCGGCGACGCCGCGCGGTTCGACGGCCTGCATGCCATCCTCCAGGGCGCCATGGGGATGATGGAGGCCGAGGTCGAGTCGGGATACGCCGGCGCGGAGATGTCGCGGGTGAAGGAGTCTATCGCCTGCCGCAAGGGGTGCTCGTTCTGCTGCCACCTCGCGGTTGAAGCGACGATCATCGAGGCCATCTGCGTCTGGCGCCGGGCGTCGCAGTCGCCGCAGCTCACGGCCAACATTCTCGAGACGGGACCGAAAACGGCCAATTTGCCGGCACTCGAGCGCTGGCAGTTGAAGGTGCGCTGCCCGATGCTCGGCGCGGACGGCGCGTGCCAAGTCTACGACGTGCGCCCCGGCGGCTGCCGGGCCTACGTATCGGTGGACGTCGCCGCATGCGAGCGCGCACTGGTGACCGCAGGCACGCCTGAGGAAGACCTCGGCGTGCCGATCGTTACCTTCCCGCGCAAGATCGAGACCGCCATCAGCATTGGTGTTCGCCGCGCCTGCGCGGCCGAGAACCTGCAGAGCTGCAATGTGGAGCTCACCGGCGCGCTCTACCTGCTGGCCACCGACCCCACGGCGGCCAGTCGTTGGCTGGCCGGCGAGGCCGTCTTCCAGCCGTATCCATAGGCGCACGATGGGGGAAGCCAAACGCCGCAAGCCGGGAGGCTTCGACCTGACCACCGGCTTCTCCGAAGCCGAGCGCGCGCAACTGTCCCAGATGCGCACGGGCGCCTACCGCCATGCCCGTACGGTTCTCGAGCGCGCACGCACGGCGCCGGCCGCCATACAGCAGCACGAGATTGCCGCACTGCACCTCGAGGGCGTGCGCGCGCTCGATGCTTCGACGGAGGAGCTATTGCGCAGCGCTCCGGCGGGTGCCGCCATCACGGCCAAAATCGCCTGCCGCAAGGGCTGCACCTTCTGCTGCC
This sequence comes from uncultured Alphaproteobacteria bacterium, assembly GCA_903907895.1. Classification (GTDB taxonomy): domain Bacteria; phylum Pseudomonadota; class Alphaproteobacteria; order UBA2966; family CAIVPW01; genus CAIVPW01. Next base: position 1,061 of record CAIVPW010000001.1, read on the forward strand.
ACTCGCAGGTCGAGGTGGGCATCGTCGAAGCGATCGCCATCGCCCACGCCATTGCCGGCAACCCCGACCTGTCGGCAGGCGTACGCGCCGCAGCGCCCAAAGTGCAGGGCCTGTCGGCCTTGGCCCGCATGCAGGCTCGCATCCCCTGCCCGTTGCTGCGCGACGGCGCGTGCAGCGTCTATGCGGACCGGCCGCGCAGTTGCCGCGCGCTCACGTCCTACGACGTCTCTGCCTGCGAGGACGAATTCGAGCGGCCCGCTGCCGAACGCGCGCGGCGGCCGACGTTCACCTGGCCGCGCTACCTCGCCACTGCCCTTACCAGCGGCGTCGCGATGGCATGCAGCGAGCTCAAGCTGCAGAGCAATACCCTTGAGCTGATCGCCGGCATCGATACCGTGCTGGCTGACCAGACCACCGTCGCCCGCTGGCTGGCCGGGGAAACGGTGTTCCCCGTCTCGCCTGCATGACCGGCACCACGGCGACTTCTCTCAACGCCTAGCTCGGCGCGCGCGCTGCGTCTGTCTCTCGAGCAGCTTGCCCGGATGCGCGTGGAGGCGCCAACTGTCGCTGCCGCGCTGCACGACCGCATGGCGAAGGTCTTGGCGCGCAAGATGATTGAGACCAATCGCCAGGTCGAGACGCTGACCGGCTAGCCGAGACGCCCCAGGGCGGGGAAGGCATCGAGCAGGTAGTAGCCCATCTGCGAGAAACGCCCGGTCAGCATCAGCACGCCAGTCGCGATCATCACGACGCCCGCACCTTGTTCGATACGGCGCATGTACGGCCGGAATTTGCGCGAGAACGCCAGGAACCGGTCGAGCCCCAATGCGGCCAGGATGAAGGGGATGCCAAGGCCGAGCGAGTACACCGCCAGCAGCGACGCGCCGTAGGCGAGGGAATCGCCGCTCGCCGCCAGTGTCAGAATCGTCGCGAGAATCGGCCCGATGCACGGCGTCCAGCCGAACGCGAACGCCATGCCCACCAGGAACGCGCCCACGCCACCGCCAAAGCGCGGTGCATCGTGCACCCGCACATCGCGGTCGAGGAATCCGAGCACACCAAAACGCCGGAACAGACCGAGGTAATGCAGCCCGAACACGATGATCAGCACACCTGCGACACGGCCGATCCAGGTCATGTTGTCGAACAGCAGCGTGCTGATCGCGCTGGCCGATGCGCCGAGCGACACGAACACGGCTGTAAAGCCCAGCACGAACATGAGCGCCGCCGGCAGCACCGGCCGTTGCCCCGCCTCGCCTTCCGCCGATGTGCCGGCGATGTAACCGAGGTAAGCCGGCACCAGGGGCAGCACGCAGGGCGACAGGAAGCTCACGATTCCCGCCGTCAGCGCCGCAAAGAAGGTGATTTCACCGAACATCGGGGGGGACCCTACGGGTGCGCCTCCGCCCCCTCAAGGGCTGCCAGCGCCGCAGCAAACCCGCCGTTTTCGGATTATTAATATCAATATTGATTTTATTAATTTCTCACGCCATCTTTGTGAAGAATTTGAATGAACATGGCGCACGACTGGGAAAAACTTAGCCAATTGGTGGGCGATCAAGCCTTCGTGGTCGAGCGCGTGCGTATTGTCGATACGGGCATTGTCGTCGAAGGCCAGTTCGAGCTGCCTGCCACCGCGCGCCTCGCGGCCGACGACCAAGTGTTCCTCGCCGCCTTCGTGCGCGCGCACGGCAACATCAAGCGCATGGAGGAGTGGTTCGGGGTGAGCTACCCGACCATCAAGAACCGGCTGAACCGCCTCGCGGCGCAGCTCGAATTCGTCGAGACGCACACCACTGCGCAACCCGAGACGCTGGAGCGCCTCGCCGCCGGCGAGGTGACCGTGGACGAAGCAACGCGGGCGCTGGCCGCGCGCCGCCGCTGAAGGAGCGAGTCATGAACGAAGAACGCCGCCGCGTGCTCGACCTACTGGCGGAGGGCAAGATCAACGCAGACGAAGCCGAGCGTCTGTTGAACGCGCTGAACGGCGCCGGCCGCGCCGCACCCGAAGAGGATTCCGGACCGTTTGCCGGAATGCGCCGTTTCCGCCGCCACGTCCACCGTATGCATCGCGAGCATCAGGAGCATCATCCCGCCGGGCGCCGCTACGTGTACGTGGTCATCGATCAGGAGGGCGGCGACGGCCGCAAGGAGCGCCTGCGCATGAAGGTTCCGGTGAAGCTGCTGAAGGCCGGCATCAGCCTTTCAGGCCTCATGCCGCGGGAGGTGCGCGAACGCGTTCAAACTGCGCTCAAGGCCAAGGGCATCGAGGTCGATCCCTTTTCGCTACGCGGTGACGAGGACGAGATACTGTCCGCCCTCGCCGATCTGGAAATCGATATCGGCAAGCGCGGCGAGAAGATCCGCATCTACACCGCGGACGGCGACGACGACACGCGTGATGCCGATGACGATGGCGCCGTCGTCAAAGAGAAGACGACCGTCCGCCGCGAATTCCGGCCGGAGTAGGCCTCGGCTACTGCCCCTGGCGCGCCAGGGCCTGCCAGTTCGGGCCCGGCGTCGCCATGCCGGCGCACGCCTGATAGAAAAGCCGCCCGCCGCCGGCAGTCCCATCACCCGCAACTGCTTCGCGGAAATACTGCATGTCCACGGTCTGCGACGTCGCCGCACACGAAAGGCGGTTGCCTGCGCGCAGCTGCGCTTGCCACCCCAGCGCGCCGATGATGGCGGCAATCAGCACCCAGCCGAGCGGCGTGCGCAGGAAGGATGACAGATCGCCAGAAGCCTTTGCCCGCACCGTGTTGAACACGCGGCGAATGTCGGAGACTTCGTTCTCGGCGGCGATGGTCATGTCAGTACACCCAACCGTTGTTCGAGCGGCCCTTTTGGCACTTCTGGATGATCATGGCGATGCTGCCGTCCGAATAGCGCGGCACGCCGCCAGGCGAGCAGTCCGCCAGCGGCCATAGGTCTTTCCAGCGCACCGGGATGCGGCCTTTGCAAGCGTTGTACGCGATGGTGTCGGTCGGCTGGACGAAGTAATCGTCGTCGTTGATCAACGCGATGTGGATCGGCGCCGCCAGCGCGCACGTGTAGCTGTAGTGCCGGTCTGCCCGCACGACCGACGCACCCGCCACCACAAAGATGCCCGCCGCCAGCCACGTCACCGGGTTGGCGAAGAACCTGTGGTTGAAGCCGAGGCGCGCCAGCATCAGAACACGAAGCCGTTGTTGGAGCGGCCGCGCTGGCACTTCTGTATCAACCACGCGATGCTGCCGTCCGAGTAGTGCGGGCGGCCGCCGGGTGAACAATCCGCCAGCGGCCACAAGTCTTTCCAGCGCGCGGGAACGCGGCCCTTGCATGCGTTGTATGCAATGGTGTCGGTCGGCTGCACGAAATACTCGTCCAGATTGATGAGGCCGATATGGATCGGCGCCGCCAGTGCGCACGTGTAGCTGTAGTGCCGGTCGGCCCGCACCACCGACGTCATCGCCAGCACCAGGACCACTGCCGCGACCCACGTGACGGGGTTGGCAAGGAACGCACGACTGAAGCCGAGGCGAGCCAGCATCAGAACACGAAGCTGTTGTTGACGCGGCCCTTCTGGCACTTCTGGATCAGCATCGCGATGCTGCCGTCTGAGTACCTGGGGCGGCCACCCGGCGAGCAATCCGCGAGCGGCCACAGGTTCTTCCAGCGCTCGGGGATACGCCCCTTGCAGGCGTTGTAGGCGATGGTGTCGGTCGGCTGCACGAAGTACTCGTCGTTGTTGACCGGCCCGGAGTGAATCTGCGCCGCCAGGGCGCACGTGTAATCGTAGTGACGATCGGCGCGCACGACCGACGTGCCGGCGAGCACGAAGATCGCCAGCGCAATCCAGGTAACGGGATTGCGGAAGAACGCGCGGTTTAGGCCGATACGGTCGAGCATGCGTTTCAATGTGTGTGGAGCCGGGAATTCTCAATTCCCAGCGGCGCCGTTTACATAACATGGCGGGGCAGCCGGCAATAGACCCGCGCACTGTCAACACCTTGATTTGACACGCGGGCCGCCCGAACTACGCTCCCTGTCGTGCGCCCTCTCCCCGCCCTGTTCCTTGCCGCCCTCCTGTGGAGTGGCGCGGCACGTGCCGATTACATGATCGGCTTCGAGGCGTTCCGCATCGAAGAGTACGGTGTGGCGTACAACGAACTGCTGCCCGAGGCCGAAGCGGGCGACGGCGGGGCCGCCATCATC
>CAIVPW010000002.1 GCA_903907895.1 uncultured Alphaproteobacteria bacterium
CGCCCCGTCGGATTCCCCGTCGCCCCACGACCACGCCGCCTCTCTGCGTCGATGCTGACGAACGGATGCTGCGAAGACGGGCCACCCAAGGACATGCCGTCCGTATAGAGCCCGGAACAGAACGAAGCAAGAACAAGTCGGAGGGGGTCAATACTTTGTGTATTGCATTGCTCGACACATTTCGTACTCTTACCCCGATGCACACGTCAATCCGTCATCTCCCCTGGCGCACGAATCGCCGCGGTATCGCCCATTTCCTCGGGCGCAATGCGCCGCCCCCACGAACGAGTCGTGGGGGAGAGGACCGTAAACAGCCCGTATTTGCGGGGCGCAACGACAGGAGGACGACGGATGCGATGGTTGGCCGGAACGGCGTTGGTGGTAGCGGCGTTTGGATTCACCCACCCGGCGAGAGCGCAGCAGACCGGGCAGGGTGCCCAGCAATCGCCGAACGGCTGGACGGGTGAGTTTTCGATGGGTGGCAGCCTCGCCACCGGCAACACCCAACGCAAATCGTCCGATCTCGACCTGCGCCTCAATCACCGCGAGGGCCGCCTCGAGGATCGCTTCCACCTGGGCGGCACCATCGCGTGGGAGACCGGCAACACCGTGGCGCAGCGGGTGGAGGCATCCGCGCAGAGCCGCTTCGACTGGAAGCCGCACACCTACACCTTCGGCCTGGCCGAATTCACCGACGATCGCTTCTCCGGCTATCGCTACGAAGGCGCGGTCAGTGCCGGCATCGGCTACCGCCTCATCGACACGCCGCGCACCAGCCTCACGGTCGATGCCGGTCCCGGTTACCGCATCGGCGCGGTGAAGGCGGGCGAGGACGAGAAGGAAGTGTTTGCGCGCCTCGGCTCGAACTTCCGCTACGACCTGTCGGACAATGCGCGGATCACCAACGATGCGGTTGTCACCTACGACGCCGTGCGGACGCGGGCGGAAGACACCGTCGCTGTCACCAGCAAGCTGATCGGCAACCTCGCGGGCCGCGCGTCGTTCAACGTCCGCTACAACTCCCACCCGCCCGAAGGCATCAAGGGCACGGACACGCTCACCAAGCTGTCGCTCGTGTACGGCTTCTGACGTTCAAGGCAGCGGTGCAGACCGCGGGAAGGCAATCGCGAGCAGCGCGTCCGTACGCCGGCTCTCGCGCACGCCGCGCAATCCGACCGCGGCGCCTGCACCGTCGCCGGCGCGGCCGCGCATGACGGCGATGCGCGCCACGGACACTTCGCGGCGCAGCGCGGGAATGGCCTCCACCCCTTGCGCGGCCGCGTCCAGGATGGCGCGCGCCACCTCTGGCCGGCCGGTCACCGCTTCCGCCGCGCGGGTCAGGGTGGCGACGCGGTCTGTGACATCGGGCAGCGCCTGCGCCAGCGCGACGGCGCGCGCCGGTTCCCCGGCAAGCGCAAAGTCGCGCACGGTGTCGCGCAGCACGGTGGGATTCGTCGGCGCCGAGGCCGCCGTGAGTTCGTTCAAGGCCAGGAGCGCGCCGGCATAGTCGCGGGCGCCGGCCCGCGTGTTGGCAATCTGCTCCAGGGCAGCATCGCGCTCGGTACGCTCGTCGATCTTCCGAATGGTGGCGAGCGCGTCCGCCACATTGCCGCGCCGCGCTTGCCCTTGCGCAATCGAAGCGTAGACCAGGCGGGGCAGTCGCTGCATCGCAACGGGCGAACGCATCGGCGGCGGGTTGGCGGCGGCGGCCTGGGCAACCGCGAGCGCCGCGTCAGTCTCGCCGCGCTCCGCCAACGCGCTCGCAAGCTTGACCAGGGCATCGCCCTTCGTCTCGCCATCGACGATCGCTGCAATGATGCTGTCGGCCAGCGCGCGGTCGCCAACGCTCGCAGCCGCCTCGGCGATGTCGGCGAGCGCGGCGTCCGAGTGGTACTGGCTCCGGTTGGCAATCGTCAGCGCGATCTGGCGTGCGGTGCCGAAGTTGAGCACCTGGAGGAAGCCGTCGACAAGTCCGCGCGTGCCGAAGTCCTTCAGCGCGATCGGCACCAGCTCGTACAGATGCAATGCGTCCGGAAAGCGGTTTACCGACACCAGGTCGGCCAGCACCCAGCGCGCAAGGTCGGGCGTCCAGAACACGAGCGTGCTGGTGATGTCGATCAGCCGGTCCCAGTTCTTCTGCTGGTGGAAGTACTCGGCGATGTCCTCTTTGACCTCGTCGGCCAACTGGTCCTCGAGCGTCGGCAAAAGGCGCTCCAGCACATCGAGTTCGGCGAGTTCGCCGGCGGTCACCGCAATGGTGCTGAGGGCGAACTGCCTGCGCGCGGGGTCTTCGATGCGGTCGAGCTCCGCGAACGCGCCGTCGAAGTCGCCGACTTTGGCGCGGGCTTCCACCAGCGCGAAGCGTGCTTCTTCGATCACATCCGCGTCGGCGATCTCGCCGAGCGCCTTGTCGGCGAGTTCGAGCATCCGCACCGGCTGGCTGTATTCGCCGGCCGCCGCCAGCACGCTGGCGAGTTTGGTCAGGCCGGCGACGCGGTCCATGGGATCGGCCTTGGCGAGCGCCTCGGCCAGCGTCAGTTCGACGATGCAGTTCTGCGGCCGGCGCTGCGCAAGGCAGTCGTCAAGCGCATCTGCCGCGACGGGCAGCGCTGTGAACGCGATCAGCGCGACCGAAGCCGCGATCGACGCGCGCCCGTGCATGGCTACTTCTTTTGCGGCGCTTTGGCCTTGGTGGACATCGGCGCGGGCGCCGGTTCGGCGGGCGCCGCAGCACCCGGGGCCTGGCCGTTGATGCGCATCGCACCGAAGAACCGGTCGATGGTGCCCTGCATGTACTTGCGGATGTCGTCCGCCGTCGCGTCCGGCAGGTCGCGCAGCTGCGCGTTGGTTGCCGTCTCAAAGGCGCCGTCGCGCATGATCTTCAATGTCTGTGCCGGGTCTTTGCTGCCGGCGGCGAGACGCACGATCAGCTGGCCCAGCAGGATGCGGAGCGCCAGCACGTCGGCGCTCTGCTGTTGCAACGGATTCAACGCCATTTCAAAGCTCCCTCTTCATCCGCAGGCGCGGCAGCCTACGCCCGCTTGCCTTCCTTGAGGCGCGGAATCAGCTCGATGAAGTTGCACGGGCGGTGCCGTGCGTCGAGCTGGAACTTGAGGATATCGTCCCAGGCGTCCTTGCACGCGCCCGGACTACCCGGAATCGCAAAAAGATACTTGCCGTTGGCGACACCCGCCGTGGCCCGCGACTGCAGGGCCGACGTGCCGACCTTTTGGTACGACAGCATCCGGAACAGCTCGCCGAACCCCTCGATCTTCTTCTCGCACACCTGGTCGTATGCCTCGGGCGTCGTGTCGCGCCCGGTCACACCGGTGCCGCCGGTGGTCAGGATGATGTCGACCTTGTGGTCCGCGATGAGCTCTTTCAGCAGTGCGACGATCTTGTCGATGTCGTCTTTCACGATGGCGCGGTGTGCCAGCTCATGGCCGCCCTGGGTCAGGCGGTCGATCAGGACCTGGCCGGAGGTATCGGTCTCCAGCGTGCGGGTATCGGACACAGTGACGACGGCGATGCGAACCGGAACGAACTTCCGGCCTTCGTCAATTCCGGCCATTGATCGACGCCGTGCGCGTCGTCTCCAGGTTCTCGTAAATCGGCCAATAGCCGCCGGCGAGGTCGTCGAGCGACGGTGAGGTCAGGCCGAGCCGCGCGCGATAGATCCAGAAGTTCGCCAGTACGCGCTCGGCAAAGTCGCGCGTCTCGAATACCGGGATCTTCTCGATGAACAGCAGCGGATCGGTCAGCGGTCCCATCGCGCGGGTCCATTTGCTCAGGTTGCCCGGTCCGCCGTTGTAGGCGGCGACCGTCAGCATCAGATTGCCGCGAATGTCGCCCTGTTCCATCAGGTGCAGTACGTAGCGCTGGCCGAGGGCCAGGTTCAGGTCTTGCTCCAGCAGCTTGTCACGCTGGGTCTTCTGCAGGCTCCGGTCGCTGGCGATAAAGCTCGCCGTGCTCGGCATGAGCTGCATCAGGCCCTGGGCGCCATCGACGCTCTTGGCCCGCGTATTGAACGCCGACTCTTGTCGGACGAGGGCGAGCACCAACGCCGGATCGACGTCGAAGCCATCCCACACCGGCACCGGATACAGCGCGCCGGTGTACGACAGGCCCGTTCGGGTCAACAGGTCGCGGCCGATGCGCAACTCGGTCGCCGCCATCTTGAACTCAGAGGCAATGGCGAGAAGCGGCTCGCCGACCTTGAGCCCGTTGGCATCGTAGATCGCGCGCATCTCGCGGTCCGCGAGGTAGTCCTCGCCGACCTGCATCAGCGCAATCGCGCGGCGGATGGCGGGAGTCGCCAGCAGTACCTTGAGCTCAGCTTCATCGAGGCCCGGCGTCTCCCACTCGAACGCGACAGACTGGCCGAGCTGCCGGGCGGCAAGCACACCGTAAAGAGAGTGCGACTCTTCAGCCGCGAACGCGAGCCACTCGGTCACCTTCTGCGGCTTGTGGGTCACGATATTGGCTCGGGCGGCCCAAAAGGCGGCGCCGGCACGATCGCGGCCATCGAGTCCCTTCGACTGCGCGGCAATTTCAAAGTAGCCGCGCGCCTTCTCGTGCTGGCCGAGTTCCCATGCGGCGAGGCCGGCGATCCAATCTGCCTGGGGCGCCCAGCGGCGGTTGCGCTTCGCCACTTCTTCGGCCAGCTGCAGCGCTTCGGCCGGGCGCGAGTTGTAGAAATAGACAGCAGCGATGTCGGTGGCGAGGATGTCGCGCTCGACCGCATCCATCAGTCCCGTGATCGTTGCGCCCTTGGCCAGGTTCTCGCTGGCGCCCTTCAGGTCGCCGCGGCGCAGCTGATCCTTCACGTAGGCGACGGCGCTGCGCACCTTGGCGTTGTTGGCCGCACTGCGCGCCGGACCGGGGTACTTGGGCGCCGAGAAGGCAGCCGTGGTCGCCGTGCGGGCCATCATCGCCGAAGTGTCGACCATGGGCCGGACCGGCGCCTTGGGGGCCGCCGAGCCGGCCGTGCGGCGCTTTACCGCCAACTCATGGACGCGCTGTGCGTCCGGCTGGTCGTTGTACTGATCGAGCCAACTCTTCAGCTCGGCATAGGTCGCGCGGTAGGCGGTTGGGTGCAGGTAGCGCTGGTAGAGGACGTGCCCCAACAGCATCCGGTTCTGCAGATTGCCGATTTCCTTGTCGGCGTCCTTCCACTTGGCGTCGTCCTGCAGCGCGAAGATGCGGCGATAGGTTGCGGCGTCCTGGGCCGACAGTTGGGGCGGGACCACCGAATTCTCGGCGTCGGCGCGCGCGGCGACGGGCACCAGAAGGAGCGTGCAGGTCGCAAGCATAGCTGCGCCGCGGCGGGCATTCCCCGCGCGCGCCGGCCAAGTCATCCCTCCGGTCACCGCGCCTATGGCGCCCGTGGCCGCATGCCAAAGGTCCTGCAACACGCGCTGTCGGGCCTCCCGGTAGTCGCGTTCAGGTTACGTGGCGGGCAGCAAAGCACACGGTTGCAAGCCGCGGCAAGGTGGGAAGCAAAATAGTTAATAGATGGTTAACGTTGGCCGGATGCTTCGTCGCCCAATCGGCGGCGGATTTCGAGCATGTCCTGCCAGGCCTCGCGCTTCCGGGCAGGGGTCCGCAGCAGGTAGGCAGTGTGGAATACGGCCCGCGCCGGGATGGGTTTAGCGCCCTCGGCCGAGCGGTACGAATGCCAGCGTCCGCGCAGCCGGTTGATGCCGTCGCTAGTGCCCAAAAGCGTGCCGGCCGAGGTGCCGCCGACCAGGACGAGGATCTTCGGCTTCACCAATTCGATGTGCCGGCGCAGGAACGGCAGGCACACCGTCACCTCGTTCGGGGTGGGGGTTCGGTTGCCCGGCGGGCGCCAGGGCAGGATGTTCGTGATGTAGACGCCACTGCGGTCGAGGCCGGCGGCGCCGAGCATCTTATTCAGCAGCTGCCCGGCGGCCCCGACGAACGGCACGCCCTCGCGGTCCTCGTCCGCCCCCGGCGCCTCGCCGATGAACATGAGCGGAGCACCCGCCTGGCCGTCCCCGAAGACGAGGTTGGTCGCGGTATAGCGCAGAGCGCAGCCTTCGAATGCCTCGAGTGCCGCGCGCAACCCGACGAGGTCCGCGCAGGCGGCGGCAACAGATTTGGCGTCGCGTGTCGCGGCATCGGGCGGCGGCAACGGTGCCGCCGGCGCCAGGGGTGCAGTGGGGACCGGCTTGGCGGCCGGCCGCGGTGGCAACTCCGACTTGGCCGCAATCGGCGCCCGTACGGCCGCCTCCTGGGTGGGGAAGGCCGGGGTGGCAGCCACCTCTTTGCGGGCGACGTACCGGTTCGGCGCTGCCGTGCCGATGGCTTCATCGGCGCCGGATTGGACGTACCATGCGAGCAGGTCTGCCAGGTCCAAATGCTCGCTCATCATGCGGGTGTAATGACTTTGTGAAGGGGGATAGGCCGAATTGCCTAGCACCCGATGCTAGGCTATCAAGGTCTCCCTCGCACCGATGGATCGCTTGCCGCCGATCGCGAAGGCTCCATCTAAGCGAAAGCGTACCCTGCCCACCACGCGGTGCTCGACGCCGCTGCCATGACGTTGCTGGAAGACCTCAACGTCAGCTTGATAGGGGTTCCATGATCAGAATGCATCGGCCTAGCCGCGTTTCTCTGCTTTCGGCATCGGTCGCAGTCGCTGCGCTGTTGTCGCTGGGTGCGCCGGCGCTGGGCGCGACGGGCGACGAAAAGCTGGGCGCGTATCTTGCCGGCCGCATCGCGGGCACCGCTAACGACCTGCCCAACGCCGCTCAGTATTACGAGCAGGTGCTCGCGGTCGATCCCAACAACCCCGAGATTCTCGCTGCGGCGTCGATGTTCATGCTCGGCGCAGGCCAGCTCGACAAGGCGGTGACGCTGTCGCAGCGGCTGCTGGCGGCCGATCCGGCGAATGCAACGGCGAACCTGCTCAACACCGTCGGCGCCGCAAAGAAGGCCGATTATCCGGGCGTTGCTGCCGCCGCACAAAAGGTTCCGCCCCAAGGCATCAACCGCCTGATCGCGCCGGTGGTGGAAGCGTGGGCGCTACTCGGACAGAACAAGCCCGACGACGCGCTGACGGCACTCAACAAGCTGGCCGGCAACAATGCCTACGATCCGTTCCTGCAGTACCACACCGCGCTGCTGAACTGGCAGGCGGGGCGCATGGACAAGGCCGACGAGGCCTTCAAGAAGACGATGTCGGCCGGCACCGGCGTACGCCAGATGCAGGCATACGGCACCTTCCTCGCCCAGGCCGGACGCAGCCAGGAAGCGGTGCGCGCGCTGCGCTCGTACCTGGACGTGCAGCCGGACGACGAGGCGGTGACGGCGCTGCTGGCGGCCATCGAGGGCGGCAAGAAGCCGGATCCGTTCATCCCGGACGCGCGCGCCGGCATGGCCGAGTTGTTCTACGGCCTCGCTACCTCGCTTACCGCGGAGAACGCCTTCAGCCCTGCGCGCAACTACGCGCGCATCGCCGTCTACCTGCGCCCGGAACTCGACGGCGCCAAGGCGCTGCTGGCGACCGGCATGGAGCGCGAAGAATTGTGGGCGCAGGCCAATGAGGTTCTGGGCACCATTCCGGCAACCTCGCCGTTCAGCTGGGACGCACGCAACCGCGTCGCAGTGAACCTCGGCCGTCTCAACCGCACCGACGAAGCCGTCGCCCTGCTGACGCGTATGGCCGACGAGCGCAAAGACCGGACCGATGCGCTGATGAACCTTGGCGACATCCTGCGCGGCAAAGAACGCTTTGCGGACGCCGCGAAGGCATACGATCGCGCGATCGAGCGCATGCCGCAGCTGTCGCCCGACGACTGGGTCCTCCTCTACACCCGCGGCACGGTGCTCGAGCGTTCGGGTCAGTGGGAGCGTGCGGAGAAGGACTTCGTGCGTGCGCTCGAACTCGCGCCGGACCAGCCGTACGTGCTCAATTACCTCGGCTATTCGTGGATCGAGCTTGGCCGCAATGTCGATCAGGCCACCGCGATGATCCAGCGCGCTGTTGCACAGCAGCCGACCGCCGGGTTCATCGTCGACAGCCTCGGCTGGGGTCAATACAAGCTCGGCCAGTACGAAGACGCCGTACGCAATCTCGAGCGCGCCGTGCAATTGACGCCGGGCGATTCGACCGTCAACGACCATCTCGGCGACGCGTACTGGAAAGTGGGACGCCAACGCGAGGCGCGCTTCCAGTGGCAAAAGGCGCTCGACCTTGGGCCGGACGAAAAGTCCGCCCCGGTCCTGCGCGCGAAGCTCGAAAAAGGGCTGGGCGGCTAGCGCTGCTGGCGTCGACCGCATCCGCCGCAACGAATGACCTTGGCGTGCGCCGCCTGGCGCGCGCCAAGGTCAATTTGTATCTGCACGTCCAGGGCCGCCGCGGCGACGGCTACCACCTGCTGGACAGCCTCGTGGTGTTTCCCGACTTTGGCGACACCGTCGAACTCCTGCCCGCCGAGCGTCCATCGCTGACGGTGCAAGGACCGCTGGCACACCTGGTGGCCGACGTGCCCGCCGAGAGAAATCTCGCGTGGAAAGCCGCCCAGCTGCTGCTGCACGAGGCCGATGCGGACGAGCATTTCGAGATCCGCATCACCAAGCGCATCCCGCCGCAGGCGGGGCTCGGCGGCGCGTCGGCGGATGCGGCGGCCGTGCTGCACTTGATCAACGAACGTCTCGCGCTGCACATCGCGCCGGAGGAGTTGCAGGGTCTCGCTCTGCGCCTGGGAGCCGATGTACCGGCGTGCATCGCATCCAGGCCTCTCTTCTTTGCCGGCATCGGAGAAGTGCTGGAACCCGCGCCCTCGCTGCCCGAACTGGCGCTGGTGCTAGTGTGGCCCGGCGAAGGGCTCGCCACGCCGGCGATCTTCGCGGCCCTGCGGGAGGTGCACATCGGCCCACCAACTCCGCGCCCGGCACTCACAGCCCAGGGTGCCATTGCAGGGCTGATGGCACAGCGCAACGACCTGCAGCCGCTGGCCGAAGCGCAGCTGCCTGCCATTCGCG
>CAIVPW010000003.1 GCA_903907895.1 uncultured Alphaproteobacteria bacterium
GTATCGCGCCGATCCGAATGACGGCGTGCAACTGGTGGATTGCCGCATCTCGAACAGCGCGCGCTGCGTGCCACCCGAGAACAAGCCGACCGGCGCCGAAGTCGCGACTTGCACGCGCACGTACCTGAAGGACGAAATCGCGGCGATGCCGAACCTCGTCACCATCCTCGCACTGGGCAAGATCGCCCACGACGCGGTGGCGCGCACGCTCGGCTGCAAGCCCCTGCCTCCGTTCGGTCACGGCAACGTGCATGCCGTGGGTGCGGTCAGCCTCGTCGATAGCTACCACTGCTCGCGCTACAACCTGAACACGGCGCGGCTGACGCCCGCGATGTTCGATGCGGCGTTGGGCAAGGCGAAGAGCCTGTGCTGAAACCGAACTACACCGCAGTCGAATACGAGCGGCGATTTCTGGTGACCGCCGCGCCCCAGTTGCACGGACCGGCGATCCAAATCACGGACCGGCACCTTACCGGCACGCGGGTCTATCTGCGCAAGGCGATCCACACCGATGGCAACACAGCCCTACGGCTGTGCAAGCAATACGCGGCGGGCGCCAGCGGATGCGCGGCCATCGCCGTAGAGGAACTGACGCCCCACGATTTCGTCCTGTACGAGCACATGGAAGCGAACGTCATCACCAAGCGGCGTTGGCACGTCGAGACAGGCGGCGCCGCTGTCGCCATCGACGTCTTCTCCGGTCCGCTGCAGGGTCTGGTCCTGTGCGAGGTGGCCGCGGCGGTGGAGGCAGAGATCGCGGCGTTCGAGGCGCCCGCGTGGGCGCGCACCGAGGTCACGAGCGATCCCTTTTTCGCAGGCGGCACGCTGGCGTTCGCGACACCGGACCATCTGCGCGTGCGCTTGGGAACCACGCCCGCCTGAACGAAGGCGTCGGGCGAAGCCCGCGCGCTGTGTTGCTCCAGGAGAGGAGGCAGCTGCTAGCCTTTGCGCAGCAGGCGTTCCTTTTCGCGCTGCCAGTCGCGCGCTTTTTCGGTCTCGCGCTTGTCGTACATCTTCTTGCCCTTGGCGAGGCCGAGTTCGACCTTGGCGATGCCGCGCTCGTTGAAGTAGATGGAGAGCGGCACCAGCGTCATGCCCTTTTCGGACACGACGCCTTGCAGCTTTTCCATCTCGCGGCGGCGCATCAGCAGCTTGCGCTGACGCTTGGGCTGGTGGCCGAAGCGCGAGGCGGGCGCGTATTCCGAGATGTGCGCGTTGATGAGCCAGAAGTCGCCGCCGATCTCTTCGGCAAACGCCTCGCCGATCGACGCCTTGCCTTCGCGCAGGGACTTCACTTCGCTGCCGGTCAGCATGATGCCGGCCTCGAGTTTGTCCTCGATGAAGTAGTCGTGCCGCGCCTTGCGGTTCAGCGCGACGGTGACGCGGCTGCTTTCCTTGCCTTTAGACAAGGGATTCCGGGGACAAGGCGCTAGTGCAGTATGCCCACGGCCATCATGGCCGTGCGGACCTTGTCGCGTGTCGCCTCGACAACCGGCACCAGCGGCAGCCGCATGTCGGGCGCGCTGCGGCCGAGCAGGCTCACGGCAAACTTCACCGGGCCGGGCGACGTTTCGACGAACAGCGCCATGTGCAGCGGCATCAGCCGGTCGTGCAGCGCGAGCGCATCGGACCAGCGGCCCTGGGTGCAGGCGTTCTGGAATTCGGCGCACAGGCGCGGCGCGACGTTGGCGGTCACCGAAATGCAGCCGTGGCCGCCGTGGGCGTTGAAGCCGAGCGCGGAGCCGTCCTCGCCCGACAACTGGCAGAAGCGTGAGCCGAGCAGCAGGCGCATGTGCGTCACGCGGTCCATGACGCCGGTGGCATCCTTGATGCCGGCGATGTTCTTGAGCCGGCCCAGGCGCTCCAGCGTCTCGTTGGAGATGTTCACTACCGAGCGGCCGGGGATGTTGTAGACGATCAGCGGCAGATCGACGGCGTCGTTGATCGCCTTGTAGTGCTGGTACAGGCCCTCTTGCGTCGGCTTGTTGTAGTACGGCGCCACCAGCAGCGCGCCCGATGCACCCGCCTTCTTGGCGAAGCGCGTGAGGTCGATCGCCTCTTCGGTCGAGTTCGAGCCGGTGCCGGCGATGACCGGCACGCGGCCGGCGGCCGCCTCGATGCACAGCTGGATGACGCGGTGATGCTCGTCATGGCTGAGGGTGGGCGATTCGCCCGTAGTGCCGCACGGCACCAGACCGTGCGTCCCTTCGGCGATCTGCCATTCGACCAGCGACTGGAAAGACTTCTCGTCGACCTTGCCGCCCTTGAACGGCGTGATCAGCGCGACAATCGAACCTGAAAACACGGGATGACGCTCGCGGCGGGAGGGTCTAATCGGCAAAACTTGCCGGGTACGGGCGCAGGAGCGCCTCAAGTCCCGGGACCATACCGGGCGCACCCCCCTCGGAGCAAGGGAACACCAGGGAATTGTCAGGGGTTACCAGCGTCTGTCCTTGCTCCTGCACCGGCAGCACGACTAGCATTTCGACCGCATCGCGGGGATGCGTGGGCGGGGGAGCCTCGGACGATGCAGCAACTCGTTTCGCGATGGTGGTCCGGTGTGCTCGTGGCGGCCGTGCTGGCGCTGAGCGCAGGATTGGCACGCCCTGCCGTCACCGACGGTGCCCCCCTGCTCTCGCCCATGGACGAGGCGGCGTATCGCACCGCGTTCACGCTGGCCAAGGTGCAGCAGTGGCCAAAAGCGTTCGAAGCGGCGCAGCGCAGCAACAATCCGCTGGCCGCCAAGGTGCTGACGTGGGCGTACGTCGCCGATCCGGCAAGCGGCGCTTCGTTCGCCCGCATCGCTGAGTTCGTGGAAAACAATCCGGCCTGGCCGTTGGCGGACACGTTGCGCCGCAATGCCGAGCAGGCGCTGGCCGGCGAGCCGCCGTCGGCGCGCACGTTGGAATGGTTCGCCAAGTATCCGCCGCGCTCGGGCGGCGGCATGGTCCGCCTTGCGCTGGCGCTGCAGAACGCCGGCCGCACGACCGAGGCGGCCGATTGGGCCAAGCGCGCGTGGACCACGGCAGCGCTGCCGAATGAAGCCGAAGCGGCAGTGTTGGGCCAATGGGGCCGGCAACTGACCCAGGCGGATCACGAGCAGCGGCTGGATTCGCTGATCTGGCTTGGCCGCCCCAACGAGGCGAAGCGGCTGGTGCCCCGCATTCCGCTGCCGCGCCGCGCGGTTGCCGAGGCGCGCATCGCGCTGGCGACGCAGTCGCCGGGCGTGGACGGCGCGCTTTCGAGGGTCGGCGCGACGCAGATGACCGATCCGGGCTTGGTGTACGAGCGCGTGCGCTGGCGCCGCCGCAACGGCAACACCCAAGGCGCCATCGACCTGCTGGCGCCGATGGGGCCGCAACTGGCGCACGAAGACCCTTGGTGGGACGAGCGTGTCATCCTGGCGCGCCGTGCGCTGGATAGCGGCCGCATCACCGACGCCTACCGCATCGCTTCGGCGCATGGGCAGACCGACCGCGCCGACATCGCCGATGCAGAGTGGCTGTCGGGCTGGATCGCGCTCGAGTTCCTGAACGACCCCACCGCGGCGCTCGACCACTTCCTGAAGATGCACGCCCAGGTGCGCCTGCCGGTGAGCGTGGCGCGCGCCTCCTACTGGTCCGGCCGCGCCGCCGCCAAGCTTGGCCGCACGGTGGAGGCCGACGGCTGGTTCGAGAAAGCAGCGAGCTTCGCCACCACGTACTACGGCCAGCTGGCGCTGGAGCGGCTTGGCGACGCCAAGCTGCAGTTGCCGGCCGAGCCGGTGCCGACGGGCGCCGATGCCCATGCGTTCCTCTCGGGCGAACTGGCGCAGGCGGTGCTGCTGCTCGCGCAGTTGGAGGAGCACGAACGCGTGCGCCCGTTCCTGGTGCGCCTCGCCGACCGCGCGCAGACACCGGAGCAGGCAGCCCTGGTGACGGCGCTGGCCGAACGCATCGGCCGGGCCGACCTTGCCGTCGCGACCGCCAAGCTCGCCGCGCAATCCGGCACGCTGCTGGCGTACGCGGGCTATCCCGTGCTGTCGCCGCCCATCATGCCGGTCGAGCCGGCGCTGGTGCTGGCGCTGGTGCGCCAGGAGAGCGAATTCCATGCGGGGGCCAAGTCGCACGCCGGTGCGCTCGGCCTGATGCAACTGATGCCGGCCACCGCGCGCAGCGTCGCTCTCGCACAGAAGGTGAAGTACGAGCCGACATGGCTCACCGCCGACCCCGACTACAACATGCGCCTCGGCACCGCGCACCTGACCGACCTGCTGGAATCGTTCCGCGGCTCGTACGTGCTATCGCTGGCGGCATACAACGCCGGCGAA
>CAIVPW010000004.1 GCA_903907895.1 uncultured Alphaproteobacteria bacterium
CACGCCACTCGACATTTGCCGGCTGGACGTGGCGAAAGGCCTTAGCTTGCACCATGCACCTCGTCTTCATTGTCCTCGTCTTGCTGCTGGCCATCGTCGTCAGCGCCCCCCTGGCGCGATGGTGCCGCATACCGGCGCCGCTTATGCAAATCCTGATCGGTGCCGCGCTCGGCTTTTCCATTTTGCCGACGGTAGCCTTGGACCCGAGCGTCTTCTTCCTGCTCTTGCTGCCGCCGCTGCTCTTTTTGGACGGATGGAGGATTCCCAAGGAGGACCTTCTGCGCTTCGCGGCGCCGATCCTCGAATTGTCGGTGGCGCTGGTCGTGGCCAACGTCCTTTGCGTCGGCTTCTTGATCCATTGGCTCCTGCCGGCAATGCCGCTGCCGGTGGCATTTGCCTTGGCGGCCGTGCTTTCCCCCACCGATCCCGTTGCGGTGTCGGGGATCGTCCGTCGCACGACAGCGCCCATGCGCATGAAGCGCATCCTGGAAGGCGAAGCGCTGTTCAACGACGCGACCGGGTTGGTGGGCATGCGGTTCGCCGTGGCCGCGATGATGACCGGGTCGTTCTCGCTGCCTCAGACCGTGTTGAGCTTCCTCTGGGTCGCGGCAGGCGGTCTGGCGTGCGGTGCGGCGCTGACCTGGGCAATCCTGGTCCTGGCGCGCCTGGTGTTCGGGCGTGAAGAGAACCGCGGCGCGCAGATTCTCATCAGCTTGCTCATCCCGTTCAGCGCCTACCTGGTGTCGGAGGCGCTGGGATTCTCCGGCATCTTGGGAGCGGTCGCGGCGGGCGTGACGATGGGCTTGGCCGAACAATCCGGGCGCGCCATGGCATCGACCCGCGTCGCCCGCTCAGAGGTGTGGGACGCGGTTCAATTCACCGCCCACGGCATCGTCTTCGTCCTGCTGGGAGAGCAAGCACCCGCGCTGCTGGCAACGGCCCATGGTGCCTCCGACTTTGCCGGGCTCCCGAGCGTGTGGTGGCTTCTGTTGGATGTCATGGCGATCGCCGCCGCGTTGGTATTGCTGCGGCTGGCGTGGGTCTGGGCTTCGTTGCAGGTAAAGATGTTTCAAGCTCGCGTCTGGGGCTTCGTGCCGCGGCCACGGACGTGGCGCTATGTGACGGCCATGTCGGTAGCGGGCGTTCGCGGCGCCGTGACGTTGGCCGGGGTTATGACCCTTCCGCTCATGCTGCCTGATGGCACGCCGTTTCCGGGACGCGACTTGTCGATCCTGCTCGCGGCGGGAGTCATCATCGTCTCGCTTGTCGCCGCAACCATCCTGCTGCCGCGCCTGCTGCGGGACGTCCAACTCGGCAGCGAAGAGTCCGTTGAGGTCCAGGTCGAGCGCGTACGCGCCCTCGCCGCCCGCTTCGCCGTCAGTGCCATCGAGGATGCGCAGCATGCGCTGGCGAGCGGCAAAATTGACGCCGACCGATATGCCGACGCCGCCGCGGGCGTCATGGCCATCTACCGCCGGCGCATCGAAGCGCACGGCAATGGACCGGTCGAGGTGCTCGAAGGGCGAAAGTCCGACTGGATCGAGCGGCGGCTGCGGCTGGCGGGCCTGCGCGCCGAGCGCGACGCGGTGTTTCGCATGACGCGCGCGAGCGAGGTCAACGGCGAGG
Organism: uncultured Alphaproteobacteria bacterium; assembly: GCA_903907895.1. GTDB lineage: Bacteria > Pseudomonadota > Alphaproteobacteria > UBA2966 > CAIVPW01 > CAIVPW01. The sequence continues at coordinate 1,627 of CAIVPW010000004.1, forward strand.
CCGCGTCGATCGTGATCCGCGACATCGACTTCGTGGAATCGCGCCTGCTCCGCAAGCAGAAGCCGGGCACGGAGTAGGCACCGCCTAGTCTTCGTCCGCCTTTTCCTTGCGGCTGTAAGCGCGCTTGGATTTCACCACGCGTGGACGGAAGGCGCCCTTCGCCAGCGCCGCCGCTGTCGGCGAACGGGGCTTGGTAGGCTTCTTCACTGGCCTTTTCTTGCGCGGCTTCGCTGATCGTTTAGCAACCATTCCCGTCATGGCCGGGCTTGATCCGGCCATCCGCCGTCGTTGCGTCAACGCTAGTGGGTCCCGCGGGGATGCCCAGGTCAAGCCCGGGCAAAGAAAAGGCCGGCTGCCCTTCAGCAGCCGGCCTGTCTTTGCTTGGCGCTACTCCGCGGCCTGCGCGCGGGGAGCGGTAGGCTGCCAGCGCAGGACGGGGTTGCGGGCGGCCCCCGTCTCGTCGACGCGGCGGCGCGGGCTGTACTTCGGCGAGTTCTTGAAGAACTCGGCATCGCCTGCCTTCGCCTTGCGGGCGAGGTGACGCAGCACGCCAATGAAGCGGTCAATCGACTGCTTGCTCTCCGTCTCGGTCGGTTCGGTCAGCATGGCGCCGTGCACGACGAGCGGGAAGTAGACGGTCATCGGGTGATAGCCCTCGTCGATCATCGCCTTGGCGAAATCGAGCGTGGTGACGCCGGTGCCTTCCAGGAAGCGATCGTCGAATAGAGCCTCGTGCATGCACGGGCCCTCGAACGGCGACGTCATGTCACCGGCGAGCGAGGCCATGATGTAGTTGGCCGACAACACCGCGTCCTCCGCCACTTGGCGCAGGCCATCGGAGCCGTGGCTCATCATGTAGCTGAGCGCGCGCACGAACATGCCCATCTGGCCGTTGAACGTGCGCAAGCGGCCAAAGGAATGCTCGCCCGGTTCGCCCTTGTTGCCGCGGTGCTCGACAAGGTGGAAGCGGCCGCCCGCCTGCTCCACCACCATCGGCAACGGCGCGTAGGGCGCGAGTGCTGCCGAGAACGCCACCGGGCCGGAGCCCGGGCCGCCGCCGCCGTGCGGCGTCGAGAACGTCTTGTGCAGGTTGATATGGATGGCATCGACGCCCATGTCGCCCGGGCGCGCCTTGCCGACGATGGCGTTGAAGTTGGCGCCGTCAGCATAGAAGTAGCCGCCCACCGAGTGGATGGCGTTCGCCACCTCGATGACGTCGTTTTCGAAGAGGCCGAGCGTGTTCGGGTTGGTGAGCATGATGCCGGCCACGTCGGGGCCGAGCTTTGCCTTCACCGCCGCGATGTCGATGCGGCCGCGTTCGTTGCCCGGCACCGGATCGACCTCGAAGCCGCACTGGGCGGCGGTGGCCGGGTTGGTGCCGTGGGCGGACTCGGGGATCAGCACGCGGTGACGATTCTTGTCGCCCTTGGCATCGTGGGCGGCGCGGATCGCCATCATGCCGCACAGCTCGCCGTGCGCGCCCGCGGCGGGCGGCATGGCAATGGCCGGGAGGCCGGTGATCTTCTTCAGCCACGTGCCGAGCGTGTGGATCAGTTCCAGCGCGCCCTGCACGGTGGACTCCGGCTGCAGCGGGTGCACGTCACCGAAACCGGGCAGGCGCGCCATCTTCTCGTTCAGGCGCGGGTTGTGTTTCATCGTGCACGAACCGAGCGGATAGAGGTTCGCGTCGATCGAGTAGTTGTTGCGGCTTATGCGCACGAAGTGACGAACCACCTCGGGCTCGGAGACGCCCGGCAGACCGATGGTATCGGCGCGCTCAAGGCCGCCGAGCCTGCTCGCCACCTTTGGCGGCTCCGGCAGGTCGACGCCGGTGCGGCCATCGCGGCCGAGTTCGAACAGCAGCGGCTCTTCGAGGTCGAGACCGCGGTTGCCGCTATGGGTATCGGGCTTCATGACAGCACCATCTTCAGACCGGCGACGAAGGCCGCGCGGTCGGCATCGGTATTGGTCTCGGAGGCGGAGACGAGCAGCAGGTTGGCGAGCTCGGGCCGGTCGCGGTACAGGCGCTGCACGGGCACGCCCGCCAGCACGCCGTGTTGCACCATTTCCTCCACCACCTGGGCGGCAGGGCCCGGAAGCTGCACGGTGAACTCGTTGAAGAAGGTCTTGTTCAGGACCTTCACGCCCTTCACGCCCGAGAGCGCGTCGGCGAGTTGCACGGCCGCGGCGTGGTTGAGCTTCGCCAGGCGGCGGATGCCCACTTCGCCCAGGAGCGAGACGTGGATGCCGAACGCAAGCGCGCACAGGCCCGAATTGGTGCAGATGTTGGACGTCGCCTTCTCGCGGCGGATGTGCTGTTCGCGGGTGGACAACGTCAGCACGTA
>CAIVPW010000005.1 GCA_903907895.1 uncultured Alphaproteobacteria bacterium
CCGACTTGTTCTTGCTTCGTTCTGTTCCGGGCTCTATACGGACGGCATGTCCTTGGGTGGCCCGTCTTCGCAGCATCCGTTCGTCAGCATCGACGCAGAGAGGCGGCGTGGTCGTGGGGCGACGGGGAATCCGACGGGGCGGTTCGAGCCGCGCGCCAAGGTGGTTGCGGACGCGAACCACCACTACGCCGACCTCGGCTGGCCGGCCGAGGGGGAAGGCGACGGCCAAGGCCTTGGGGAGCTGGCGCCGATCGCAACCACGGTGTCGGAAGACGCCACGAAGTCGATCATCGCACACAACACATCGCCGGATATCGGCTTCAGCCAGTCGATCAATCCGTACCGCGGCTGCGAGCACGGCTGCATCTATTGCTTCGCGCGGCCGAGCCACGAGTACTTCGGCCTCTCGGTCGGCATCGACTTCGAGACCAAGCTGTTCGCCAAGCCCGACGCCGCCGACCTGTTGCGCCGCGAGTTGGCACACCCGCGTTACAAGTGCGCGGTAATGGCGATCGGCACCAACACCGATCCGTACCAGCCGGTGGAACGCAAGCTTGGGATCATGCGTTCGATCCTCGAGGTGCTGTCGGAGTGCAACCACCCTGTCGGCATCGTCACCAAGTCGCACCTCGTCACACGCGACATCGACATCCTGGCGGACATGGCGAAACGCAATCTCGCGGCGGTGAATCTCTCGGTGACCACCCTCGACCGGCGGCTGGCACGTCGCATGGAGCCGAGAGCAGCGACACCACCCAAGCGGCTTGAGGCGATTGCGATGCTGGCCAAGGCCGGCATTCCCACCGGCGTGATGGCAGCGCCCATCATTCCGGGCCTCAATGACGTCGAGATCGAAGCGATTCTGGAGGCGGCACACGCAGCCGGTGCAAGAAGCGCGGCCAAGACGCTGGTGCGGCTGCCGCATGGCGTGAAGGACCTGTTCAAGGACTGGCTCGAGGAAAACGCGCCCGGCCGCGCCAAGCACGTCATGAGCCTGATCCGCTCGACACGCGATGGGCGCGACAACGACCCGCAATTCTATTCGCGCATGCGCGGTAGCGGGCCCTATGCCGAGATGCTAGACCAGCGTTTCCGGGCCGCTTGCGAACGGCTCGGCTTCAACAAAGAGCGGGTGCGCCTGGACACGACCGCGTTCCGGCCACCGAGCGTCGACGGACAGCTCGCTCTTTGGTAATCCGCGCATCTGTGCGCGGCTGCGTGGGGGCGGGATGCGGGTTCTGGCCGGTGCGGCGTTTCTCTCCGCACTTTGTTTGACGATGGGTGCGCACGGCTATGAAGTGCGCAAGGGCGGCGTCGCCGTCCAAGATCCATGGACCAACGCGACGCTGCGCCTCGCCGCCGGCAACGCCGTCTACCTCACCGTACGAAACACCGGCGCTGCCCCGCTCAAACTGACCGGCGCGAGTTCGCCAAAGGGCTCCGCCACCCTGCACGAGAGCATCGCCGGCGCCGATGGCGTGGTGCGCATGATGCGGCTTCTGTCGCTCGAGATCGCGCCCGGCGAGACGGCAGCATTCAAGCCCGAGGGCATGCACATCATGCTGACGGGCCTTGCGGCCGGATTGCGCGAGAACGAAACCGTTCCGCTCACGCTCACGTTCGAGAACGCCGACGCAGTGACCGTCGAGGTGATGGTGGAGTCGACGCGCGCAACCAAGGCGCGCAACCGCCCGAACCCCTAATGCCTAGCCTCGCGTACGAGAGGGAAGCGGGTTGCCTGGTCGCCGGTGTCGATGAGGCGGGACGCGGGCCCATTGCCGGGCCCGTCGTAGCGGCCGCCGTGATCCTGCCGGTGCGCGGCATTCCGCGCGGCATCGACGACAGCAAAGCCATGACCGCTGCAGAGCGCGAGAAGGTGCTGGCGAAGATCGAGCGATCGTCGATCGTCGGTGTCGGCGTCGCCTCGGTACACGAGATCGACCAGATCAACATCCTGCAGGCGTCGTTGCTGGCGATGCGCCGTGCGGTGATGGCGATGCCCGTATGCCCACGCGCCATCCTCGTGGACGGCAACAAGCTGCCCTACGACCTGCCCTGCCCTGCCCGCGCCATCATCGACGGCGACGCCATTTCGCGCTCGGTGGCGGCCGCCAGCATCGTCGCCAAGGTGGTGCGCGACCGAATTATGGATGCGCTCGCCCAGTCCTATCCCGGGTTCGGGTGGGACCATAACCGAGGCTATTCGACGCCCGATCACAAGGACGCACTCAACAGGTTGGGGGTCACCCCCCATCACCGTCGCACATTTGCGTCTGTGCGCATCGCGCTCGGAGAACAGATCGAGTCCACCGACAGGCAACTTAACTTATTGATTCCGCAAGAGGATTGGCCGCCCAGCGCTTGACCTGGAGTCACCTGTGACTCATGCTCCGCGTCATGCGCGCACGCACACTCGAATCCGCGATCGGCACCATCCTCGAAGGCGACTGCGTGGCGGGGATGAACTCCCTGCCTCCGGAATGCGTGGACGTCGTGTTTGCCGACCCGCCCTACAACCTGCAGCTCGACGGCGAGTTGCGCCGGCCGAACGATACGGTCGTGGATGCGGTGGACGACGGCTGGGACCAGTTCGCCGACTTCGCGACCTACGATCAATTCACGCGCGCCTGGCTGACGGCGGCGAAGCGCGTGATGAAGCCCAATGCCACAATCTGGGTGATCGGCAGCTACCACAACATCTATCGCGTCGGCACGATCCTGCAGGATCTCGGCTACTGGATGCTGAACGACGTCATCTGGCGCAAGTCGAACCCGATGCCGAACTTCCGCGGCCGCCGCTTCACCAACGCGCAGGAGACTCTGCTGTGGTGCGCCCGCGATCGGGGTGCGCCGTCGCACACGTTCAACCATCACGCCATGAAGGCGCTGAACGACGATTTGCAGATGCGCTCGGATTGGCTGCTGCCGGTGTGCGCCGGCCACGAGCGCATCAAGGTGGACGGCAAGAAGGCACACACGACGCAGAAGCCGGAGGCACTGCTGCACCGCGTGCTGCTGTCATCGAGCGAAAAGAACGACGTCGTGCTCGACCCGTTCTTTGGCACCGGCACGACGGGCGCCGTCGCCAAGCGCCTGGGCCGCCGCTGGATCGGCCTGGAGCGCGACCCGTTCTATGCGCGTGTCGCGCGCGAACGCATCGCCGCCGTGCAGCAGGGCGACGCCGAAGTCCTTGAATTCAGCCGCGGCAAACGCGAGGAACCGCGCGTGCCGTTCGGCCACGTGGTGGAACGCGGGCTGCTGCCGCCAGGGAGCGTCCTGTACGACGCACGCGGCACCGCGCGCGCCAAGGTGCGCGTGGACGGGACGATCGTGGCGGACAATGCGGCCGGATCGATCCACGCAGTCGGGGCAAGCGTCGCGGGATTGAGCGCGTGCAACGGCTGGGCCTTCTGGCGCTACCGCGAGCCGAAGAGCGGACAGTTGCTGCCGATCGACAATCTGCGGAGCCAACTGCGCGCAGAGATGAACTGACCGCCTCGGTCTGCCCGAACGAGGCCTACTTCGACTTCAGCGCCAGCTTCGCGACTTTCATCATCACCGTTGGCAGGCCGGCATCATCGATGTCGCGGCGCGCGCACCAATGGCCGTCGGCATCCGCGCTGGCGCGCGCGGCAAGCACGGACAGTTCCAGGTGGAAATGCGTGAAGGTGTGGCGGACTTGTCCACGCAGCGTGCGCCAATCGGTGGAGAGCGGCGCAAACGCCAAAGCTTCGTCCGTCGACCATTCCTCGCTGCGCCAGGGCGTGCTGGGGACTTCGACCATGCCGCCCAGCAGGCCTTCCTGCGGACGGCGGCGCAGCAGGATCGCACCATCGGGGCGTTCAAGCCAGAACGCGACGCCGCGGCGGGTGGGGCGTTCGGCCTTTTCGGTGCGCACCGGGAGTTGTTCGGCATTGCCGGCCTTGTAGGCGGCGCAGTTCCTGATCCACGGGCATAGGCCGCACACCGGCTTGGCAGGAGTGCAAATCGTGGCGCCGAGATCCATGACGGCTTGGGCGTAGTCGCCGGCGCGTTGCTCCGGCACCAGCGCCGTTGCCAGCGCGGTGAGACGCTTCTTGGCGGCGGGCATCGGTTCGGCGTGCGCGTAGAGGCGCGCCATGACGCGTTCGACATTGCCATCGACAGCGGCGGCACGGCGGCCGAAGGCGATGGCGGCGATAGCAGCGGCTGTGTAGCGGCCGACGCCCGGCAATTCCGACAACGCAGATTCCGTATCGGGGAACACGCCGCCGTTCGCCGCGACCGCCTGCGCGCATTTGTGCAGGTTGCGGGCGCGCGCGTAGTAGCCAAGGCCGGCCCACGCGCGCAGGACTTCTTCCTGCGGTGCGGCGGCGAGCGCAGCGACAGTCGGCCACTTGCGCACGAAGGTGTCGAAGTAAGGGATCACGGCCTGCACGCGCGTCTGCTGCAGCATGATTTCGGACAGCCAGACGCGGTATGGATCCGGCGCCTCGCCAGGGCGGTAGCGCCAAGGCAGGCGCCGGGCGTTCTTGTCGTACCAGTCGAGAAGTCGGGCCGCGAGCATCGGCGCGCACGCTAGCACGCGTCCTCGAATCGGCGGACAATCGGCCCGTGGACAAGAAAAAGCCGGCGCCGGCGAAGAAGCCGCTCCCCAACCCAGCCGACTTCCGCCGCGGCGGCATGCATACGCTGGGCATGCTGGTGCCCAAGGCGGCGTCCCCCATCCTGCGCAAGCGCGGCTTCGCTCAAGCCGCGATCGTGGCGCGCTGGGCCGAGATCGTCGGGCCGGAGCTGGCCAAGCAGAGCCTGCCCGAGAAGCTGTCGTTCCCGCGCGAAAGCTCGGCCGGGGGCGCCACCCTGCACGTGCGCGCGGCCGGGGCGATGGCGTTGGAACTGCAGCACCTGTCGTCCATCGTGCTGGAGCGGGTGAACGGGTTCTTCGGCTACCAGGCGGTGGAGAAGCTGACCCTCGTACAGGCGCCGCTGCCGAAGCGCGAGGTGCGTGTGCCGAAGAAGCCGGCCCGCCCCCTGACCGCGGAAGAGGTGCAGGGCCTGGATGCGGCCGTGGCCGCCCTGCCCGATGGCGGCCTTAAAGATGCGCTACGGATTCTGGGCCAGCGGGTGGCGGAATCAGCCTCGGCCCCGGCCTTGCCGTTGGGCGGGCGCAAGGCTGGTCCGGGGTGACAGCCTGAATCGGCGGGCTGATACAGAAAGAGTCGGAATGACTCGCTCCTCGCCCTGGGATTGGTATAATTCCACCATATCTAGTGGTTCGGGTGAATGCTGACGCAAGCCAAAGCACTGCTACCAGCCGTTTTTTTCGCGGCGGCGGCCGGATTCGGCCTCCTTACACCCCCCGCCCTTGCACAACAGAGTGTGCAGCCTGCCCCCGCCAGCGTCGAAATGGTGCTGGGGGACCGCAACGCGCCGTTCACTCTCATCGAGTACGCCTCGATGTCGTGCCCGCACTGCGCGGAATTCCACGTCACGACGCTGCCGCGGATCAAAGAGGAATACATCGACACCGGCAAAATCCGGCTGGTGTTCCGCGAGTTCCCGCTGGACCAGCCGGCGATGACGGGTGCGGTGCTAGCGCGATGCTCCGGTCCTGCGCGGTTCTATCCGTTCCTCGAGGTGCTGTTCCGCTCGCAATCGCAATGGCTGAAGCAACCCGACGTGGTGGGCGCACTGACGCGGCTGGGCGAGATCGGCGGCGTGCCGGCCGCGCAGTTTCAGGCGTGCTTGGCCGACCGTGAGCTGACCAACGGCATCCTGCAGACCAGGCTCAACGCCGAGAGCGAGTACAACGTGCGTTCGACGCCGACCTTCGTCATGGGCGACCGCGTCATCGAAGGCGCCCTGCCCTTTGACCAGTTCAAGCAGATCATCGACGACGTGATTGCCGGCAAGCCCGCGCCGGGCCGCACCGTGGCGGGCAGCGGAACCAACACGTCTCTCCTTATCGCCGCCGGCGTCGCCGTCTTGCTCGTCGCATTCGCCGGCATCGTGCTCCTCCGCCGTCCGAAGGCCTCGGCCTCCGGACCGCAAAGCTAAGAGGCACCAGCGTGCTGTTCCATCGCCTGCGGCTCTCCGGCTTCAAGTCGTTCGTCGACCAGACCGAGCTCGCCGTCGAACCGGGTTTGACCGGCATTGTCGGCCCGAACGGCTGCGGCAAGTCGAACCTGGTCGAAGCACTGCGCTGGGTGATGGGCGAGAACTCGCCGAAGCGCATGCGTGGCGATGGCATGGATGACGTGATCTTTGCCGGCTCGACGCAGCGGCCGGCGCGCAACGTCGCCGAAGTGAGCCTGTTGCTGGACAACGCCGACCGCAGCGCGCCGGCCCAATACAACGACCGCGACGAGATCGAGGTCGTGCGCCGCATCGAGCGCGAAAGGGGGTCGGCATACTCGATCAACGGCAACGAGGCGCGCGCGCGCGACGTGCTGACGCTGTTTGCCGACATGGCAACGGGCGCGCATTCGTCTGCCATGGTGAGCCAGGGCCAGATCAGCGCGCTGATCAGCGCCAAGCCGACCGACCGCCGCTCCATCCTCGAGGAAGCGGCCGGCATCACCGGCCTGCACGCGCGCCGGCACGAGGCCGAGTTGCGCTTGAAGGCGGCAGAGACGAACCTCGAGCGCCTGGCCGATGTGACGGGCGGGCATGAATCGACCCTGCGTTCGCTGAAGCGACAGGCCAAGCAGGCGTCGCGCTACGCGAGCCTGAGCCAGCAGATCCGCACGTTCGAGGCACAGCTGTTGCTGCGCCTTTGGAACGACGCGCAGACCGAGTTGGAAGCGTCGAAGGAAGCGTTGCAGCAGGCCGAGGCAGCAGTTGCGGCGGCAGCAGAGCGCGCGGCGCTGGCATCCACCGCCCAGGCCGATGCAGCAGGGCAGGTGCCGCCGCTGCGCCAGACCGAGGCCGAGAAGGCCGCGGTGTTGCAGCGCCTGCGCCTGGAGCGCGAGGCGATCGACAACGAAGAGCGCCGCATCGCCCAGGAAGTGCAGCGGCTGGCCGCCCGCATCGCGCAGATCGACGCAGACTCCGAGCGCGAAGAGGCGATGGGCACCGACGCCGCCCAGCACATCGCGCACATCGGGACCGAGACCGAACAGCTGCAATCCGCACAGGCGCAGGAAGGCGAGGCCCTTGCGGCCGCTGCCGGCGTGCTGAGCGAGACCAAGGACACGCTGGCGCAGGCCGAGCGCAATGCCGACGCCGTGCAGACGCGCGTCACCGAGGCGGAAACGACGCGCGCGCGCCTGACCGCCGAGGTGAACGGCGCCGAGAATCGCCTGCGCGACCTGGTGCGCCGCGCCGGCGAAGTGTCGGACGAGCGCGCACGCATCGGTGAAGCCGCGCCGGGGCCGGATCAGAATGCCGAAGACCAGGTGCCGGAGATCGCACAGGCGCGCTCGCGCGTCGGCGAGAACACAGACACGCTGGCCAATGCCGAAGCCAACCGCAAGCTGACGGCGGACTCGCTCGGCACCAAGCGCGAGGCGCTGAACGAGATCGAGGGCCGCTTCCGCCGCCTGTCGGTGGAAGCCACTGCGCTCACCGACGTGTTGCACGTCAACCAGGACGACTTGTTCCAGCCGATCCTGGAATCGGTGACGGTGAAGCCGGGCTTCGAGGCCGCTTTGGGCGCGGCGCTCGGCGAAGACCTGCAGGTGTCGGCCGACACGGCCGCGCCGGCACACTGGCGCCATGTTCCGCGCAACGAGATGCCGGTTCTGCCGGAAGGCGCGCAGGCGCTGTCGCAATTCGTACAGGCGCCCGAGGCACTCGCCGCGCGCCTGTCACAGATCGGCGTGGTGGACGCGGCGCAGGCCGAGGATTTGCGCGCGAAGCTGGCGCAAGGGCAGCGGCTCGTCACCAAAGACGGCTCGCTGTGGCGCTGGGATGGTTTCACGTCCGCGGCCGATGCGGGAACGCGGGCCGCGGCACGCTTGAAGCAGCGCAATCGCCTGGCCGAGCTGACCGGCGAGATCGAGGGCATGAAGGACAAGGTCGCGGCGGCGCGCACCGAGTTCGATGCCGCCAAGATTGCCGCGCAGCAAGCGGAGCAGGCCGAGGGCCAGGCGCGCCAGCAACTGCGCGAAGCCGAGCGTGCGCTGACGCAGGCGCGCGAGGGATTCGCTCGCGCAGTGCGCGAGGCGGTTGCGCGCAACGAGCGCGCAACGGCGCTGGCCGAGCAGGCCGAGCGGCTGTCGACGGAAATCGAATCGCTCGGCACGCGTGCCCAAGGCGCGCGGGAACAGCTCGGCGCACTGCCGGAATCGGTGGCTCTGAAGGCCGAAGTCGCCACCGCGCGCGAGCAGCTCGACAACGCTCGGCGCGCGCATGGCGAAGCCGAACGCGCGCACACCCGCCTCGGCCAGGAAGCCGAGATGCGCAAGCGCCGCCTGGCGACGCTGCTGCAGGAGCGCAATGGCTGGCAGAACCGCGCCAATGCGGCCGAAGCGCAGATGAAGAAGCTGTCCGAGCGCCGCACGGCCGACGAGGCGGAGCGCAGCGCGCTAGAGGCGAAGCCGGCCGAGCTGCAGGAGCGCCGGGCCGCCCTGCTGGAGCGCACGGAACTCGCGGAGACCGAGCGCACCACGGCGGCGAACGCGCTGTCGCAGGCCGAGAACGCGCTCGCTGCCGCCGACAAGGAGCAGAAGCAGGCGTCCGAGGCGGCATCCAACACGCGCGAGCAGCGCGTGCGCGCCGAGGGCCGCGTCGCGGCAGCCAACGAGCGCCGCGCCAACGTCGAGGCGCGCATGCAGGAGCAACTGCAGGTCGGGCCGGACCAGGTGCACCAGGTTGCAGCGCTGGAACCGGAGGCGGTGCTGCCGTCGGCCCAGGAAGCGTCCTCGAAGCTCGAGCACCTGAAGCGCGAGCGCGAGCAGATCGGACCCGTCAACCTGCGCGCCGAAGCGGAAGCGCAGGAGATCGAGAACGAACTCGCGCGTCTCGCCGCCGAGCGCGAAGACCTGGAAGGCGCCATCCGCAAGCTGCGCGCCGGCATCGGCACGTTGAACCGCGAAGGCCGCGAACGCATGCAGGCGGCATTCGTCGCCGTTGATCGCCACTTCCGCGAACTATTCGGCCGCCTGTTCGGCGGCGGCGAGGCCTACCTGAAGCTGGTGGATTCCGAAGACGTGCTGGAAGCCGGCCTCGAAATCATGGCGAGCCCGCCGGGCAAGCGCCTGCAGACGCTGACGCTGCTTTCGGGCGGCGAGCAGGCGCTGACCGCCGTCGCCTTGCGTTTTGCGGTGTTCCTCGTGAACCCCGCGCCGGTGTGCGTCATGGACGAAGTGGACGCGCCGCTCGACGACGCCAACGTCGGCCGCTTCTGCGACCTGGTGACGGAAATCTCGCGCACCGTGGGCACGCGCTTCCTGGTCATCACCCACCATCCTCTCAGCATGGCGCGCATGGACCGATTGTTCGGCGTCACCATGGCCGAGCGCGGCATCTCGCAACTCGTGTCGGTAGACCTCGCGCACGCCGAGCGGCTGCGCGAGGCGGTCTAGACCAATGCCAGGCCCCGGCGCACAGGTCATTCCGGCCCCGGAAGCCGGCGAGAACCTGCTCAATGCGATCCGTTTCGACGAGCAGGGCCTCGTGCCCGCGGTCGTGCAGCAGATCGATACGGGCCATGTGCTGATGCTCGGCTGGATGAACCGCGCCGCGCTGGCGCGCACGCTCAATACGGGCCAGGCGCACTACTTTTCGCGCAGCCGCGGCTTCCAGTGGCACAAGGGCGAGCATTCCGGCTTCACCCAGAAGGTGGTGGAGATCCGGCTCGACTGCGACGGCGACTCGCTCCTCTTGCTGGTGCGTCAGAACGGGGTCGCCTGTCATTCCGGGCGCATGAGCTGCTGGTACTTCACGGTGCGCGACGGCCGCCTGGCCGTGATGACCGAGCCGGAGATCGACCCGGCGGTCATGGCGCAGGAATCCCACCACTAGACACCCCGTCCCGGGGGCGGTTTTGGCGCAGCGGCGGGTCTATTCAAGCCGAAGCGCTTGCGGCATCGGGACGCGCCCAGCGCATTTCTCAAAAACCTCGATAAATCAGTTACTTAAATCGTCGGAGTGTGGTTGACACCCTCCGGTGCCGCCCCTATTGTGCCGCCGGTTTTTGCTTGCCGCTGTTGTGAGAGAAGCGCGACGGGAGCGAGCAGAATGACCGACGACAACTCCCAGCCGTCCAACCTGCCTCCGCCCAAGGATTTGGGTGAGTTCAGTGACCGGCTGCGGCGGGCCCAGGGCATCGAAGAGAAGCCCGAAGGCCCGCAGGGCGGTGCGTATTCGCGTGGGCTGAGCATGGCCTTCCGCTTGGCGACTGAGATGGTCGCCGCACTGTTCGTAGGGGGCGCGATCGGCTGGTTTCTCGACCGTTGGTTGGGGACCCGGCCGTGGCTGTTGTTGGTCTTTCTGACGCTCGGCATGGCGGCTGGCACGTTGAACGCCTATCGCGCCTCGCAGCGATGGGTCGGGGACGATCAGGGACAGGGATAATCGTTCGTGGAAGAACACGCCGAAGGCCCGCTTACGCAGTTTGAGATCAAGCGGCTGATTCCCTTCGAGATCTTCGGGATCGACGCCTCCTTCACCAACTCATCGCTGTTCATGGTGATCGCCGCCGTGGCGGTCTTCCTGTTCGTGACGCTGGCCATGCGCGGCGGCAGCCTGGTTCCGGGCCGCCTGCAGGCGCTCGCCGAAGCCTCCTACATGCTGATCGCCAGCGCCCTGCGCGACAACGTGGGCGAAGAGGGGAAGAAGTACTTTCCGTTCGTCTTCTCCATCTTCATGTTCATCCTGTTCGCCAACTTCATCGGGTTGATCCCGTTCTCCTTCACGATCACGAGCCACATCATCGTGACGTTCGTGATGGCGTTCTTCATCTTCATCGGCGTCACGCTGATCGGCCTCGCGCGTCACAAGCTGCACTTCTTCAGCCTGTTCCTGCCGCCGGGCCTGCCGATCTACCTCGCGCCCCTGCTGATTCCGATCGAGATTATCGGCTACCTCACCCGCCCGATCAGCCTTTCGGTCCGTCTCGCCGCCAACATGATGGCCGGCCACACGATGGTCGA
>CAIVPW010000006.1 GCA_903907895.1 uncultured Alphaproteobacteria bacterium
CCTGGCGGCGGGGAACTCGGACTAGCGCTGGACGAGGGCGCCGCGCAGATAGACGCTGGCGATCTTGCGGGTGTTGGTGATGTCGTCGAGCGGGTTGGCATCGAGCACGATGAAGTCGGCCGTCTTGCCGGTGTCGATCGTGCCGGTGTTGGGCACGCGCACGAACGCCGCGGCGTTGCGGGTCGCCGCGATGATGACCTGCGCCGGCGTCATGCCCGCCGCCACCATGTCGGCCATCTCGACGTGCGGCGCCCACGGCGTGTTGCCGTCGGTGCCGATCGCGACCGTCACCCCCGCCGCCGCGAGTGTCTTCAGGTTGCGCGCCTGGATACCCCACGTGGCGGCCACGGCCGGGCGGTCCGTGGCGGCGGCCTGAATCTTCTGCAGTTCGCCGTCGGGAATGCGTCCGCGCAACCAGCTGTAGTCAGCGGCCACGCCGCGGTCCGGCATGTTGGGAATCAGCACCACGTTCTTGCGCTCCTTGAACATCGCCACCACCTCGTCATCGACATCGCGATCGCGAATGCCGTGTGCGAACGCGTCGATGCCGGCCGTCAGCAGTCCCTTGGCGTCATCCAGCGAGAAGAGGTGCGCGGCGACACGGAGTTTCAGTTTGTGCGCCTCGTCGATGACCGGGCCGTACAGCGCCGGCGTCAGCTTCGGGTACTGGCCGTCGCGGTCATCCACCCAGATCTTGACCAGGTCCACTTTCTTCGCGGCTTCGTCCTGCACCGCCTTGCGGGCTTCGGCCTCGGTGGTGATCCAGTGGGGTACCTCGGTGCGGCCCTTCTCAGGCGCGGTGATACCGCGGCCGGCCAGGTAGAGACGGGCGAGGCCCGGCGTGGTCTGCGCCCGTTGGGTAAACGGCACGTCGGTGCCGTCAAGGCCCATGCTGAGGGCGGCGCCCACGCCGAACTGCGCGCGTTGCCGCAGGTCATTCGTCAAATCTGGTGGCGTCGTGCTGGTGTGCACGTGCGCGTCCACAATCGCCGGCATGACGGTCTTGCCCGCCAGGCTGACGCGCGTGGCACCCGCCGGCGCCTTGATGGCGGCGGCCGCGCCGACCTGCGTGATGCGGTCGCCCTGCATCACGATGGTCGCGTTGTCGATGACCCGGCCATCGCCGACGATGACCCGCGCGCCTTCGAAGACGGTGGCCGCCGGCGGCTGGGCCAGGGAAACCGTGACGGCCATGGCTGCGATAGCTGCTGCGAGTAATGTTCGTTTCATAGTTCCACTCCCGACTTCCGTTACTTCTTGGTAATCTCCGCCGCCCGGTACAGTTCGTCCGCCGATTGCAGCGTGATGTTGCGCAGGCGATCAGGATAGTTGGCCGGCAGGTTCTTCAGGAAATCCCGAACGGTATTGGCGACCGTCGCCGACTGATAGCCCCCGAGCGTCGCGTCGAGCCAGCGCTTGGGGAAGAAGATGTCGCCGGTCTTCTGGATCTCCCACAGCATCTCGAGGCCGGGTTGTACGTACTTCTCGGATGCGGCCGCGCGCAGCGGGTGGTGCAGGTAGTTCAGGCCCTCGAGCACCCACGGCTCGCGCCGGCGGTTGCTGACGTCTTTCAGCGACAAGAACCACTTCTCGCGCACCGCGGGGTCGGCCGACAGCGCCGGCATCACGAATTCGAACCGGCCCTTGCGATCGGGATTCTCAATGCGCGTGAGCTGCGTCTGCAGCACCTGCTGCCAGTCGGGGACTTGTCGCACGGCGAGTTCCAGCGCCAGCGAGGTGTAGTCGGCCTCGGCCAGCGGCAGCCCGGTGACCGCTTCCTCCTTCGCCCACACCTTGTGCAGCCAGTCCACCGTGCCGGGCGTGCGGGCGACGTTACGCAGCGTGCCAAACCACGACGCCTTCTGGCTGGCGGTCTTCGCCTGCCCCAGGCCCTCGCGCAGCAACGATTCAAAACGCGGCGCGCGCGCCGTCATCTCGGCCGGCTTCAGGAATCGCCACCACGCGCCCGAGGCGTAGCCGAGAATGCGCGAGGTCATCTGCTCGTCGCTCTCCCGTGGCAGCGATTGCATGGCGAGGTCCACAAATGCGGCCGGCGGCACCTGGCCGTCGAGCATGGCGTCCCACAACGTGACCCAGGCGCTGCCGCGCGTGAGCGGGTCGTCGATTTCGGGCAGGGACTTCGTCAGGAACGCGATCGTGCCGCGATCGAGCGCGAACGATCCGTAGGCCCAGCCTCCCGCGCTCGGCAGCACGTAGGCGGGCGCCGGCTGGCCGACCGCCTGCGGCACGTCAACGGAGGGACCGTTCATGTCCACGGTCACCATCTCGCGTCCCGTCGGCAGGCCGATCGCGATGCGCAGTTGCTGCGGCCAAATCAGGTTGCGGTTACGCGGATCGCGCTGGCGGAAGGTCAGGCGCGCGATCTTGCCGTCCTTGATCTGCAAGTCGGTCTGGATCGCCGGCCGGCCCGGCTCGTCCACCCAGGCGCGGCTCCACTGCTGCAGGTCCACCGGCGTGCGCGCGTCGAGCACCGTGATCAGGTCCAACCAGGTGGCGTTGGCAAAAGCATGGCGCTTGAGGTACTCGCGCAGCCCATCGCGGAAGTTGTCGGCACCGAGCAGCGTCTCCAGGTGGCGCATCACCACCGGTGCCTTCTGGTAAATGATCGCGCCGTACATGCTGCCGGCTTCGTTCAGGTTGTCCAGCACCTGGCGAATGGGATTGCCGCCGGGTGTGCGGTCGACCTCGTACGCGGCGGGGTAGTTCGACAGCAGGAAGCGCAGGTCGTGATTGACGTCCGGGAACGACGGGTTCACGATCTTCGCCGCCATGAAGTTGGCGAACACTTCCTTCATCCACACGTCGTTGAACCAGCGCATGGTCACCAGATCGCCGAACCACAGGTGCGCGGTCTCGTGTGAGATCACCGAGGCGCGGCCCAGGAGCTGGTTCTGCGTCGCCGATTCGTCCAGCATCAGTCCCGACGCGTTGTAGAGAATCTTGCCCGCGTGTTCCATGCCGCCGAACTGGAAGGCCGGGATGGCCACGAAGTCGAACTTGCCGAACGCGTACGGGATCGCGGTGTAGTCCTCGAGAAACGCGAGCGCCCGCGCGTGCAGGTCGAAAATCGCGTCGCGATTGCGCGCCACCTTGGCGGCGTCGGTTTCGCGATGGAACATCCGGAACGTGCGGCCGTTGCGCTCGGCGGTCTCGATCTTGAAATCGCCGGCGATGAACGCCACGAGGTAGGTCGGCAGTGGCTGCGTCTCCGCGAAGGTCACCGTGGTGCGCGCGCCGTTGACCGTGCGCGTCAGCTCCGCGCCGTTGGCCGCCGACTGCCACGCCGCCGGATGCTCCAGCGTCATCGTCCACTTGCCCTTGAGGTCCGGCTGATCGAAGACCGGAAACGCCAGACGGGCCCGCGCCGGCACAAATAGCGTGTAGAGGAAGTCCTTGCTGCGGTTCAGCGACGCGTCGCCGGCGTTGAAGGTGAGGCGCACGGTGTTGGCGCCGGCCACCAGCGAAGCGGCGGGGACAATGATGTGGCCGTTGACGAAGGCGAAGGCCGAGGGCTGGCCGTTGGCCTCGACGGCCTTGACGTGCTCGCGGCTGGTCTCGAAATCGATGACGAGCGGCGCCGACGCGTCGTTAAGCGAGAAGCGCAGGGTGTTCGAGCCGGTCAGCGGCGCGTTCAGGTCCTCGGGAATCGAGAGGTTGAGTTCGTAGCGCAGGTTACTGACGTTGGCCGCACGCGCGGTGGCCAC
>CAIVPW010000007.1 GCA_903907895.1 uncultured Alphaproteobacteria bacterium
CCCGGATCGGCCAGACCGAGAATGAGGTTGTCGCGCAGGGTGCCATTCAGCAGGCGAGCCTCCTGCGGCAGATAGCCAATCTGCTCGCGTACCACCTGTGTGGACAGCAAGGCCGCATCCACGCCGCCGAGAAACACCTTGTCTTCCGACGGGCGAAACTGGCCCGAGGCGAGCTTGAGAAGCGTGCTCTTGCCGGACCCGATCGCGCCGATGAGGCCGACACCTTCGCCCGCCCGGATCTCGAGCTTGTCGACACGCACGGCGGGCTGAGCATCCTGGCTGTACGCAAACTGCACGCGCTCGAAGCGCACCGTGGGAGCGAGCGACTCCGGCGTCAACGCCTCACTGGCGCCGTCCATCTCGTTCGGCAGCGCGACGAGCGCCTGCAGGCTGCCGATCGCACTGCGCGCCTGCGCCCACTGCACCAGGATGCCGGGCAGCTGAACGATGGGCGCAAGAGCGCGGTTGCCGAGGATCGCGCACGCGAGCAGCGCGCCCATGGTCAGTTCGTTGCGCGTCACCAGCACGGCGCCGGCGGCGATCAGGGCGACGTAGGTGAGCTGCTGCGCGGCCATCGTGAGGTTCTGGCCCAACGCGGCGTGATTGCGGATGGCGCGGTCGGCGCCCGCCGCCTCTTGCACCAGCGAGGTCCAACGTGCGTGCAGAAACCACTCGCCGTTGGCCGCCTTCACTGCCTCGGCGCCGTCGGCGGCCTCGACAAGGACTCCTACCTTGCGATTTGCGGCAGCGGCGGCGCGGTGCGCTTGGCGGGCCAGCGCGAACTGAAACGCGAGGCCGAGCACGAGCGAAACGGGCAGGGCGATGAGCGGCACCGCCACCAGCCAGCCGCCGACCAGGGCGACAGCCACCAGCAGCGGCACACCGAACGGCACATCCGCGAGGACGAACAGCGACGTGGAGCTCAGCAGGGTGCGCAGCGCCTCAAGCCCCTTCACCTGGGCGGCGAGAGTGCCGACGGTGGCAGGCCGCGCCTCCATGCGCACGCCCAAGAGGCGGCTGAAGAACTGATCGTTGAGCTCCCGCTCCAGCGTATCGCAGGCATGGTCCATGGTGCGGTTGCGCAGGATGCGGAACAGCATCTCCAACAGAATGGACAGCGTCACACCGGCGGTCAGCACCCACAAGGTGCTCAGTCCCTGCGCCGGGATGACCCGGTCGTACACCTGCATCGAGTAGAGCGAGGCGCCGAGGGCGAGCAGGGATACGAGAGCGGTGGCAACGATGCCGTCGAGGATCGCGCTCTTTTGCGCCCACACCGCGGCCCGCACCCAGCGCGCCGCCGACACCGGGCCATCACTGCGGCGGCGCGGCAGAGACAGACAGACGTGGCCGTGCAGATCACCAAGGTCCACTTCGGTGCCGTCGGCGCGGATGCCGCGCCAGGTGCCGTCGGCGGCGCGGCTGCGCGCGATGGTCCAGCCGCGGGACTCGTCGAACGCTACGAACGGGGCCGCGGACGGCGCCGGCCGGTGCAGGCGTGCGGGCTTGCCCTTGAGGTCTGCCGCGCGCCACAGCGCCACGAATTGCTCGGCCGGCTTCGCCTTGGGTGCAAGGTCTTGGAAGGCGCGACGCAGCTGGTCGCGCTGCGCGCTGGCAACGGGCTGCGACGTCAAACGCGCGGCAGTTTCGACGAGACGGTCGAGGCCGCTAGGCGCGGAGGCAGGAACGGACGTGATCGGCCGGGTGGTTCCTCGATGTACGCGCCGGTCATGCCGCCGGTGTTCGCGAGCAGCCGCAACCCGGCCGCCAGTGCCTGCAGGCGCGCGTCGACCTCGGCGTATTGTGCCGACGTCACGTCGCGCACGGCGTTCAGCAGCTCGACCGGCGTCTTGCGCCCGACGGCGAACTGCCGCTTGTAGGAGTCCAGGACTTCCAGGTAGAGCGCCGTCGATTGGGTTGCCGTGGTCAGGCGATCCTGTGCGGCCGTCCACTGCGTCCAGTCGAGCGTCACGCGCTCGCGCACATCGCGTAGCGCAGCGAGGCGCCGGTCGCGGATGGCATCGCGCCGGGCCACCGCCGCTTCGACTTCGGATCGGGCGGAGAGCCCGGGACCGGTCTGCATCTGGAACGTCAGCATCAGCCGGTTGTCACGCACGGCGCCGCCGAGCCGCTCGGCGCGGAGAGCCACCGTCGGCATCACGGCGGCGCGCTGCAACGCAACATCGGCATCCGCGGCGGCCTCCTCAAGCGCCAGCCGGCGCGCGGTGGGAGAGAACGCCGTGGCCGTGGCGAGCGTCGCTGGCAGGTCGGTGGGCGTCGCGTGGCGCGCGAGGCCTCCTTCGACAACGACCCCGACATCGGTGCCCGCGAGGCTTGAAAGCTGCGCCAGCGCGGCCTGGAGCGCCTGGACGGTGAGGTTGAGTTCGGTTGCGGCCTGCAGCGTGCGGGCCTCGGCGAGCCGCTGGTCCGTGAGGGGGGAGGCGTCCTCGGCCACGCGGCGGCGAACGGTGGCGAGCAGCGTTTCGTGCTCCGCACGGCTGGCGGCGGCCAGTTGCTCGCGCGCGGCCTGACGCAGCGCCTCGGTGAACGCGCCGATGGCGCGCAGGGTCAGGTCAAGCCGCAACTCCTCGATTGCGACGGTGCTTGCATCGAGGCGTTTGGCGGCGCCGTCGATCGTGGCGCTGACGCGGCCACCGGTCCATAGCGGCTGGTCGACGCGCAGCGTGCCGGTGTGCTGGCCGGCGTCTTGGGCGGAGAGCTCCAGGCCCGCACCGGGATACCGCAACCAGCGCGCGCTATCCAGGCTTGCGCGCGCCGCCGTCTGCTCCGACAGGCGGGCGAGAGCGGCGGGATTGGCGGGCAACGTCTGAAGCACCTGCTCGAGCGTCCAAGCCGTTTCGGCGACGCCGGCGCGAGCGCAGGTCAATGCCAGCAGCAACGCCGGCGCGGCGAGGCCGAAAGACAGCAGCTTCCTGCTGCGCCCGCAGCGTGGAGCTAGCACCTGGCCTTCACCAAGGAATCCCGGACCCCCTCGAACTCCGGCGAGTCGTTCAGACAAGAATATTCTGAGAGGTGAGGCTGGTAATAGCCGTATTCGAGAAGATCGCGAGCGCGGTCTCGGTGCCGTCGTTCGCGAGATTGCTCGAATGAAAGACGGTGACGGCGCCACCGTTGCTTGCATCCGCGATCACGATGTAACCGCTGGTTGCCACGACGGACGCGTCTGCCGCCAGCGCCGCGGCAGCGTCAGCGATCGTGATCGACGTTGAATCGAATATGAAGACGTTGTTGGCCGCGAAGTCGGTTGCCAGCGTCTGGCCGGTGGCGACCGAATCGGTCAGGGCCGCAATGCCCGACAGGTTGATGACGTCGCCGCCGCTGGCGGTGGCGCCGCCCTTAAAGCCCGTGATGGTGTCCAACCCATTGGCGACCGCGTTGATCACGACGGTGGCCGAGTTGGTGGCGGCGACGCCCGCATCGGTGATGGTGATGGTGTCGCTGCCCAGGCCGCCGTTGATGATGTCCTGGCCGCCGTTGCCGGTGATGGTGTCGGCAAAGTTCGTGCCGGTCAGGGTGTTGGCGCCGGCGTTGCCGATCAGAGTCAGGGCGTTCGGCGCGGACGCCGCGTTGATCCCCTCGGCCGTGGTGCCGGTGGTGACGCCAGCCGCGTTGGCGATGGCGACCACATCGATGCCGGAATCGCCTGCGTAGAGGGTGAGGGTGCCGGCTGCGGTGGACGTGAAGCGAATGGTGTCCATGCCGCCGGAATCGTTGATTTCGGCGCCGCCATGCTCGGCCGCCGAGGCGATCAGGTAGATGTCATCGCCAAGCCCGCCGGCCATGGTGTCGAGGCCCGTGCCGCCGGTGATCGTGTCGGCAAAGGCCGTGCCGGTGAGGGCGTTGGCGCCGGCGTTGCCGGTCATGGTCAACGCATTCGGGGCCAGGCTGGCGTCAATGCCGGCGGCCGTCGTGCCGGTGAGCAACCCGGCCGCCGTAGCGATGGCGACCTGCTCGATGCCAAGGTCGCTCGCGAAGAGCGACAGAATGGTCGCCGTGGTCGTGGTGAAGCGTAGGACGTCGGCGGTATCGGCGCCGGTGTCCGAGAACTCCGCCGCCGTGTGCTCGGACGGCGCTGCAATCAGGTAGATGTCGTTGCCGGTGCCGCCATCGAGGCTGTCGGTGCCGCCACCCCCGCTGATGGTATCGGCGCCGGCGTTGCCGGTAATGGTATCGGCGAACGCGGACCCGGTGAGCGCATTGGCGCCTGCGTTGCCGACCAGGGTCAGGCCGTTCGGAGCCGCCGCGGCGGTCACATTGTTGGCCGTAGTGCCGGTAGTGAGGCCCGCAGCGGTGGCGATGGCGACGATCTCGATGCCGGTGTCGGCGGCGTAGATGGTCAGCGTGCCGGCCGACGTGGCGGTGAACCGCACGGTGTCGCTCGCATCGCCGCCGGTATCGGCAAACTCCGCGGCGGCGTGCTCGGTGGCGCTGGCTACCAGGTAGATGTCGTTGCCGCTGCCGCCGTCCATCGCATCGGTGCCGGTGCCGCCGGTGATGGTGTCGACGCCGCTGCCGCCGAGAATCGTGTCGTTGCCGGCTCCGCCGACGATAGCGTCGGCGAACGCTGTTCCCGTCAGTGCGTTGGCGCCGTCGTTGCCGGTGATGGCAAGCAGGTTCGGCGCGAGCGACGCGTCGATACCCTCGGCGGTGGTCCCGGTGGTGACTCCGGCGGCCGAGGCGATGACGACCTGCTCGATGCCCGTGTCGCCGGCAAAGACGGTTAGCACCTGCGCAGTTGTGGAGGTGAACCGGACGACGTCGGCGGTGTCGCCGCCCGTGTCGGAGATCTCGGCCATGGAGTGGTCGGACGCGGCCCCGATCAGATAGATGTCGTTGCCAGTGCCGCCGAGGAGCGTGTCGTTCCCGGCGCCACCAACGAGGACGTCGACACCGGCGCCACCGTTGAGCGTGTCGGCATACGCGGTGCCGGTCAGCGTGTTGGCGCCGGCGTTACCGGTGATCGAGAGGGCGTTGGGGGCGAGAGCCGCGTTGATGTTCTCGGCGGTCGTTCCGGTGGCTACGCCGGCGGCGGTGGCGATCGCGACGGCGTCGATTCCGGTATCGCCTGCGTAGAGTGTAAGGGTGCCGGCGGCGGCAGACGTGAAGCGCACGACGTCGGCGGTGTCGCCGCCCGTGTCTGCGATCTCGGCCGCTGCGTGCTCGGCGGCCGCCGCGACAAGATAGATGTCGTTGCCGGCGCCACCGTCCATGGCATCCAGGCCGCCGCTGCCATTCAAGGTGTCGGCAGAAGCGCCGCCGGTCAACGTGTTGGCACCTGCGTTGCCGGTCAGCGTGACCGCGCCGGACGCAAGAGACGCGTCGATCGAATCCGCGGTAGTGCCGGTCACAACACCAGCGGCATCGGCGATGGTGAACTGTTCAATCCCGCTGTCACCGGCAAAGACGGTCAGGGTCTGCGCGCTGGTCGAGGTGAATCGGACCACGTCGGCGCTATCGCCGCCAGTATCGGAAAACTCCGCCGCAACGTGATCCCCTGGTGCTGCCACGATGTAGACATCGTTGCCCGTGCCACCGTCGAGCGTGTCCGTTGCGCCGCCGCCGGTGAGCGTATCGGTGCCGGCGCCGCCGCTTATGACGTCGGCGAACGCCGATCCGACGAGGGCATTGTTGCCGGCGTTGCCGACGATCGTGAGGCCGCTGGATGCGAGTGAAGCGTTGATGTTCTCGGCCGTCGTACCGGTCGCAACGCCGGCCGCCGAGGCAATCGCCACGACCTCGATGCCGCTGTCGCCGGCATGGATCGAAAGCGTGCCGGCGGTGGTTGACGTGAACCGCACGGTGTCGCCGGAATCGGCGCCGGTGTCGTTGAATTCGGCCGCCGCATGCTCGGCGGCGGTGGCAACGAGATAGATGTCATTTCCCGAGCGGCCATCGAGGGTGTCGTCGCCGCCGCCGCCGTTCAAGGTATCGGCCAGCGCGGTGCCGGTCAGCGCGTTGGCCCCGGCATTGCCCGTAAGCGCCAAGGCACTGGACGCCTGGCTTGCGTCGATGTTCTCAGCCGACGTGCCCGTCGTGAGGCCTGCAGCGGTGCCGATCACTACCTGTTCGATGCCGCTGTCGCCGGCAAAGAGCGCGAGGGTCTGGCCGGTGGTCGAGGTGAATCGAAGCACGTCAGCGGTGTCGCCGCCGGTGTCTGCGAACTCGGCCGCCGCGTGCTCGGTGGGCGCGAACACGAGGTAGATGTCGTTGCCGGCGCCGCCGTCCAGCGCGTCGGTGCCATCGCCGCCTGCCAGGGTGTCCACACCGGCGCCGCCGTTGATGGTGTCGGCATAGGCGCTGCCGGTAAGGACGTTGTTGCCGGCGTTGCCGACCAGGGTCACGCCGCTGGCGAGCTGCGCGGCGTCGATGTTCTCCGCCGTTGTGCCCGTCGCCACGCCCGCGCTGGTGGCGATGGCCACGACCTCGACTCCGGTGTCGGTCGCATTGAGCGTCAATGTTCCGGCGTACAGCGTGAGCGTGCCGGCGGCCGTCGAGCTGAAGCGGATGGTGTCACCTGCATCGCCGCCACGCGCGCCTATGTCTCGGCCGAGATCGGCGGCACCGTCACCGTGATCGACGTCACCAAGAACCACACGGTGATGGCCAACATCAACCTCGGCCTCGACTCGCGGCCGGTGGAACTGATCGTCGATCCGAACGGCAAGAACCTGTACGTGGCCGGCGGCGGCACCAGCTCGATCTACGTGATCGACACCACCACCAACAAGGTC
>CAIVPW010000008.1 GCA_903907895.1 uncultured Alphaproteobacteria bacterium
AAGATGTCGTCGACAGCGCCATAAAAGTTGGAATCGTTGCCACCGATCTCCACCGTGCCGACTGGATTGAGTGCGCCCGAAATGGCCAGCGAACCGGCGGCGTTGCCATCGACATAGGCAATCATCGAGCCCCGTGCGGCGTCATAGTCCACGCTAACGGTGTGGGTGCTGTTGTCGGTTACGTTCAAGCCGGATGTGATGATGGAGCCGCTCTCGCCGGCCTGGTTGCCAAGGAGGCGGAAGGCAACCTGACCGTCGCTGAGAACGTCGATCCGAATTGCGTCCTGAAGCGTGAGAAGGGTGCCGCCCGTGTCCCCGGCCGACTGGAAAACCATGCTTGTCGACACCTGCGCTTGCGCCGTCGGAGACAGGTCGAGAAGCGTGGTCGCGTTCCCACCCTCGGTGGCGGAAAGGCCGTTCAGTTGATAGCGGCCGCTGGAGCTGTTCAGGAAGTCAGCGCCGAAAAGTTGAGCCATGTAACACCTACTGCTTTTGTACTACCTAGAACGCCGCGGACCTTACGTCGCGCCTCGGTGCAAGCGAAATACCTCTCCAGACGGGGAGCGATAGCCACATTGTTGCCTCGTTACGGAAAGATAGCGGGCAGTGGCGGATGCGATTTCGGGCGTCACCGCGGCAGCAGTTGCGCCATACTCCGGCCGCAAGTCGGCGGGGCGGATGTACGAATTCTTCGCGGAGAGTTTCTGGTTCTGGGCCGACCCGGCTCGCGCCGTACCGGGCGCGGTCATCCTGGGCACGGTGCTCCTGTGGACCCGCTGGCGGCGCCTTGGCCGCGTCGTGGTCACTCTCGGCGCTGTCGTGCTCTTCGCCGTGGCAACGTTGCCGCTGGCTCGGTGGCTGGCAGCTCCGCTTGAGCAGCGATATGCGCAGTTCGATCCAGATGCCGTTGCATCCGTCGATGGCATCATCGTCCTCGGTGCGGGCGCGGCGGTGACGTCCAAGCTAACCGCGGTGCCTGTGGCGGAGGCGAGTGGAGAACGCCTGTTGAAGTTGATGGAGCTTGGCGAGCGCTACCCCCAGGCCGTGCTCGTCTTCACCGGCGGCGGCGCTCCGCGCTCGAACGATCCCCGAAGCGAAGCGGAAATGGCACGCGACGACCTCGCCGCGCTGCATTTCGACGTGACGCGAATCGTCCTCGAGAACAAGTCGCTGAACACCTACGAGAATGCGCTCTTTTCCAAGCGCCTGGTGAAGCCGCAGCCGGGTGAGACGTGGCTGCTGATCACGTCGGCCATCCACATGCCCCGTTCGCTTGGTGCGTTCCGGGCCGAGGGGTGGGATGTGGTGCCGGTGCCGGTCGAGTACCTCTACCCGCCCGGCACGCCGTTTCTGATCACGTTCGATCCGGTTCGCCGCTTCATCGCCCTCAGCCGCATCACCCACGAGTGGATTGGGTTGCTCGCCTATCGCGTGCTGGGCCGCAGCGATTCGCTGTTCCCACCGGCGCGCGCGGCTGCGAACTAAAGCGACTGCTGGCTGAACGTTCCATCCCATGCGGCGGGTGGCGGGGCCAGGCGCAGGGTTTCGATGCGCTGGCGGTAGAGGGCGTAGAGCTGCGAGTGCTGCTCGCCCTCCTGCAGCTGCGCAAGAATGCCTTCGGCACCGGCCCAATCGCGGCTCCGGTACCGCTTAAGGGCGTCATGCCATAGGGCGAGACGCTGCAGGCTCTCCTCGGGAAACGCTGCCGTCTCGCCGAGCGGCTCGAAGATGCGGACTGGCTCTTCGCGGCCCCGCACGCGCACCCGATCGATTTCGCGGAATAGGAAGCCGGGCGCCTCGGCCTGGGTGCTCGCGGTAACGATCGCGCGCACGTCGTACTCGCGCGTCAACTTCTCGACACGTGCCGCCAGGTTCACGCCATCCCCGATCACGGTGTAGTTCAGGCGCCGGCGCGAGCCCATGTTGCCGACGACCACCGCTGCGGTGTTGACGCCGATACCGAAGTCGATGGTGGTTTGGCCGCGGGCCGAAAGCTGGCGGTTAAGATCATCGACGGTCCGGCTCATGTCTAAGGCGGCAGCGACGGCGCGGACCGCATGGTCGGGCTGCAGCAATGGGGCGCCGAACAGCGCCATCAGTGCGTCACCGATGAACTTGTCCACCACGCCGCCGTGGCGCTCCACGACGTCGGACAGCGCGGTCAGGAACGCGTTCAGGATCGAGACCAGCTCTGCCGGCCGCAGTGTCTCGCTGAGGCGGGAGAAGCCGCGGATATCCGCAAACAGTACGCTGACGACTCGCTCTTCGCCGCCGAGCTCGACGCGCTTGCTCATGACTTCGGCGGCGACCTGCGGCGACACCATCTTGCCGAGCATGTCACGCGCGCGGTCGCGTTCGGCCAAGCCTTTTGTCATCTGGTTGACGGCGTCGGCAAGCGTGCCGATCTCGTCGCCGCGCCGCACGTTCACCTCCGTCGCATAGTCACCCTTGCCAATGCGTTGCACGGC
>CAIVPW010000009.1 GCA_903907895.1 uncultured Alphaproteobacteria bacterium
CGTGTGTCGCCCGGTGGCGCGACCCAGTATGGGGACCCATCCACCGCGTGGGGTTCAAATCTCGATGATTGTTCACTTGGTGGATGGGACCTACGAACTCTTCCGCCATTTCTACGGGGCGCGGAGGTTCCGCGAGACGGACGCGCCCTTTGGTGCCGTGGTGGGCGTGCTCGGCACCGTCGTGCAGATGCTGGAAGACGGCGCCACCCATGTCGGCGTGGCGACCGACCACGTCATCGAATCGTTCCGCAACGACCTTTGGCCTGGCTACAAGACCGGCGCCGGCATCGACCCCGCCCTGTGGTCCCAATTCCACCCCCTCGAAGACGCATTGCGCGCCCTGGGCGTCGCCACCTGGGCGATGGTCGAGCTCGAGGCCGACGATGCCTTGGCCTCCGCCGCGCACCTCGCCTCTGCCGACAGCCGCGTCGAAAAGGTCTGCATCTGGACCCCCGACAAGGATCTCGGCCAGTGCGTCAACGACCGGGTGGTGCAGATGGACCGCCGCTCCAACCAGATGCGCGATGCCGCCGGCGTGCGGGCGAAATTCGGCGTCGACCCGCAGCACATCCCCGATTACCTGGCGCTCGTCGGCGACAGCGCCGACGGCTACCCCGGCATTGCGGGCTGCGGCGCCAAAACCGCCGCGCGGCTGATCGCCAAGTACGGCGCGCTCGAAGACTTCCCGCCCGAGGTCCTCGGCGACAAGCAATCCGAGGCCGAGCTGTTCAAGGACCTCGCGACCCTGCGCACCGATGCGGCCCTCTTCCAGAATGTCGATGCGATTCAATGGAAGGGCCCGGCGCCCAACTTTGCTGCGCTGATGGCCACGATGGACGGCACGCGCCTCGTCGAGCGCGTCGCCAAGCTCACCGGCACCGCCCCCGCCAAGAAACCGAAGCGCGCGGCAAAATAGGCGTTCGGGCGTAAGCCCCACCGGCGGCAGGGCTAAATTGTGATCGCGAATGTGGGCCAGTTCGCTGGCCGGGCCCGCCCCTTCGTTCTAAATGCACGCCAACGACCGCGCGCGGCCCAAGAAGGCGCGGCGTTTTCTTTCGACCAGGGTTTTGCGATGTCCAGTTTTGTGCGCAACGCGGTGGTGCTCGGCCTCTTGGCTGCCGTCGGGCCGTTTGCCATCGACATGTACCTGCCCGCACTGCCGGCCATCGCCGCCGATCTCGGCGCCTCCACCGCCGCGACGCAGATGACGCTGATGGTCTTCTTCATCTCCTTCGGCGTCGCGCAGCTCATCTATGGCCCGCTGTCCGACATGTGGGGGCGCAAGCCGCCGCTCTACTTCGGCCTGGCGCTGTTCGGCCTCGCCGGCATCGGCTGCGGCCTCGCACCCAGCATCGAATGGCTGATCTTCTTCCGCTTCATTCAAGGTGTCGGCGCCGCTGCCGTTGCCGTGATCCCGCGCGCCGTCATCCGCGACCTGCACACCGGCCCGGAAGCCACGCGCCTGATGGCGCTCGTCATGCTGGTGTTCAGCGTGTCGCCCATCCTCGCGCCGCTATTCGGCAGCGCCGTCATCGTGCCGTTCGGCTGGCGCGCGGTGTTCGTGGCCGTCACCGTCGTTTCCGGCATCGCGCTGGTCATGCTGTGGGCCCTGCTGCCCGAGACGCGGCCGAAGTCCGAGCGCATCGCCGGCAATCTCGGCAACGTCATGCGCGCCTATGGCCGCCTGATGGTGGACGCCAAGTTCCAAGGCCTCACCTTCATCGGTGGGCTGGGCATGGCGAGCTTCTTTGCCTTCCTGGCGTCGTCCTCGTTCGTCTACATCGGCCACTTCGGCCTGACGC
>CAIVPW010000010.1 GCA_903907895.1 uncultured Alphaproteobacteria bacterium
AGGCGCCGAGGCCGCCGAGACGCACCTGAAGGACCAGGGCATGCTCGTGCGCGGCAGCATGTACGACATCGAGAACGTGACACTGCTGCACCACACGCAGCAGGCGCTGCGCGCCCATACGCTGTTCACGCGCGACCAGGAGTACATCGTCAAGGACGACAAGATCGTCATCATCGACGAGTTCACCGGCCGCATGATGGAGGGCCGCCGCTACTCGGAAGGCCTACATCAGGCACTGGAAGCCAAGGAAAGCGTGACGATCCAGCCCGAGAACCAGACGCTGGCGTCCATCACATTCCAGAACTTCTTCCGCCTCTACAAGAAGCTGGCTGGCATGACCGGCACAGCCATGACCGAAGCGCCGGAATTCTCCGCGATCTACAACCTCGACGTGGTCGAGGTGCCGACGAACGTGCCGGTCTCGCGCAAGGATTTTGACGACGAGGTCTATCGTTCGGCCAAGGAGAAGGACGCCGCCATCGTCACCCTGGTGAAGGAAGCGCGCGAACGCGGCCAGCCCGTGCTGGTCGGCACCGTTTCGATCGAGAAGTCGGAGCACCTGTCCGCGCTGCTGAAGAAGGAAAAGGTTCCGCATCAGGTGCTGAATGCCCGCTTCCACGAAACGGAGGCGCACATCATCGCCCAGGCCGGCCGCGCCGGTGGCGTTACGATCGCCACCAACATGGCGGGCCGCGGCACCGACATTCAGCTGGGCGGCAACGCCGACTTCCGCGTGAAGGACGAGATCGGCCCGAACGTCACCGATCCCGAGGAGCGCAAGCGCCAGGAAGAGGCGATCCGCGCCGAGGTTGCCGCCGAGCGCAAGCAAGTGCTCGCCGCGGGCGGCCTGTTCATCATCGGCACCGAGCGCCACGAAAGCCGCCGCATCGACAACCAGCTGCGTGGCCGTTCGGGCCGCCAGGGCGACCCGGGCAAGTCGAAGTTCTTCCTGTCGCTGCAGGACGACCTGATGCGCATCTTCGGCTCGGACCGCATGGACACCATGCTGCGCCGCCTGGGACTGCAGGAAGGCGAGGCGATCACCCATCCGTGGGTGAACAAGGCACTCGAGAAAGCGCAGGAAAAGGTCGAGCAGCGCAACTTCGAGATTCGCAAGAACCTACTGAAATTCGACGACGTCATGAACGACCAGCGCAAGGTCGTGTACGAGCAGCGCAAGGACCTGATGCGCTCGATGGACGTCTCCGAGACGGTGAAGGAGATGCAGCACGAGACTCTCGAAAAGCTCGTCGCGCGCACCATCCCGGAGAATTCGTACCAGGAGCAATGGAACCTCGATGAGCTCGAGCGCGAACTTGCGCGCGTGTTCGGTGTGCTGCCGCCGGTGCGCGAATGGGCCGCCGAAGAGGGCGTCGGCCCGAACGAGATGCAGGAGCGCCTGATCGACCTGTTCGACCGCCGCATCGCCGAAAAGGCGACCAATTACGGCCCCGACATCTGGCGCATGGTCGAGAAGAACATCCTGCTGCAGTCGCTCGACCACTACTGGAAAGAGCACCTGCTGCGCCTTGACCACCTGCGCCAGGGCATCGGTCTGCGCGCCTACGGCCAGCGCGATCCGCTGAACGAGTACAAGCGCGAGGCGTTCGACATGTTCGAGACGATGCTGGAGGGGCTGCGCGAGCACGTCACCCTGCTGCTCTCGCGTGTGGAAGTGCACGTCGCCCCGCAGACCGCGCCGCAAGCCTTCGCGCTGGAAAACCAGCAGGCCGGCGCCACCGGCGCGCAGGAGACGGAGTTGGACACCGACTTCGATGAGCCGGTTGTGGTCCCCGACCAGAACGACCCCTCGACCTGGGGCAAGGTGCCCCGCAACGCGCCCTGCCCGTGTGGGTCGGGCAAGAAGTTCAAGCACTGCCACGGACGAACACTGAACTAACGTTCCGTCCCTGCCAGCCCGGGTGCTATGATTCGCACCCGGGGGCAGGCGCCCGAGCGCGCCGAGAAGCGCAAACAATGGCGCCACTTAGCGTACGACGGCACCTCCCGAGCCTTCTGGCCGGTGCACTCTCTTACGTACTGACGATCGCCGGAGCCACGGCACAGGATGTGCCGCGCGGCTTCGGCATAGACGACGTGCGCACGCTGCTCCAGGCGTGGCCGTTCAACGATCCGGCCCTGGTGCCTGCTGCCAGCGTGGCGACCGGCACGGGCGCCGCCGAGGCGACCGTGAAAGCGCTGGCGGACGAGATCGCGTATTCGGCGCGATTCGTGCCCACGCTGCCGCCGCCGCAGATCACCACCGACGCGGCCGGACGGCCGCCGCCGGACACCACCTTGTGGCCCGAGCCCGTTCCCGCCGACACGTTCGCGCGTCCTGCAGCGCGTACCGATAGCGCCCTGTGGGCGACGGCGGGCCGGCGCGACTCGGCGCACCATGCAGCGAACGCTGCTGCGCTCGACGACCTGGTGCGCGCGGCCGACCGCGTCGCGCCGGGCCGCATCGCGTTCGTGTGGCCGGAACGGGGCACGGCCGTGCGAGATGCCGTGCGGCCGCTGGTCGGGGCACTGGAACAGAGACTGCGACAGCGGCTGGGCCAGGCGCCGTGCACCGAGACCGACGTCTGCGAAGTCATGGATCTTGTGCAGAAGAAGGTCGCCGCCGACGGCGCCACCAGCCCCATCGAGGACGCCATCGCCGACTTCTTCTTCGAAGCCGCCAAGACAGGCGAATTCGCCGAATCCACCGCGGCGCAGCGTGCCTTCTCGGCTGACCGCGCCGCACAGCGGCTGGCGCTTGGCTTGACGCCGCGCGCACAGACATCTCCCGTCGCCGAAATTCCGTGGGAAATGAAGCTGCTGGTGAATTTTGCCGTCAGCAGCATGCGCCAGCTAGTGAATCCAACTTCGCTGTGGCCCCTTCGCTTCACGTCCGACGGGGCCAATGCGCTGCGCCAGGCACGAGCAAGCATGGAACCACTGCGCAACGTCGATCTCGACGGCATCGCCGTGACGCACTACGGCCGTCCGCTTGCCGGCGCAGACGGGATCTTCGAGTTGGCGGCGGCGTTGTCGTTCGTCGATGCATCCGCGCGGCGCTCGAACTACTCGCTGGTCCTGCGCTTCCGTGTGGATAACCAGAAGATCGAAGTGACCGACGGCGATCTGGCCGCCATCGCGCCCGCACGTCCGCGGGCTCAGGTGGCATTCGTGCCCGCCACGGCACTCACTCGCGCCGAGTTGGCGGCGTCCGATCCGGAGGCACTGTTGCGCGCCGCGCTGAACAATCGTGCCGCGCGCGGCAACGGCGACCCCGCGGACTACTACGCCTTCTCCTTCCTGCTCGATGCGACGCCGCCGGCGGCGCAGGTCGCGCTGCGCACGGCGTTGTCCCCGCGCGGCATTGCCGGCTATCCCGGCACGCCCTCGGTCATCGATTTCGGCGGTTGGCGCGTCGTGGTACAGCGCGGCACGTTTGCGCTTGGCGCCGCCCCGGCCTTCTTCTTCAAGACGCTGTATCGCGCCTCGCCCGCCAACCCAACCGAGCTTCTCGACGCGACGCCGACCTTTCCGGACGCGCCACCGCCTGCGGGCCGCGCTGCTGCGGTCCGCCCCGCCGCCGCCCTCGCCAACCGGCTGCCCGAATGAAGCGGCTCGTTCTCGCGCTGTTGCTGCTCGGCGCCTGCGCCGCTCCCGCGCCGGAGGTTGCACCGCCCGTTGCGGCCCCGCCGCCACCGCCGCCGGTAGCCGAGATCGCGCCGCCACCGCCACCTCCGGCACCGGAGCCTGCACCACTGCTGGAGCCGCCGCCCGAAATCGTCGTGGCGATGCCGGCGCTGCCCGCAGACGCCGTCGAGGTCCGCATTGGACCGGCGCAGCCGGCTCCGCGCTATCCTCTGCCGGCGCCGCTCGCCACGACGCAGACCACCATGCCGATCGACGCGGTGCGCGTCGCCGCGGCGATCATCGACCGGCTGAGCGGCGGCAGCGGCTTGGCGGCCGGCGTGAGCTTCAGCGATACCGCCGCGCAAAAGGTGGATGCATCCCGTGCGGCGCTGCCCGGCCTCGACTGGCGCGACACGCGCCTGCTCCAGTACGCGCCGGTGGAATACGAGCCGCGCCTGCCGCCCAAAGGACGCATCGTTGCGGGGCAGTTGGTCTTTGCCGACGGCCTCGGCCGCAGCGCGACCATTCTGTTCTCGGTGGAATACTCGATCGCCGACGAGCCTATCCCGGTGGTGGGCATCGAGATCGCGCCGATCTTCTCGCTCGACCCCACCATCGAGGTGTTCGTACTCGACGCCGATGCGTTGCGCGCCTTCGGCGGCGCGCCGGCGCGCCATGCCGAGCTTTTGCGCATCGCGCGCGAGAAAGGTGTGCGCTGGCAGGCGGGGGAGACACCGATTGGTGCGCGCGACTGGGTGCTGCTGGCGTTTCTGATGGAACGGGTATCGCCCTCGTCACGCCTGCGCCTTGGCGTCACGCGCGACCCGAATGGGCCCGACCTGTTCGACGGCGCCACGCGCGTGCTCGAAGAAGACGGCTGGCGCGTGGCCATCGTACCGGGGCGCTTCTCGGCCTACGAGACCGATGCGTGGCTGAAGGCCGAGTTTGCCGCCGGCCTCGAGGCAGATCCCGACGCGCGCTTTGCTCGCGCCATAGGGATTTACCCGCTGCGGCTCATGCAGGCCCCGGCGGTTGCCCCCTAATCAGGCGAGGCCGTACTTCCCCATCTCGAGGAACTTCTTGCGCCGCAGCGCGCGGAAATCGGCATCGGGGCCGAGCGCGTCGATCTCGACGAACGCCGTCGCAACTGCATAGCCCACGCGTTTCACTGTCTCGTGCGGATGGCGCTGGGCGCCGCCGGTGGGCTCGGAGATGATCGCGTCGATGACACGCAGCTTGTAGAGATCCTGCGCGGTGAGCTTCAGGGCGTCGGCGGCCTCCTTCGCCTTGTCGCCTGAACGCCACAAAATCGCGGCACAGCCTTCGGGCGAAATCACCGAATAGATCGAGTGCTCGAGCATCAGTACCTTGTTGCCGACCGCGAGCGCCACTGCGCCACCCGAGCCGCCCTCGCCGACGATGACGGTGACGATCGGCACGCGCACATCGAGCCCGACTTGAATTGCCTTCGCGATCGCTTCCGCCTGACCGCGCTGTTCGGCGCCGACGCCCGGATATGCACCCTGGGTGTCGACCAGAGTCAGCACCGGCAGGCCGAAGCGGTCGGCCATCTGCAGCAGGCGCGATGCCTTGCGGTAGCCTTCCGGATGCGCCATGCCGAAGTTGTGCTTGATGCGGCCGTCGGTGCCGATGCCCTTCTCATGGCCGATCACCATGATGGAGCGGCCCTTGAAGCGGCCGATGCCAGCCTGGATGGCACGATCGTCGCCGTATACGCGGTCGCCGGCGAGCGGCGTGAAGTCGTCGATGAGGCCGTTGATGTAGTGCGTGAAGTGGGGCCGATCGAGGTGACGCGCGACCTGCGTCTTCTGCCACGGCGTCAGCGCGGAGTACGTCTCCAGCAGCAATTGCTCGGCGCGGCCCTGCAGCTTCGAGACTTCCTCGCTGATGTCCATCTCGCCGTTGTCGGAAAGGTGGCGCAGCTCCTTGATCTTGCCTTCGAGCTCCGCAATCGGCTTCTCGAATTCGAGGAACGACATGGAGACCCCCTTCACGCCCTTGGTGTGCCGTTAGCGGCTGGCCGCCTTGCGCTGGTCGGCGAGCTTCGGCACGGCGGCCTGGGCTGCCTTGGTGTTGGCGGCGATGAGCTTCGCCTTCGCGACCATGACCTCGGCCTGGCGCACCGAGGCTGCATCGATCATACGCCCATCCAAGGTCACTGCGCCTTTGCCTTCGGCGGCAGCTTCCTTCATGGCTTTTAGAATGCGCTTGGCGCGATCGACTTCTTTGGCCGGCGGGTTGTAGGCGTCGTTGGCGAGCGCGATCTGCGACGGATGGATCGCCCACTTGCCTTCGCAACCCAGCGCCGCGGCACGGCGCGCCTGGGCGCGGTAGCCGTCGGCGTCCTGGATGTCGCCAAACGGGCCATCCACGGGGCGCAGGCCGTTGGCGCGGGCCGCCACCACCATGCGCGAAATGGCGTAGTGCCACATGTCGCCCCAGTGCGAGGAGCGCGAGCCATCCGGCAGCGGATCGGTGAGCACGACGTAGTCGGGCGACGGACCGCCGATGACGGTCATGCGCGCGTTGGTCGAGGCGGCGTAATCGGCGACGCCGAAGTGCAGCGACTCGTTGCGCGGGCTTGCCGCCGCGATTGCCTCGACGTTCTGCATGCCAAGCGCGGTTTCGATGATCAGCTCGAAGCCGATCTTCTTCTTGCGGCCAATGGCGGTCTCGATCTGGGTCACCATCATGTCCACGGCGTATACGTCCGAAGGCGTGCCGACCTTGGGGATCATGATCATGTCGAGACGCTCGCCACCCTGCTCGAGGATGTCGACGACGTCGCGGTACATGTAGTGGGTATCGAGGCCGTTGATGCGAACGGAGACGGCGGCGCTGCCGAAGTCCAGGTTCTGCAGCGCATCGATGATGTTTTTGCGCGCTTGCGCCTTGTCGTCGGGGGCGACCGAGTCCTCAAGGTCGAGGAAGATCACGTCAGCCCCGCTCGCGGCGGCCTTCTCCAGCATGCGCGCCTGGGAGCCGGGCACTGCCAGCTCGGAACGGTTGACGCGCGGAACGGCTCGACGCACGAGCGTGAAACTCATGAAGGTGCTTCCCCTGACTGAAGTGGCGGCGGGCCTCAAAGCCCCGTTTGGAGACTTCGCCCCCCGGCGGCCAAGCTCTCGCTTAGGCGCCAGGCCCGGAATCGCGGGCGGACACTAGTCCGCCAGCGGATGGCGCCGCAAGAGATCGTGGAGCCGGTTTTCCAACACATGTGTGTAGATTTGCGTGGTCGAGATGTCGGCATGGCCGAGCATCTTCTGCACCGCCCGCAGGTCCGCGCCATTGGCCAGCAGGTGGCTGGCGAAAGCGTGGCGCAGCACATGCGGCGAGACCTTGGCCGGGTCGAGGCCGGTGGCAATGGCCAAGCCCTTCAGCAGTTGCGACAGCCTGCGAGCGGTCAGGTGACTGCCACGCGACGGAAACAGCCAGGGCGAAGCCAGGTCGGCCTTGTCGGTGATGGCCGCCCGGTAGGCTTCCACGGCCGCCACCGCCGGGTCGCTTAAGGGGACGAGGCGCTCCTTGTTGCCCTTGCCCCGCACGGTGAGGAAGCGCGGGCGATTGGCCAGCGCAGCCTTGGGCAGCGACACGAGTTCCGACACGCGCAGGCCGGTGGCATACAGCACCTCCAGCAGCGCGACGAGCCGCAAGTCGCCGGCGCGCGCCGCCGCCGCGAGCAACCCATCGACCTCTTCGGTGCCGAGGATCTTCGGCAGCGGCCGGGACTGCTTCACACCATCGAGTACGCTGGTCGGATCGTCGCCGCGCACATTGTCGGCGAGCAGGAAGCGATAGAACTGGCGCAGACATGCCAGCCGCCGCGCCTGCGTCGCCGGCGACAGCGCGCGCTTGTGCAGCGAGCCTAGGTAGGTGCGCAGGTCCGCTGTGCTGGCCCCAATCGGAGCCGTGCCGGACTTGCGCAAATGTGCTTCGAAGTCCGCCAGGTCGCGGCCGTAACTGATCAGCGTTGCTTTCGCGGCGCCGCGCTCCGCGGCCAGCATCTCAAGGAACGCGGAGACGTGCCGGTCCGTCATGGATTGTCGAGGCATGAGCGCCAGCGCGCTCGTTAGATGCCGTGTCCAAGCGCCGCCTCTGCGGCGACGGCGCGGGCTTCCCTCTCGAAGCCGATGGCGCGCAGCGCGCGGATGACTTGCGTGAGCGTGGTTGCGTCGGAGCCCTCAGGCCCGAGCTCACCCAATGCCAGCAGCGACAGCAGCACCGTCTCGCCAATGCGGTCGGCCGAAGCAGCATCCGAAAGCATGCGCGACAGCGACGCCACCGGCATGCGCGCCGCGATTGTCAGCGGGCCCGCGATGAGCGGCTCCCATGCCTCGTTGGGCAGCGGCTCGTCGAGCGCCTCGAAGAGCACATAGAGCAGCGCACGGCTGTCCGCCGCAGCACCCTCGGGCACAGTGGGCAGATCGCGCCACCAGGTGCGGGTGCGATCGGCCGCGCGGGTGCGCGCGCCCTCTGGATCGACCAACTGCAGCAACGGCCAAAGCCGCGCAGCGCTTTGGATGGCGGCGGTGTTCGGTCCGGTGGGGGTAATGCTGCCAGCCTCGCGTAGCACGAGGTCCGCCCAGCGCCATGCGGTTTCGAGATCGCCTGCCGCGAGCGATGCACGCACCGCGTCCGGCGCAAATGGCAGCAGTGCAGACGTCGGCTGGACGGCTCTCAGGTTCGCGCGGTTCAGGCGCCCGGCGGTGGCCAACAGCCCATCCTCGCGCGCCGATTTGAAGGCAGCAGAAAGCGCCGCGGCACGCTTGGCCGGCTCCGTCCACACAGTAGCGGCCTGGAACAGCAAAGCGTTCACGCGCGGACCGCGTTCGCGGCCCGCGGTGTCCAGGGCGGCATCGATCTGCTCCTGAGTGTAGGCGACCGTGGAAAAGATTGCGGCCAGCACGTCGGTGGACAGAGCGCCCGCGGCCTCCGCGCGTTCGGCCGCCTGCAGCACTTCTGGGGAAATGTCGGTGGGGTCTGGACGGGGCGCGGTGGCGATCGCCCACAGGATGGCCGGTTGCGCACCGCCGATGGCATCGGCTGGCACGCGCTGGTTCGCTGCGCGCAGCATGGCCAGATGCAGCGGCGTCGGATCGACAAGCGTCGCCACCGGCGGCGCACCGGCCCCGCCGGGCAGAGCGGCAATCAGCGTGAAGAAGGCCTCGTCACCCTGCTGGCCTTGATCGCGCAGCAACGCGGTGGCCAACGAGACGGCCGGCTGGTCGCGATCCAGCGCGCGGCAGAAGGCGAGCGTCTTGAGCAGGTAGCCGCGCGGATCGGCTGCAGCCAGCGCCGGGACCTTTTGGCAGGCAGTGCTAAAGTCGCCCGCCAGCAGCAGGGCATCGATCTCGGCACGCGACAGCGCAGGATCGTGGACGGGCGTCGCCGCGAGGCGCAGCAACTCGTTGACGTCGGCGATCCGGCCCGACGCCATCAGGCGCTCGACGCGCAGACCCAGCAGGCTGGGTGCTACGCCCTGTCCTACCGGCAGCGACGCGGTGGTGAGCAGAAGGCGGCGCAGGAGGTCCTGCATGACCGCCGACACGCTCGCGGCGGGTACGCGCGGCAACAGGGTCTCGACCCGCGTGCGGCTGGTGCCGTTCCACATGTCGACGCCGAGGCCACCGTTCGAATCATCGAGCAGGCCGGTGACTGACGGATCGACCTCGGTCAGCTGCTCGACCAGCGGCAGTTCGCCCCGCGGCGGTGGCAACGGCTGGCGGGGTGCCTGCAACGGGGTGGGACGCGCGGGTTCCGGTGCGGCTGCGCCCGGGGCATTGGGCGTCAGCGGCTGCGGCGCAACGAATTGAGCATGAGCCGGGAAGACGGCCGCAA
The DNA here is from genome assembly GCA_903907895.1 of uncultured Alphaproteobacteria bacterium. Classification (GTDB taxonomy): domain Bacteria; phylum Pseudomonadota; class Alphaproteobacteria; order UBA2966; family CAIVPW01; genus CAIVPW01. The sequence goes on from CAIVPW010000010.1 coordinate 9,487, forward strand.
GCGGCGCGACGCTGACCGCGGCCGCCATCACCGCGGCAAGGCGCCAGCTTTCGCGTCTAGGATTCACCATGGGCCTCGGTGCCTACTTTGGGAACCGGTCGTTGGGCAGGACCTGCTCGATGCGTTGCGACGGCGCGGGGATGTCCCACATCGCCAAGAAGATCGCGCCCCCGACGATGGCCAAAAGGGCCACCACCAGGAACATGGTCAAGAACCGGGAGCCGGAGCGCCGGTCACTCGAGGCCTGCCGTTGTAGACGCGTGTTAGCCAGGGAGTGCCCCTCTCGTCCGGGCCGCCGCCCGCTGAAGCGGGCGACGGGGGTATGATATGAAGATAGGCTGAGGAATATGGCAAAGATGGGACAGTCTATCGGCGGCCCCGGCACGCCACAACGTCGCTTGCATCGGCCTGCACCGCGCTCGGGGCAGCCGCACCGCGCATGAATGCGGGCGTCGCGGTCCAGCGCACCGTGGTGCTTGTCGGCCTGATGGGCGCGGGCAAGACCAGCATCGGCCGTCGCCTGGCGACGCGCCTGGGCGTGCCCTTCATCGACGCCGACGCCGAGATCGAGGCGGCAGCGGGCGAGTCGATCACTGACATTTTCGCACGCCACGGCGAGCAGGCGTTTCGCGACGGCGAGCGCCGGGTGATCGCCCGCCTGCTGGAGCGGCCACCCCACGTTCTGGCCACCGGCGGCGGCGCGTTCATGGATGCCGAAAACCGCGAGCGCATCGCTGCCATGGGCACGTCCGTTTGGCTGCGCGCCGCGCTGGACACGCTGGTGCGCCGTCTGGAAAAAAGCCGCGTGCAGCGTCCGCTGCTCGCCTCCGGCGACCTGAAGGAAAAAGTGACGAAGCTGATGGACGAGCGTTATCCCGTTTACGCCCTGGCCGACATCGTTGTGGAGACCGGCGAAGGCCCGCACGAGCCGGTGGTCGATGCCATCCTTGCCGCCCTCGGCACGCACAAGGCGCCGGGAACGACCGTATGAGCGAGTTCGGCACCGTCCGCGTCGCGCTCGCCGAGCGCGGGTACGACATCGTGGTTGGCCGCGGCATCCTGGCCGAGGCGGCAAAATACATCCAGCCGCTGCTGGCACGGCCAAGAGTGGCGATCGTCACCGATGCCAACGTGGAGCCGTTGCACCTGCCCGTGTTGCTGGAATCCCTTAACAGGGCCGGCATTCAATCGACGGTGACGGTGATGCCGGCCGGCGAGGAGACCAAGAGCTTCGCGCACCTTGAGCGCTTACTCGACCAGCTGCTCGATGCGCGCATCGAGCGCACCGATACCATCGTCGCGCTGGGCGGCGGCGTGATCGGCGATCTGACCGGTTTTGCCGCTTCGGTGCTGCGCCGCGGCACGCCGGTGATCCAGATTCCCACCACGCTTCTGGCACAAGTGGACGCCTGCATCGGCGGCAAGACGGGCATCGACACGCGCCAAGGCAAGAACCTGGTCGGCGCGTTTCACCAGCCGCGCTTGGTGCTGGAGGATATTTCCGTTCTCGACACGCTGCCGCGCCGCGAGCTGTTGGCCGGCTACGCCGAGGTGGTGAAGTACGGACTGCTCGGCGATGCGCGCTTCTTCGAATGGCTGGAACAGAACGGCCGCAAAGCGCTGGCCGGCGATCAGGCGGCGCGCAGCTATGCCGTACTGACGAGCGCGCGCATGAAGGCCGAGGTCGTGGCCGGCGACGAGCGCGAGTCGGGCCAGCGTGCGCTGCTAAATCTCGGGCACACCTTTGCCCACGCACTCGAGACGGAGCTCGGGTACGACGGCCGCCTGTTGCATGGCGAGGCCGTGGCCGCAGGCATGGTGTTGGCGTTCGAGCTGTCGCAGAAGATGGGTCTGGTCACCGCGGCCGACACTGCGCGCGTGCGCCATCATCTCGCACAAGTGGGCCTGCCGGCCGGTTTGCCGGCCGCCGCGCCCGCCGGAGGGTGGAACCCGCGCCGCCTGCTCGATCACATGGGCCAGGATAAGAAGGTGAAGAGCGGCGCGTTGACCTTCATTCTGCTGAAGGGCATCGGTAGGGCCTTCGTGAGCCGCGAGGTGGCGGAACGCGACGTGCTCGGCGTGCTGGAGTCCGAGATCGCCGCCTAGCCTTCCATGCACACTGCATTGGTCATATCGCTGGTCGCGATCCTCTTCCTGCTCGTCGCCGGCGCGTTCTTTTCTGCAGCCGAGACGGCGCTGACGACGGCGAGCCGCGCCCGTATCCACCAGCTCGAGCGCGCCGGCAACAAGCGCGCGCGCCTCGTCGCCAAGCTCAATGAGAGACGCGAGCGGCTGCTCGGCACCGTCCTGATCGGCAACAACGTCGTGAACATCCTTGGCGCGGCGCTGGCGACGCAGGCGCTGATCGGCATCTTCGGCGATGCCGGCGTGGCTCTTGCCACGGCGCTCATGACCGTCCTCGTCCTCGTGTTCGCCGAAATCCTGCCGAAGACGTATGCGCTGCTGCACGCCGACCGCGTGGCGCTGGCGGTCTCGCCGCTGCTGCGAAACATCATCGCCGTGCTCGGCCCGATCAGCAGTGCCGTCGACTGGATCGTGCGCGGCATCCTGAAGCTGTTCCGCGTCAAGGCACCCAAGGGTGTCGTCGCGCAGGAGGAAATCCGCGGCGCGATCGAGCTCTACGGCAAGGAAGTGGACAGCACACGCGGTGAGCAGCAGATGCTGGGCGGCGTGCTCGATCTCGCCCACGTGGACGTGTCCGAGATCATGGTTCACCGCAAGAACATGTTCGTGTTGGAGGCCGACCAGCCCGCATCGAAAATTCTTGAAGGCGTACTCGACGGCCAATACACGCGCGTGCCGCTGTGGCGGAACAACCCCGACAACATCGTTGGCATCCTGCACGCCAAGGACGTGCTTCAGGCGATCACCCAGCACAGGGACGAGATCGACAAGCTCGACATTGCCGGCCTCGCCAAGGAGGCATGGTTCGTGCCCAGCACGACCAATTTGCGCGAGCAGCTGCAGGCCTTCCGCCGCCGCAAGGCGCACTTCGCGTTGGTCGTCGATGAGTACGGCGCCTTGATGGGTCTAGTGACGCTCGAGGACATCATCGAGGAAATCGTCGGCGACATCTCCGACGAACACGATGTCGCCGCCACGGGCATCCGACCACAGTCGGACGGCAGCTACGTGGTCGACGGCACCACGACCATCCGTGACTTGAACCGCCGCTTCGAATGGAAGCTGCCCGATGCCGAGGCGACTACCCTCGCGGGCCTTGTCCTGCACGAGGCCCAGATGATCCCGGACGCCGGGCAGGTCTTCACGTTCTACGGCTTCCGCTTCGAGATCCTGCGCCGCCAACGCAATCAGATCACGCTGTTGCGCCTGACGCCTCCGGCGCGCCCCCGCGAGGCGGGGACCGAGGCGCCGGCATGAACCATCGCTCCTAGCGGATGCTGACAGTCATCCTGGGGGTCCTCGCCCCGGTAGCGGCGATCATCGCCGTTGGCTTCCTGTGGGACCGCCTGCGGCAGCCCTTCGATGCCGGCTTTGTCGGCAACCTCGTCTATCTCGTCGGCGGACCGTGCCTCACGTTCACCACGCTGGTGACGTTCGACTTCACGGCCGGCGCGCAAAGGCTGGCTCTAGCAACGTTGGCGCTGTTTGCGGTCGTCGGCCTCACCGCCGCCGTCGCGCTGCGTGCACTCAAGCTGCGGCCGCGCTGGTACCTCAACACCGTCCTGTTTCCGAACCTCGGCAACATGGGCCTGCCACTGGCGCTATTCGCCTACGGCGCGCCGGGTCTGGCGATGGCCGTGGTGATCTTCACCATCGGATCGGTGCTGCATTCCACGGTCGGCATCTGGATCGTGTCCGGCAAGCCGTCGCCGGTCGAGCTCTTGAAGGCGCCCCTGCTCTACGCCACGGCTGCCGCGATCACCATCCACGAGTTCGCCCTGCCGGTGCCCGAGTTCCTGCTGCAGGCTGCGCGCATCCTGGGCGGCATGACCATTCCGTTGATGCTGTTGTCGCTGGGCATTTCGCTGTCGCGGATGCGCATCCGGAACACTGCGCGCGCCGCGACGCTGGCCGGCCTGCGCCTCGGCATCGGCCTCGCGGCCGGCTTTGCCGTGGCTTTCAGCTTCGACTTGTCGCCCCTGGAGCGGGGCGTGTTGATCCTCGACAGCGTGATGCCGTCAGCGGTGTTCAACTATCTGTTGGCGGAGAGATTCAATGCCGCGCCCGAGGACGTTGCGGGCGCCGTAGCGGTTTCGACCTTGGCGTCGTTCGTGCTGCTGCCGCCGGTGCTCGCGCTCGTCTTGTGAGCGGCGCGCAACGCCTCGGCCTGCGCCGGGTCGCGGAAGTAATTCAACATGAACACGCGCAAGTTCGACGTAAAGCCGCCGTCGCGCCGCGTCGCAGCGACGAACGTGCAAAGCTGATTGAACCCAAGGTTCTCTCGCTTGCTGATGTCGGTAAGCGCGTCCCACATCTCGCGCTCGAGACGGACGCTGGTGCGACGCCCGGCAATGCGGACGTTACGGCTGACAAGAGTACTTGGCACTAAACCCCCACCCAGAGCGCGTTCCTTTACCACAACCGGGAAGTGCGAATCTATCCCCGGTTGTAAAGCGAGGTGCCGGTTGTACCGGAGCCTCTACTAACTGGACGGTTCGCTGGGTGCGAGCGCGCGTAGGGCCAATGCGTGGACGCCGCCCGCCAGCTCTTCGGCCAGTGCGCGATGCACGCGCCGCTGCCGCTCGACGCGAGAGACGCCGCTGAACGCGGCGGCCACGATCTCGACGCGGAAGTGCGTCTCGCCGCCTTCGCGCCAGCCGGCATGCCCTTGGTGCTTGTGCGACTCATCGACGATGACCAACCGATCGGGCGTAAACGCGGCGCGCAACTTGGCATCCATCAAGTCCTTGGTGCTCATGGGCGGCAAAGGTGGGTGCCGGAGCAGCGCCGGTCAAGGCGACTCGCATCCCATGCGCGCGCAGCTTCCCCGGAACGAAGCGGGAATTGTATGGTCCATCCATGAACATCGAACCATGGATGCCGATCGCGGCATTTTCGACGGCTGTGGCACTCCTGGTGCTGCTTGCAGTTGCGATTGCGTTGGCCTTCTCGCGCATGTCGCGCATGTCGGATTGGTTCCGGCGCGTCGATGAGTCGCAAGGCAAACTCGGCGATCTGGTCCTGAAGCTCGACGCGGCGCAGCAAAGCATTCACCGCACCGTGCATGAGCGTCTGACCGAGGTCGGCGCGCGCGTGAGCGAAGGGCTGAACCGCTCCGACAAGACGATCGGCGAGATCCGCGAACGCCTCGCCGTCATCGACACCGCACAGCGCAACCTCGTCGAACTCTCTTCGCAGGTCGTCGGCCTGCAGGACATCCTGTCGAACAAGCAGGCGCGCGGCGCATTCGGCGAGGTCCAACTCAAGGACCTGGTCGAGGCGGTACTGCCACCGTCGGCGTTCACGTTTCAGAAGACGTTGACGAACGGCAAGCGCGCCGACTGCTTCATCCTGCTGCCGGCCCCGCCGGGCCCTATCGCAGTCGATGCGAAATTCCCCTTGGAGAGCTTCCAGGCGCTGCGCAACGCTACGGATGACGTCGCCCGCGTCGCCGCCTCCCGTGCCTTCACGCGCGATCTCAACACCCACATCGCGGACATCGCCGAGAAATACATCATCCCTGGTGAGACGGCCGAGGCGGCGCTCCTCTTCCTGCCGTCTGAGTCCATCTACGCCGAACTGCACTCCAACTTCCGCAACTGCGTGGAGGAATCGTTTCGGCGCCGCGTGTACATCGTATCTCCCACCACGCTGTGGGCGACCTTGAACACCATTCGCGCCATCCTGCGCGACGTGCGCATGCGCGAGCAGGCGGAAGTGATCCAGCGTGAGGTGATGACGCTATTGCAGGACGTGCAGCGGCTGGATGACCGCGTCGGTTCGGTCGGCAAGTCTTTCGAGACGACCAACAAGCACTTGGCCGACGTACGCACTTCCATCGACAAAATTCTGCGTCGCGCCGAGAGGATCAAAGAGGTCGATCTTGCTCTCGAACACCAGGTGGAGGACCAGAAGGCGCCCTCCTTGTTCCGCTCGTAGTACGCCCACCGTGGCTTTGCGCAGCAGCGCAAACGCGGCAATGCCCCCTTCTGCTTCTTAATTTTGCACCCGACTGACGGCTCGTCTCCACGCGCGCGTCCGCACGTCGACGAGGACGACAACGAGAGCGAGGGAGGCAGCGAAGGCGGGGCTCTTTTTCAGGCGACGGGGCGCCGGGACTTGATGGCCCAGCCCAAGGTTCCGTCGTCGAGGTAGTCCAGCTCCCCACCCATCGGCATGCCATGGGCGAGTGCAGTGACCTTCACCTCGGTGTTGGTCAGCGCATCGGCGATGTAGTGCGCGGTCGTCTGACCTTCGACGGTCGCGTTCGTCGCCAAGATCACTTCCTGCACGTCCGGCGAACGGGCACGGGCCAACAATTGCGGAATGGCCAGATCATCCGGGTTCACGCCATCCAGCGCCGACAGAGTACCGCCGAGCACGTGGTAACGGCCGCGGTAGGCACCGGCACGCTCCAGCGCCCAAAGGTCGGCGACGTCCTCCACGACGCACAGCACGGCCGCGTCGCGCCGCGTGTCGCGGCAGATGGCGCACGGGTCCTGGGAATCGAGGTTTCCGCACGTGCCGCAGCGCCGCACGTTGGCCCCCGCGCGCGCGAGCGCGTCAGCCAGCGGCAGCAGGAGCTGCTCGCGGCGGCGCACGAGCTGCAGGGCCGCGCGACGGGCGGAGCGCGGGCCGAGACCCGGCAGCTTGGCGAGCAGCTGAATGAGGCGGTCGAGTTCGCCGCCATAATCAATAGCCATCAGCGCGTGACTGCCCTCACGCCCAGCTTATCGGCGCAGGCGAAGCCATGGCCGTATTTGGCGTGTTCAAATCGGCAACCCGAATCCGGGCGGCAGTTGCAGGCCGCCGGTGGCCTTGCTGATTTCCTGCTGCACCAAGTCGGCAACCTTGGCACGTGCATCGTTGTGCGCGGCGACAACCAAGTCCTCGAGCATGTCCTTGTCGCTGCCGCCCAGCAGCGACGGATCGACCTTGAGGCGCTTCATGTCGCCCTTGCCCGATAGCGTCACCTCGACCAAGCCGCCACCGGCCGTGCCGGACGCCTCGATCGTGCCGATCTTGGCCTGCGCCTCTTCCATGCGCGCCTTGATGTCTTGGGCTTGGCGCATCATGGCGCCGAGGTTCTTCATCATGAGTCGTCAGGCTCCAAATCTGGAATTTCCGGGTGAGGCACGTCGGCGGGCGCGGGCGGCACCAAGTCGCGCACCTCGCGGATTTCGGCACCCGGAAACGCGGCGAGCACGGCTTGCACCGCGGGATCGGTCTTGGCCTCGGCCAGGCGATTGGCGCGCTCGGCGGCCTGTTGCTCGGCAAGGGTCGGCGCTCCAGCGGTATTGGACAGCGCGATGGCCCAGGGGCGGCCGGTCCATTCCTGCAGGCGCTTCGACAAACGGTTGGCAAGGTCCTTCTGCGCGGTCTGGTGCAGGCGCATCTCGATGCGGCCCGTCTCGAATGTCACCAAGTGCACGCCGTTGATCAGCTCGGCGCGCAGGCGCGGCTCGCCGCGGTCGCCGGTCAGGCGCACGACGTCTTCGAATGACAGGAGAGGAGGCGCGGCCTGCGCCGTCGGCCCCGGCTTGGGCGCAGCAGCAAGCGGCACTGTGGCTTCCGCGCGCGCGGGCTCGGCGCCGCTGCGCGAAGAAGTCGTTGCCCACGGCGGCACGGGTTGCGCGGCGTTCGGCGCCTCGGGCCTCGGCACCACCGCGGCCACGGCGGGCGCCGGTGCGCTGCGGGTACGTGCGGTCATCTCGGCAGAGGCAGGCGCGGACTGCAGCTTCTCGACGACTTCGGCCGGCGTAGGCAGGTCGGCAACGTACGCCACGCGCACCAGCACCATCTCGACGGCGGCCATCGGATCGGGCGCGATTCCCGCTTCCTCCAGGCCCTTGAGCAGCATTTGCCAGGAGCGCGCCAGCACCGGCATCGGCACCTTGGCAGCGATCGTCTTGCCGCGTTCCTGTTCGGCGGCGGTGCGCGCGTTCAGATCGGTGGACGAGGGCACGGCTTTGAGGCGCGTCAGCCAGTGCACCAGGTCCAACAAATCCTGCAGCACCAGCACCGGGTCGGCCCCCAACTCGTACTGTTCGCGCAGGTTCCCCAGCGCCCCGGCGACGTCGCCGGCCAACAGTGCATCGAACAGGTCCAGCGTGCGGTTGCGGTCGGCAAGGCCCAGCATCTCCTGCACGAGCTGCTCGGTGACGGTGCCGCCGGTAGCGCCCTGGGCCAGCGCCATGGCCTGGTCGAGGATCGACAGGCCATCGCGCACGGATCCGTCGGCGGCGCGCGCCAGCAAGGCAAGCGCCCCCTGCTCCACCGGCACGTTCTCCTTCTTCGCGACGTTGCCAAGGTGCTGCGCCATCACGTCCGGCTCCAGCCGGCGGAGATCAAAGCGCTGGCAGCGCGACAGGATCGTGAGCGGCACCTTGCGCGACTCGGTAGTCGCGAAGATGAACGTCACATGCGGCGGCGGCTCTTCGAGCGTCTTCAGCAGCGCGGCGAAGGCCTGCTTCGACAGCATGTGCACTTCGTCGAGGATGAATACCTTGGCGCGGCCGGCCACGGGGGCGTAGCGGGCACCTTCGGTGAGGGCGCGCACGTCATCGACGCCTGTGTGTGTCGCCGCATCCATCTCGATGACGTCAACGTGGCGGTCGTCGGCAATGGCGCGGCAGTTGTCGCACACGCCGCAGGGATTGATCGTCGGCCCGCCCTTACCGTCGGGCCCAGTGCAGTTCAGGGCGCGGGCAATGATGCGGGCGCTCGTCGTCTTGCCGATGCCACGTACGCCCGTAAGTAGAAAGGCGTGGTGGATGCGCCCCGACTGGAACGCATTCGACAGCGTGCGCACAAGCACGTCCTGCCCCACGAGCTCCGACAGCACCGTCGGCCGGTATTTGCGCGCGAGAACGCGGTAGGGGGTGCTGTCAGCCATGGAGAGATTCGCCTAGCTGCCCCCAGGGGAGCCGGGGCTCTGCGCCAAGCGGGTCGGAGGCCGGCGCGTAGCGCGGGGTAAATAAACTGGGTGGGAGACTGGACGGACGACCCGAGTCCAACTCGTTACGGCTGCTTCCTTCCGGACCTGACCGGATTGGCGAGGAACGTCGTCCACCCGCCAGCCTCCCAGGGCACAATAAGGGGGTGGGCGAGGCGAGAGTCAACCAAGCCGCCCGCTTCGGTAGCTTTGCCGCACCCTCCTGCATGCTTCCACCCTTACGCCCGTTGCCTTGGCGATGTTCTCTATTTGTTCTAGCGTGCGCCGATGGCGCACGGCGATCCCAAAATCGTTCCCATCCACAATTTTCGCATGGAGAACCTGACGCGGTGGCACATCGTCGAGGCGACGTGCTTCCGCTGCCGCCACACCGAAAGGGTCGCGCACGACCGTCTTTGGCGAGGGCGGACCCAACACGAGCGGATCAAGGATCTGGCGGTGCGCCTGCGCTGCAAGCAGTGCGGCAATCGCACCAACAACGCTCTCTCGGTGCGGATCATGCCAAGGGATTAGCGCCGAACGGCTACCCGGTTGGCCTCCACCGTCAATGGGCGCGGGTTAGGTCTCTCCCGTTCACGCCACGAGGCACCGGATTAGGCGGCCGCCAGCACAAAACCCGCGCACCGACCTGTGGGGGCCGAAGCGCGGGTTGCATGGTTGGGTCCCCGACGGGGCCAATTGCGAGAGTAGCGCGACCTTGGCGGCCGGCGTACGGCGCCGGCGGTCTATCCCGCCCTAAACGTCGCTTGCCCCAATGCGCGATGCGGCTAGTAGCCGCCGTTTTTCATGGAAATGCGGGCCGCGCCCAGAATGGGGCCCTGGTTCGGCATCTGCACGATGGCGGCGCAGTACGCCGCGTCGCCGGCGAAGTTTCCGCCCGGCAGCTTGAATGCCGTCGTCAGTCCATCCCACTTGGCGAGGTGGATCACGTCGCGCACCACGTTGCCGTACGCAATCGTTTGACCAGCATTTTCGCCGCGGGTGATGGCGACCGTCATCGGGCCTGCAAACAACACCAGCCACACGTCGGCGCCGTCAAATCGCACCGGTTCCTGAGGCGCCTCGACCTTCAAGAACACGTCTCCGCCGTCGCGGAAATCGAATGCCACGCGCGCACCGCCGCCCGGCAGCGCGCTGCGCGCCTGCATGATGGCGCGCTCGACAGCCTCGCGGTCGCTGCCGATTGCCTGCATGCGGCCACCCACGACGACCTGTGGCGTGAATACTGACTGCATGCGCAACGGCCGCATGTAGCCCTTCTGCCGCTGGGTCGCGACCGGCTTGGCGAACGTGTCGGCCCAGCCCAGGTAGTCCCAGTAGTCGACGTGGTAGCCGAGGACGATGAGATCTTCCTTGTCCTGCCGCTTCATCAGGTCGAGCAGCAGAGCGTCCGCCGGCGGGCAGTTGCTGCAGCCCTGCGACGTAAACAGCTCCACCACCATCACCGGCTTCAGGCCGGCGGGCGAAATGGATTGCGCACCCGCAGGCGCTAGCCAGCCGAGCACGAGCAATGCCGCGAGGGGGAGCAGGCGGTTCATGATGCGAAATCGTGGCAATGCTGCCATGTTGCCGCCAATCACATATGAGTTACGCCGGCCCGGCAAGGGCCGCCTAAACCGCTGCCAGACCCGCCTTGATGCTGGCTCCGGCCTGGTCGGCCGCGACCAATCCGCGCAGCACGTACTGCAGGATTCCGCCGTGGCGGTAGTAATCGAGCTCCGTCGGCGTATCGATGCGGCAGCGCAATAGAAGCTCATCGATGGAACCGCCGACGCGCCGGATGCGGCACTTCACATCTGCGCGGGGAGCAAGCCCCTGCGCGATTCCCGACAGATCGAACACCTCTGTGCCATCCAGCCCCAGTGTCTTGCGGGTGACTCCCGGCAGGAACTCGAGCGGCAACACGCCAAGACCGACCAGGTTCGAGCGGTGGATGCGCTCGTAGCTTTCGGCGATGACGGCACGCACGCCGAGCAGGTTCACGCCCTTGGCCGCCCAGTCGCGCGACGAACCCGATCCGTATTCCTTGCCGGCAACCACGATCAGCGGCACGCCAGCCGCCTGATAGCGCATGGCGGCGTCGTAGATGGACAACTGTTCACCTGCCGGCTGCAGCTTGGTGAAGCCGCCTTCGACGCCCGGCACCATCTCGTTCTTGATGCGGATGTTGGCGAACGTACCGCGCATCATGACCTCATGATTGCCGCGGCGCGCGCCATACGAGTTGAAATCCTGCGGCTGCACGCCATGCCCGATCAGGTACTTCCCCGCCGGCGTCGGCGCCTTGAACGAGCCCGCCGGGGAAATGTGATCGGTCGTCACCGAATCGCCGAGGATGGCGAGCGGCCGCGCGCCGGTGATGTCGGTCAGCAATGCCGGCGTTGCCGGCATGTCGGCGAAATACGGCGGCTTGCGCACGTAGGTCGAATCGTCGGCCCACGCATACGTGATGCCGCCCGGTGCGTGAATCGCCTGCCATTCGGGCGAGCCGACGAAGGCCTTGGCATAGCGGCTCTGGAACATCTCGGCCGTGAGATTGCCGCGCAGCGCGTCGGCGATTTCCTTGCTGCTCGGCCACAGGTCGCGCAGGTACACCGGCTTGCCGTCGCTGCCGTTGCCGAGCGGATCCTTGGCAAGGTCGAGCGCCAGCGTGCCGGCCAGCGCGTACGCGACGACCAGCGGCGGCGACGCGAGATAGTTCGCGCGCGCATCCGGATTGACCCGGCCCTCGAAGTTGCGATTGCCCGACAACACCGAGGCAACGACCAACCCGCCTTCGTTGACGGCGGCGGAAATCGCCGGATCGAGCGGACCGGAGTTGCCGATGCACGTCATGCAGCCGTAGCCAACCAAGTTGAATCCGAGCGCATCCAGCGGCGCCTGCAACCCCGCCTTCACCAGGTAGTCGGTGACGACTTGGCTTCCCGGCGCCAGCGAGGTCTTCACCCACGGCTTCACGCGCAGGCCGCGCGCCAGCGCCTTCTTTGCAAGGATGCCCGCCGCCAGCATCACGCCGGGATTGGACGTATTGGTGCAGCTGGTGATCGCGGCAATGACGACGTCGCCGTCCGTCAG
>CAIVPW010000011.1 GCA_903907895.1 uncultured Alphaproteobacteria bacterium
CGATCGAGCACATCAACACGTTCGGCTCGCACCACACCGATTGCATCGTCACCGAGGATACGGCGGCGGCGGAGCGGTTCATGGCCGAGGTGGACTCGGCCATCACGCTGCACAACGCGTCCACGCAATTCGCCGACGGCGGCGAGTTCGGCATGGGCGCGGAGATCGGCATCTCGACGGGGCGCCTGCACGCCCGCGGGCCGGTGGGCGTCGAGCAACTCACCACCTACAAGTACAAGGTGCACGGCACCGGTCAGTTGCGGCCTTGAACGCACCTGCTTCTGCACCCGCGCGCGTCGGATTGCTGGGCGGGTCGTTCAATCCGGCGCATTCCGGACATTTGCACATCAGCCAGCTGGCACTCGATATCCTGGGCCTCGACGCGGTCTGGTGGCTGGTGTCGCCGCAGAATCCGTTGAAATCCACGGAGGGCATGGCGCCCTTGGGCGAGCGCGTTGCCGGCGCACAGGCGCTGGCGGCTGCGGAGCCGCGCGTGGTGGTGACGGACCTCGAGCGCGCGTTCGACACGCGCTATACGGTCGATACCCTCGCCAAGCTGAAGGACCGCTACGCGGACACGCGCTGGGTCTGGATTATGGGAGCCGATAACCTATCTGAGGTCCACCAGTGGAAGGACTGGACGCGCATCTTCGAGACGGTGCCGGTTGCGGTGTTCGACCGCCCTTCCTATTCTTTTCAGGCATTGCAGGGCGTGGCGGCGCGGCGATTCGCGCAGCAGCGCAAAAGTCGCGTACAAGCCACCAAGCTGGCGGACATGACCCCGCCTGCTTGGGTTTTCTTGTGGAGCGCATTCGATTCCGCCTCGGCCACTGCCCTCCGCCAATCGGGGTTGGGGCAGGCTGAAGGGGGAGCCGCAAAGGGAGCAGATGGAGCGACAGACTAAACGGACCGCAGCCAAACCCGCCGCCAAGCGCAAGGCCGCCCCTGCGAAGACCGCCAAGGGCGGCGTAAAGGCCGACAATTCCGGGAAGGCCCCGGCTGGCAAGGCGAAAGCCGGCCCAGCCAAAGCCGCACCCGCAAAGCTCGCCAAGACGAAACCCGCCGTAGATGGCGCGGGCCTGCCCACGCGCAAGGCAACCGCCAAGAAGAAGACCGCCAAGGCCGGCAAGGCCGCCGACGCGCTGCTGAAGATCGTCGCGAGTTCGCTGGACGACGATCAAGCCGTGGACGTCGCCGTGATCGACCTCGCCGGTAAGACCAGCATCGCCGACTACATGGTCGTCGCGTCGGGCCGCTCGCAGCGCCAGGTGGGCGCCATGGCCGACCACCTTGCCCAGCGCATCAAGAAGGAAGGCTTTGGCCGCGCCAAGCTGGAGGGCATGCCGCAGAACGACTGGGTGCTGGTGGATGCGGGGGACGTGATCGTCCACCTGTTCCGCCCCGAGGTCCGCACCTTCTACAGCCTGGAGAAGATGTGGGCGGCCGACTTCGACGCCGAGGAGGACGCCGAGGCGGCCTCCGGCGCCTGACCGGACGCCTGACTCCTCGAACTGACAGAACCGCACGTAGGGACCCGGGCTAGCGGCCTGGGCCCCTCCCTGCTATATCCGCCTGAAATGACAGTAGAATCCATGCGCCGCCGGCCCGTCGTGCTGTGTGTGCTGGATGGCTGGGGCCATCGCGAAGAAACGCGCGACAACGCCATCGCCGCCGCCCACACCCCCGTCTGGGACCGCCTGGTCGCAACCCAGCCGATGTCCTTCCTCGCCACCTCGGCCAAGGAAGTAGGACTGCCTGAGGGCCAGATGGGCAACTCGGAAGTCGGCCACATGAATCTGGGCGCCGGGCGCACCGTGATGCAGGTGCTGCCGCGCATCGACGATGCCTCGATGCAGGGCTACATCGGCAACCCGGGCCTGCAGCAGTTCATCAGCGCGCTGAAGAAGACCAACGGCGTCGCGCACGTGCTCGGATTGCTGTCGCCGGGCGGCGTGCATTCGCACATGCAGCACTTCCCCAACATGGTGAAGACCATCGTGAAGACCGGCGTGCCGGTGGCGATGCACATCTTCACCGACGGACGCGATACGCCGCCCAAGAGCGCGCTCGAATACCTCGCGTGGTTCGAGAGCCAGCTTGCCGGCGTGGGCGGCGTGCGCCTTGCCACCGTCTCGGGCCGCTACTTCACCATGGACCGCGACAACCGCTGGGAGCGGGTGTCGAAGGGCTACGCCGCCATTGTCGCGGCGGAGGGCATGCAGGCGAACGGCGCGCGTGAGGCGGTCGAGAACGCCTATGCGCGCGGCGAGAGCGACGAGTTCATTGAGCCGACCGTGCTGGCGGGCTATCGCGGCATGAACGACGGCGACGGCGTGCTTATGCTGAACTTCCGCGCCGACCGCGCGCGCGAAATCCTCACGACGATCGTCGACCCGAAGTTCGACGGCTTCGCGCGCACCAAAGTGGTGACGCTGGCGAGCGCCGCCGGCATGACGGAGTATTCCGACGCGCTGTCGCAGCGGCTGATCACGCTGTTCCCGCAGGAACGCCTGACCCACACCATGGGCGAGATCCTGAGCCGCGCCGGCATGAAGCAGCTGCGCATCGCCGAGACCGAGAAGTACGCGCATGTCACGTTCTTCTTCAACGGCGGCGAGGAAACGATTTTCCCGGGCGAGGACCGCATCCTGGTGCCGTCGCCCAAGGTCGCGACCTACGACTTGAAGCCCGAGATGTCGGCGTATGAAGTGACCGACAAGCTGACCGGCGCCATCCGTTCGGGCACCTACGACTTCATCCTGGTGAACTACGCCAACCCCGACATGGTCGGCCACACCGGCATCATGGACGCCGCCATCCAGGCCGTGGAAACCGTGGACGGCTGCCTCGGCAAGCTGGAGGCCGCCGTGCGCGACATGAACGGCGTGCTGCTGATCACCGCCGACCACGGCAACATCGAGATGCTGAGGGACGACGCCACCGGACAGGCGCACACCGCGCACACCATGTGCCCGGTGCCGGCCGTGCTGGTGAACGCACCGGCAAACGTCACCGGCCTCGCCGACGGCGGCCGCCTGGCGGACATCGTGCCGACCCTGCTGCCGTTCCTCGGCCTCACCCAGCCGCGCGAAATGAACGGCCGCAACCTGCTGCAACTCGACGCGACGCAAAAGCGCGCCGCGATGGC
>CAIVPW010000012.1 GCA_903907895.1 uncultured Alphaproteobacteria bacterium
ACACGTAGTGCGCACGCATTGGCGCAATCTCGGTGTGGCCTTCGAATTGTGCTCGGCAGTCAGGCCACCGGGCCTAGCGGCCCGCGCCGTGCAACGGCGAGTGTGGCTTAGCCGTCTACCGCGAACGTAACGGCGACGCCGCGCGCAGCGGCGGGCGGGTTCGGCACTCGCGTGGCGAATTCCTTGGTGCCGCGCGGCTCGATCTCGCCGGCTGGCGCCTCAAAGGTCCATGTGAAGATTTCGCGCGGCGGCTGGCGCGCGTCCAACAGCGCACCCCTAAGCTTTGGGATCGTTTGCCGCTCGTCGGTGGTGTTCGTGATGACGCCGGTGACGACGATGACACGCGTCTCCCCGTCCATCTCCTGCGCCGGCGCGATGCTGCCGAGCGCCAGTGCGTACACCTTCGGGACGCCCAGTCCGACCAGCTCATAGAGCTTCGTGGACGGCGGCCACGCCTCCATGATCATGCCGCGGCCAAACACGCCGCCGCCGAAGATGCCCAGGACCACGACTGCGAACGAGCCCCAGGCCGCCAACGCGCCCAGGTTGCGTTTCGGCTTCGCCTTGGAGCGGGCCGAGCGCACCATGCGCTTGGCGGGGCGGGCGGCCTGCACCGTCATGTCCTCGATGGAGGGCACGTCGAAGTCGGAATCTTCGTCCGGCTCGGCTTCCTGCATCATCATCGGCGCCACGCTACGGGGCATGTCGCCGGGCGGGACCTCGTGCCAGCTGTTGCCACAGCGCGCGCACCGCACCGTCCGGCCGCTCGGCAACAGGGAATTAGGGTCGACCGAGTAGCGGGTTTCGCAGGCTGGGCAGGTCAGAATCATGGGCTTGCAGACTTCGTAGCTTATAGGGACTTGCCTGATTCGCGGCAAGGAAGTGGGGGGATTAACCAACATTTCTCGTCCGCGGACTTAGCCAGGCGGCCGGAGCGCGCGCGCAAACCACGCACGTCACACCATCGCCAGCGTGCTCGACCGGTGGCGCCGGACACGGCGCGCCTCCGGCGCTTCCCTTTTCCGCGTCCGGGCCGTATGCAATGCTTTGGAATTCCTAGCGAAATCGTCGAGGGAGGGCGGTTGGAGTGGTCCGCTTCCAGGGGGTCGCGATGCGGTACGCGAGCGGCCCCGAGATCCTCCACGACATCAGCTTCAATCTGGAAGCAGGTTCGTACCATTTCCTGACCGGCGCTTCCGGCGCCGGCAAGACGTCGCTGTTGCGCCTCATGTACCTCGCCAACCGTGCCACGCGTGGCACGGTGAAGGTGTTCGGCCACGATATTGGCAACACTTCCCGGCGCGCCCTGCCCGCCTTGCGCCGCCGCATCGGCGTGGTGTTCCAGGAATTCCGCCTGCTCGACCACCTTTCGACCCGCGACAACGTTGCGCTGAGCCTGCGCATCGCCGGCGTGAAGGAAGACGTCATCCGCGCCCATGTCGCCGAATTGCTGTCGTGGGTCGGCCTTGGCGACAAGCTCGACTCCACACCCTCCACCCTGTCCGACGGCGAAAAGCAGCGCGTCGCCATTGCGCGCGCGGTGATCGGCCGGCCCAGCCTCCTCATCGCCGACGAGCCGACCGGCAGCGTCGATGAGGCCCAAGGCGTGCGCATCTTGCGCCTGTTCGAGGAACTCAACCGCATCGGCACCACCGTGGTGGTGGCGACCCACGACCAGCGCCTGCTGTCTAAGTTCAACCACCGCGTCCTGCGGCTCGAGAACGGCACCCTGCGCATCGACGGACCGGCCTCCTGATGGCGGCGCGCCGCTATGACCTGCCCTTCAGCGAAGACGGCAGCGGTCGCTTCCTGCCCTGGATGATCGCGCTCATGGTCTACCTGGCCGCGCTCGCCTCGGTTGCGGCGCTTGCCGCCCGCGAGGTCGTGGAGCAGTGGAACGCCGGCCTCGAAGGCTCGGCCACGGTCGAGATCGCGCCATCGCCGGATGACGCCACCACCGAGGAACGGGTCGCGCAGGTACTCGAAATCGTCCGCGCCGCCCGCGGCGTCGAATCCGCCGAGGCCGTGCCCGCCGGCGACATCAATCGGTTGCTGGCGCCGTGGCTCGGCACCGAAATCGGAGGTCTGCCGCTGCCGCGCCTGGTGGACGTCAAGTTCCGCTCCGGCCAGGCCGTCGATCTGCGCGCGCTCTCCGGCGCGCTCACCCGCGTTTCCGGCGCGCGCCTCGACGATCACTCGCTCTGGCGCGAACGCTTGCGCACGCTCGGCCGCACCGTGCAGGTCGCAGCCATCATCATCGTCGAGCTGATCGCCATTGCCGCAGGTGCGACGGTGGTGTTCGCCACGCGCTCCGGCCTTGCCGTGCATCGCGAGCTGATCGAGCTCATGCACCTGATCGGCTCACGCGATTCCTACATCGCGCGCCAGTTCCAGAACCACGCCATGAGCCTCGCCCTGCGCGGAGGCCTTCTCGGCATCGCTCTCGCAGCTGTCACCTTGGGCGTCATCGCCATCATCTCACGCCCGATCGGCGACGCGTTGGTCCCCGGCGTCAGCATCGGCGCCGCCACTCTCGCGGCCTTGGCCGCGCTGCCCCTGATCGCCGCCGGCATCGCCACCCTCACCGCCCGCGTCACGGTCCTACGCACCCTGCGGCAGATGCCCTGACGGCGACCCAATGAGCAGTTGGACCGCTCGATAAACACAATATGTGTTGACAACAGATTACATATTGTATACTTCTGCGAGATGCGCACCCCTCTCTCCACCTCTCGCCAAGCCATCCTTGAGTCGCACTGCGCGCGGGTTGGGCCGTAAATCCCCCGTATTTACGGCCGCCGACGGCGGTCGGAACGCAGCAGGGAGTGCACCTGTGGATAAGAGGGAAAGCGGGGATTGCGTGGACGACGCTCTAGATTCCTGCACGGCCAAGCACTTGCCGGAAGCGATCTCGGGAGTCGACCTGTGGAAACAGAACGGGAACGATTCATTGTTTCGATGACGCCACCGGCCTAGAATTCGCGCCCCGCGTTCTGTCTGCCCGTCTGAAGAAAGCTCTGCATGGTTTCCGTCGCGCCCATCTCGCAGCAGATCTGGGACATGAAGTACCGCCTGCGCGGAGCAAATGGTGCGCCGGTGGATCGCACCATCGAGGAGACCTGGGCGCGCGTCGCCAAGGCGCTGGCCGCGCCCGAGAAGGAGCCCGCCAAGCACGAGGGCGCGTTCTACGAAGCCCTTTCCGATTTCCGCTTCCTGCCGGCGGGCCGCATCATTGCCGGTGCCGGCACGGGCCGCGACGTTACGCTCTTCAATTGCTTCGTCATGGGCACCATCCCCGACGACATGGGCGGCATCTTCCAGGGCCTGAAAGAAGCGGCGCTGACGATGCAGCAGGGCGGCGGCATCGGCTACGACTTCTCCACGCTGCGCCCGCGCGGCGCGCCGGTGAAGGGTGTTGGCGCCGACGCGTCCGGTCCGCTGTCGTTCATGAACGTGTGGGACGCCATGTGCCGCACCATCATGTCGGCGGGCTACCGCCGCGGCGCCATGATGGCGACGCTGCGTTGCGACCACCCGGACATCGAGGCCTTCATCGAGGCCAAGAAGGAGCCGGGCGTGCTCCGCATGTTCAACCTCTCGGTGCTGGTCACCGACGCGTTCATGGACGCGGTGAAGCACGACCGCTCGTGGGAGCTCACGTTCGGCGGCACCTCCTACAGCACGCTGCGCGCGCGCGACCTGTGGGAAAAGATCATGCGGGCGACGTACGCCTACGCCGAGCCGGGCGTGATCTTCATCGACCGCATCAACCAGCGCAACAACCTCGCCTACGCCGAGACCATCGCCGCCACCAATCCCTGCGGTGAGCAACCGCTGCCGCCCTACGGCGCGTGCCTGTTGGGGTCGATCAACCTCGCGAAGCTGGTGAAGGATCCCTTCACCGATAACGCGCGCATGGACGATGCGGAGCTCGCGCGCATCACGGCCACCGCCGTGCGCATGCTCGACAACGCCATAGACGCCTCGCGCTACCCGCTGGCGGAGCAGCAGCACGAGGCGTACGCCAAGCGCCGCATCGGCCTAGGCCTCACGGGCCTTGCCGACGCACTGATCCTGTGCGGCATCCGCTACGATTCCGACCGCGGCCGCGCGCTCGCCTCGCAATGGATGGCGTCCATCTCGCGCAACGCGTATCTGGCGTCCGCGCAGCTCGCCGCCGAAAAAGGTTCGTTCCCGCTCTTCGACGCCGACAAGTTCCTCGCCGGCGCGAACGTGATGACCATGGAAGCCGACGTGCGCGCGGCCATCAAGAAGCACGGCATCCGCAACGCACTGCTCACCTCGGTCGCGCCTACCGGCACCATTTCTCTGCTGGCCGATAACGTGTCGTCGGGCCTCGAGCCGGTATTCAGCTTCTCCTACGAGCGTAGCGTGCTGATGCCCGACGGCAGCCGCCGCCAGGAAGACGTCTCGGACTACGCCTACCGCCTGTTCCGTGAGATGCGTGGCGAGAACGCGCCTCTGCCCAAGGCGTTCGTGGACGCGCAGTCGCTGATCCCGGCCGACCATGTGAAGATGCAGGCGGCGATTCAGGAGCACGTCGACTCGGCCGTGTCGAAGACCATCAACGTGCCGAGCGACACATCGTTCGAGGCGTTCCAGAGCGTCTACCTCCAGGCCTACGAATCCGGCTGCAAGGGCTGCACCACCTTCCGCCCCAACGAAGTGACCGGCTCGGTGCTGTCCGTGCCGGCCAAGGACAAGGCCAAGAAGCCGGCCAAGGCGGAACCCGAGTTGCCGCTCGAAGCGCCGCGCGCGCGGCCCAAGGACGCGCTCGAGGCGGGCGCCGTCGTCTACATGACGCAGCCGCTCGATCGCCCCAACGCGCTGCCCGGCAACACCTACAAGGTGTCGTGGCCCGAGCACGACCACGCCTTCTACATCACGATCAACGACATCGTGCAGGACGGCCGCCGCCGTCCGTTCGAGGTGTTCATCAACTCCAAGAACATGGAGCACTACGCCTGGACCGTCGCGCTTACGCGCATGATCTCGGCGGTGTTCCGGCGCGGCGGTGACGTGAACTTCGTCGCCGAAGAGCTGAAGGCGGTGTTCGATCCGCGTGGCGGCCAGTGGGTCGGTGGCCACTATGTCCCGTCGCTGCTCGCCGCCATCGGCGAAGTCATCGAGCGGCACCTGATCGACATCGGCTTCACGCACACCGCGAAAGACGACGAGAAGGACCTCGAGCCGCTGCGTCTTGCCGCTGGCGCCGAAGCATCCGAGAACACCGCGCCGCGCATGCGCTCCTGTCCCAAGTGCTCGATGCCGTCCTTGATCCGCCAGGAAGGCTGCGACACCTGCACCAGCTGCGGCTACTCGAAATGCTCCTGACGACCCGCCGTTAGCCGGCGTCGCAACCCCGGCCTGGGGGTCCGTGCTAGCCTGCCTGCGGGCTCCACCGACTCCGCCGATCCATGCGCCGTGCTCGCATTTCCATGATCCTTGCGGCCACCATGCTGGTGGTGGCCGCCTATGCTGCGTTCTGGGGCGTGGCGGCCAACCGGGTGGTCGCCGAGTTGGAAGCATGGGCCGCCGCGCCGCACGGCCGCGTCGACGTGGTCGTCGGCGACATCGCGGTGTCGGGCTTCCCCACCAAGCTCGAAGTCCGTCTCGGCCCGGTCGAAGTGCGCTTGGGGCAAGAACTGCGCTACGCCGTGGATGCCGTCGTCCTGTCGCGCCCTCTCGGCGGCGACGACCTCGCCTTCGTCATGCACGGCAGGCAAGTGCTCACGGTGCAGGGCACGCCGCTCTCCATTGAAACCGGGCGCGCGGCGGGCGAGATCGTACGGACCGCCGATGGCCGCATCGCCGGCTTCCGCATCGAGACGGCGAACCTCATCGTCGAACGTCCCAACGCGGACCCCGTCACCGCCCAGCACCTCACCCTGCGCGCAGCGTGGCCCGACGGCGCCGCCCTCTTGCCGGACCGGCACAACCCTGGAGGTGCGCGCTGACAGCCTGACGGCGCCGGGTCTGGCGACTATGCCGCTCGGTGGCGCAATCGAACGCCTGATTGCCGACGTCACACTGGACGGCGCCATCAACGCACCGACCCGCACCGCGCTGCGCGAGTGGCAGCGCCAGGGCGGCAAGGTCTCGGTGCGCGACGGGACGCTGCAATGGGGGTCGGTCGACGCCAACCGCATGAAAGCGACGCTCGGCTTCGATGCCGCCTTGCGCCCCGCGGGCTCGATCGACGCAACGCTGCGCGACCCGGTGCGGCTGGCGGACGCATTGTCGAGCGCAGAGTGGATCAACACCGAGCAGCACCTCCGGCTGACCAACCGCATCGCCGCCGCGCCCGGCAACGCAGGTCGCACATTCCGCCTGTCTTTCCTGGACGGCTGGGTCGCGTTCGACGACAGTGAGCCCGATCAGATGGCGCCGATTCCGCTGTGGCGGCTGCCGTCCTTGCCAGGAATGGGCCGCTAGGGGTTCGTCATGCGCTTCGCCGTCCGCGCCGCTATCGCGCTTGTCGTTCTCCTCGTGCTCGCCGGCGGCGCCTACGCCGCCTACTGGTTTGCCGCCGCCAACACCATGCGCGGCGCGGTGGCCGCTTGGGCGGCAGCGCCCGGCGACGGCACGACTGTGCGCATCGCCGACATCGCCATCTCCGGCTTCCCCACCCAGCTGGTAACCGACATCCCGCGCATCGAAGTCCAACGGTCCGACGCCCTCGGCCTCACCTACATCGGCGAGAATGTTCGCGTCATGCGCCCGCTGCGCGGCGGCGACATCGTCGTCTCGGTGCGCGGACCCCAAACCGTCAGCTACCGGGACGGCACGGAAACACGGACGCTCCGCGCCAAAGCCGATCTCGCCTCGTTGGAGCTGCGGAGCGGCGACGACGGAGCCTTCAGCGGCTTCAACCTGATCCTGGGTAACTTGACGGTTGAGCGCCCCGACCTCGCGCCGCTCACGGCGCGGCGCATCCAGGTGCAGATGGGTAAGGGCTCGGGCCTTGGCAATTTCATCCCCGAGCGCTCGCGCTTTACGGTGCGCATCGAGAACATGGTGATGCCGGAGTATCGGCGCGGACCGCTCGGCGACACCATCGAACAATTCGCGACCAATGCGGCACTCACCAAGAGCATCGACAGCGCCAACCTGCCGGTGTCGCTCGCAGCATGGCGCGATGCCGGCGGCTACCTGACTTTGGTCGAGACGGTGCTCAAGTGGGGCAGCCTGGACCTGCAGGGCCAGGGATCGGGCGTGTTGAAGCTCGACGGCCAGATGCGGCCGGCCGGCGGCCTGAACGTGCAACTGCGCGACTATTTGTTGACCGTGGACGCCTTCCACGCCGCGCGCCGCCTGAGCGACGAAGCGCGTGCCGCGGTGCAGCAGCTGGTCGGCTTCCTATCAACGCGCGGCGCCGGCGGCCGCGTCGGCCTGCCGCTCGAAATCGTCAACGGCGAGATCATTGTCGGCCCGGCCAAGCTCGGGACCGTGAGCCCGATTCTGCCGGGCCCGGCAGCGGCGCCCTAGTTCAGCTCTTCTTGTCCTGACCGGCGTCGAGAACTTCGCGCCGGATACGGCGCGTGCGCGTGAACAACTCGCGCAGGGTTTCGCCGTCGCCCCAGCGGATGGCGCGCTGCAGCCGCGAAAGGTCTTCGTTGAAGCGACCGAGCATCTCCAGGACCGCCTCGCGGTTGGCGAGGAAGATGTCGCGCCACATGACCGGATCGCTCGCCGCGATGCGCGTGAAGTCGCGGAAGCCGCCCGCCGAGTACTTGATGACCTCCGACTCCGTCACCGCCTCGAGATCGGCGGCAGTGCCGACGATGTTGTAGGCGATCAGGTGCGGCAGGTGCGACGTCACCGCCAGCACCAGGTCGTGGTGGCGCGCCTCCATGACCTCGACCTTGCTGCCGGCCTTGCGCCACATCGCCGTGACCGCCTCGAGCGCCGTCGGATCGGTGCCCGGCGGCGGCGTGAGGATGCACCAGCGGCCCTGGAACAGCTCGGCAAAGCCGGCCTCGGGGCCTGAGTGCTCGGTGCCCGCGACAGGATGCGCCGGGACGAAGTGCACGCCCGGCTTGAGGAACGGCGTCACGTCGCGAATCACGCACATCTTGGCCGAACCGACGTCCGAGACGATCGCGCCCGGCGCCAGCTGCGGCCCGGCCGCCGTCATGATGTCGGCGTAGGCGCCGAGCGGCGTGCAGAGGACGAGAAGGTCGGCGCCGTCGGCGGCCTCCGCCGGATCGGCCGTCACCTCGTCGGCGAGGCCAAGCTCCAGCACCTTGGCGCGCGTCGCATCGGTGCGCGCGCAAGCAATGATGCTGTCGGCCATCTTGTCGCGCCGCAGCACGCGGGCGAGCGACGAGCCGATAAGCCCGGTGCCCACCAGCGCGACGCGTCCGAAATGCGGTCGCTGTGCGTCGATACTCATTTCTTGGCGAGGAACTCCGCGAGCGCTTGGAGAAGCGCCTTCAATTCGTCTTCGAGGCCGACCGTAATGCGCAGGCAGTCGGCGAGGCCGTAGGCCTTCATATCCCGCACCAGGATGCCGCGTTGGGTAAGGAACGCATTCGTCGCGTCTGCCTGCGCCGCCCCACCCGGAAACCGCGTCAGCACGAAGTTCGCAGCACTCGGTACCGGCATCAGGCCGAGCTTCTTGAGCTCGACCTCCAGCCACGGGCGCCACCGCCGATTGTGGGCGCGCACCTGATCGAGGAATCCGGTGTCCTGCAAGGCAGCCACGCCGGCGTGCTGCGCCGGCAGCGTTACGTTGAACGGCGCGCGCAGGCGATTGAGAACGTCGGCAATTGCGGGCGGGCAATACGCCCAGCCCAGGCGCAGGCCCGCAAGCCCGTATGCCTTCGAGAACGTGCGCGTCATCACGACATTGGGGTGCTTGTTCACCAGGCGGACGCCCGGCTCGTAGTCCGGCATCTCGGCAAACTCGGCGTAGGCCGCATCGAGCACGAGCAGCACGTGCGGCGGCAGGCCTGCGTGCAGACGAACGATGTCGCGTTCCGGCAAATAGCTGCCGGTCGAGTTCGGATTCGCGACGAATACGATGCGCGTGCGCGCCGTGACCTTGGCGAGCATCGCATCCACGTCCACGACGCACTCGCGCTCGGCGGACTGCACCGGCACCGCACCGGCCGCGAACGCGACCATCGGGTACACGACAAAGCCGTGCTGGCTGTACAGCACTTCGTCGCCCGGCGACGCATACGCCTGGCCCAGCAGGTGCAGGAGTTCGTCCGAGCCGTCGCCACAGACGATTTGTTCGGCCGGAATGCCGTTCGCGTTCGCCAAAGCCGCACGCAACTCGGCGACCGAGCTGTCCGGATAGCGGAACATGCCCTCGGCACCGGCGCGTGCCGCCTCGATCGCCTTGGGGCTCGCGCCCAGCGCGGATTCGTTCGACGATAGCTTGATGACCTTGGCGATGCCCGCGACCTTCGACCGCCCCGCCACATACGGCGGGATCTGCAGGAGGCTCGCGCGCGGCTGCGGAGCTGAGGCGGCGGCGCGAGGCGCCTCGCCGCGGAGCACACTTGCCATGGAACCTAGACCTTCAGCGGAACGGAATAGCCGCCCAGCACCACCGCGCGGCCGGCGCCGAGGTCGGAGGCGAGCGCAACGTTGAGGCGTGGATCGGCGCGCCGGACATAGCCGTCCAGCTCCAGAAGGTCCAGCCACTCGGCGGCCTTGCCCTTCGGCGGCAGGCGCGACAGAACCCGCGCCTCAAGGCCCGCAGAGCGGAAGGCGCTCAGAATACGGGCGCGGCTGACCTCGGTCGGACTGCCCAGCGCCACATAGGAGCGGTCCTGGCTGGTCGCCTCGTGGTCCATCGCCGCCACAACCAGCGCATCGAGCGATTCCCCGCCCGCCTGCTCGCTTACGAACGGCAGGCGGGCCACGATCCGGGGCGCATGCTGGCCCGTCGCCACGAGCTGAGGCCACCAGGGGCCTTCCTCATTGGCCTCGGGTACCGGCAATACACCGACGGAAGCGTCGCCGGCCGTGATGGCGTCGATCACCACAGCGGCCGAGGCGTGCAGCGCGATGGGCGTGCCGCCGCCAAAGTGGCTGCGCGCCAGGTCCCAATAGGAAGCCGACTTGCGGGGCGCGAAGAGGGCCACCTCGACCTTGCCCTGGATGCGGGTGAATCCCGCGATGATTTCCCGCCAGATGCGGGCAATGACGGCCGGTGGCAGGGGGCCATGGTGGGCGGCCAGACGGCGGCGAATGATTTCGGCCTCTCGGCCCGGGCGGATGGGCGGATGGGCGTCGGCGACGCGCGCCTTCTCTGCGGCGATGCGGCTCACCACCGCGGCTCGCTTCATTAAGAGGCCGTGCAGGGCCTCATCGAGTTCGTCGATTTCCCGTCGAAGGTCGACGAGAGCGGAGTGGTTTTCGTTCATTGCCAGGGGCGCCCCAAGCCAGGCAGGGCGACACTACAGGAGCCGACAGGGCCGCACAAAAGCAAACCCGCCGCCGCGGGCGGGCTTCCGCCCCGCGTGCCGCTTGCTTTGGCGGCCGACTCGGCGTTTAAGCTCGCGCAACCTATTCTGGTGCCCGGTTCAGGATGTTGCAGGCTTCCCGCCCCAAGGTTGCGTCTGGTGCTGCGCACGAGGGGCCCTCGATCCAGCTCGGGCTCGACGAGCCCCTGAAGCTCGACTGCGGGGTGAAGCTCGGCCCCTTCACGGTCGGCTACCAGACCTACGGCACCCTGAACGCCGACAAGTCGAACGCCGTGCTCGTGTGCCACGCGCTGACCGGCGACCAGTACGTCGCCTCCACCCACCCCATCACCGGCAAGCCGGGCTGGTGGCACATCCTGGTGGGCCCCGGCCGGCCGCTGGATCCGGAGCGGTACTTCATCATTTGCGCCAACGTGCTGGGCGGCTGCCTTGGCACGACCGGACCAGCCAGCATCAACCCGGAGACCGGCAAGCCCTATGGCCTGTCGTTCCCCGTCATCACCATCGCCGACATGGTACGCGCCCAGGCGATGCTGTTGGACAAGCTCGGCGTCGAGCAGCTGTTCTGCGTCATCGGCGGTTCGATGGGCGGCATGCAGGTGCTGCAGTGGGCAGCGATGTATCCCGAGCGGGTGTATGCCGCGGTCCCCATCGCCTGCGCCGCACGCCATTCGGCCCAGAACATCGCGTTCCACGAGGTTGGCCGCCAGGCGATCATGGCCGACCCCGAGTGGCGCGGCGGTGAGTACGGCCTCCACGGCACTACGCCGCGCGCGGGATTGGCCGTCGCACGCATGGCCGCCCACATCACGTACCTTTCCGAAGCCGCCCTGCGCCGCAAGTTCGGCCGCAAGCTGCAAAATCGTGCTGCGCTCACCTATGGCTTCGACGCCGACTTCCAGGTGGAAAGCTACCTGCGCCACCAGGGCGTGACCTTCGTCGAGCGATTCGACGCGAACTCGTACCTCTACATCACGCGCGCGATGGACTACTTCGACATGGCCGCCGACAAGGGCAGCCTGGCGAACGTGTTCTCCGGCACTAAGGTGCGCTTCTGCCTCGTGTCGTTCACGAGCGACTGGCTCTTCACGACGTGGGAAATGCGCGAAATCGTGCACGCGCTCAACGCGGCGGCGGCGGACGTGAGCTTCGTCGAGATCGAGACAGACAAGGGCCACGACGCGTTCCTGTTGGATGAGCCCGAGCTGCACGAAACCCTGGCCGGCTTCCTGAACGCCGCCGCGCAACGCCGCGGCATCGCCCGCAAGTGACCGACGCCGCCGACGGAAACGATGATCCGATGCCGGTTGCCGCACGACCGCGCGCCGAGACGCGCCGCCCGTCCGACATCCGCGTCGATCTGCGGCTCATCGCCGACATGATCCGGCCGCAGTCGCGCGTGCTCGACGTCGGTTGCGGCGACGGACAGCTGCTCAAGTACCTGGTGCAGGCGCGCGACGTCGTCGGCCGCGGCATCGAGCTCTCCCAGGCTGGCGTGAATGCTTCGGTGGCCCAAGGGCTGTCGGTGGTGCAAGGCGACGCCGACGCCGACCTTGGCAACTACCCGACACAGGCGTTCGACTACGTCGTGCTGAGCCAGACTCTGCAGGCGACGCGCAATCCCCGCCAGGTGGTGTCCGAGCTCGTGCGGATCGGACGCAAGGCGATCATCTCGTTCCCGAACTTCGGGTTCTGGCGCATCCGCTGGTCGTTGCTGCTGCGCGGACGCATGCCGAAGACGCCGGCACTGGGGTATGAGTGGCACGACACGCCCAACATCCACCTATGCACGGTGTTGGACTTCGTCGACCTTTGCGAGCGCCTCGGCATCCAGATCGAGCGCCGCATCAGCTTGACCAGCCGAGGCCGCACTGCCTTCCTGCAGTCCTCGCTGCACCTCGCCAACGTATTCGGCGAGCAGGCCGTGTTCCTTGTCAGCAAGCCCGAGCGCTAGGTTCCATCCACGCTTGGCGCCGCCACGACGGCGCGCTGCACGGCGAGCGAGGGACGCACCATGGCGTACATCTGCTTGGACGCTTCTGCGACCAGCACGCCGCCGATGCCGATGCCGCGCGCGCCAAGCTTCTCGAAAGCGGGGGCGCTGCGCAGCATGAAGCGCGACTGCAAGGGCGGGACATAGAGGCAGCCCCCAACGGAGATCGGCGAAAAAAGATTCTCGCTGAGCAGCGCGGTGATCTGCGGCGGCGTGAACGGGTGACCGTGGCCGAACGGCGTGTGCTCGAAGCGTGCCCACAAGCCGCGCCGATTCGGCACCACAAGGATGACGCGCCCCTCGGCGGTCAGTACCCGCCAGACCTCGCGCAGCATCGGCCGGACGACTTCGCTGTTCTCCAGGGAATGCACGAGCAGCACCCGGTCCATTGATTGGTCGGGCACCGGCAGCGTCGTTTCCTGCGCCAGCAGCGCACGGTTGCGTTCATCGTCCCGGCGGGGCCAGCGGTGAACCCCCTGGGCGCCCGGCATGACCGCGATGACCCGGGAGGCCTCGTCGACGAATGGACGCAGGTACGGGGTTGCATACCCAAGGCCCAAGAGGGCCTGCCCGCGAACGCTGGGCCAGGCTTCCCGAATGCGCCGGCCGACGAAGCGGCGCGCCGTCTGGCCAAGGCCGCTCCCATAGAACTCCCGGAGATCGGCGATGCCTGGACGCATACCTGTGAAGCGTATCACAGCAGAACTTGCGGTTGCAGGAACCCTTCCGGTAGCCCGCCAGAATTGACGCATGGTGGGTTCCGATTAGACTGGCCGTTCGCTTCGGCTGCGGTCGCCTGCTGGCGGGCAGGATTGCGGCGAGGCTGGTTGTTGGAGTGGGGATGGCACGGGTCGAGGTCAAAGTCGTCAAGGTCCTGCGCGACAACTACGTCTTCCTGCTGAACCACCGCGCAAGCGGTAGCGCCGCCGTCGTTGATCCGGGCATTGCCGGGCCGATCCTCACGAAGCTCGACCAGCTTGCGTGGCGGGTGCGGAAGATTTTCTGCACGCATCACCACACCGATCAGGTGGGCGGCAATCTGGACCTCAAACGCTCGTTCCACTGCGAGGTGATCGGCCCCAAGGCCGAGGCCGGCCGCATTCCCGGCATTACGAGCGAAGTGGTGGAGGGCGACAAGGTGATGCTCGGCGATGCCGAGGCGCTGGTGATGGATCTGTCGGGCCACACCGCCGGGCACATCGGGTACTGGTTCAAGGACTCGGGCGCGCTGTTCTGCGGCGATGTGCTGTACCCGATGGGTTGCGGCCGCATGTTCGAGGGCGATGCTGAGCAGATGTGGGGCAGGCTGCGGAAGATCCGCGCGCTGCCGCCCGACACCAAGATCTACTGCGCGCACGAGTACGCCGAACGAAACTATAAATTCGCGCGCGCGCTCGATCCTGCCAACGCCGTGCTGCGCTCGCGCGGCGAGTGGTTCCGCAATCAGATGCAGGCAGGCGGCATCGGCGTGCCGTTCACCTTGTCGGACGAGTTGCAGACCAACCCGTTCCTGCGGGTGGACGATCCCGTCTTCGTCAAGCAAATCGGGATGGCCGGAAAGAGTGCGGTCGAGGTGTTCGCCGAGTTGCGCCGCCGCCGCGACGACGTCTGATTGTTCGCCCGCCCTTTCCGCGGCGGGCGCTATCGCTTCTGCGCATTCCCTCCCGATCTGCGTAACACCGTCCGCGCGCGTCTACTCCGCCCGCGCGCGACGCCTCCTTCCTCTGTGCCGCTCAAGCTTGGTCGGCTGCGTGCGACAGAGAGTGCGTGCAGACGCCATCCTATCGGTCGATCTGGCGGCCGCGCCCCAAGCCCAAGCAGCACTGCGCGCGCTGGTCGGCGCCCTTCTTGGCGATGCTGGTGGCGCAAACCACCGAAACTGAACCGCTGGCACCCCCTGCGGACGCGCGCGCTGCCAATGCCTACCGGCGCGCATGGCGTCTTGGGCATCCCGACCCGTTTCTGGTTGTGCTGAAGCCGTTTTCGTGTCGCGCCTGACGCGGCGAGCACGCAACAAATTCCTCGCACCCAACTGCCGCGCGCAATTCTTGGTCGTGCGGGACGCAGTTCCGGTGATGGCGTAACAAAAACGCGACAATCTGGCACGCGCACTTGTGGCGAGCACTGACGCCTACCACTTCTGCCATACGCGATGGGGAACAAGGCCACAGAGCCGGCTCTGCCGCAGACCGAAAAACAAGATCCGATGGAGTCCAAGATGAACACGAAGAACATTGTTGGCGCTGCTCTGCTGACCGCCTTTGCTGCCGCCTCGATCGCTC
Organism: uncultured Alphaproteobacteria bacterium; assembly: GCA_903907895.1. GTDB lineage: Bacteria > Pseudomonadota > Alphaproteobacteria > UBA2966 > CAIVPW01 > CAIVPW01. Next base: position 14,739 of record CAIVPW010000012.1, read on the forward strand.
CGGCCTCCGCCGCCGTGTTCGAAATCACTCCGGCCACCCACGCCGAAGGCATCGTCAACGCGGTGGACGCCAACGCCAAGACCATCACCGTCGGCGGCCAGACCTATGCCGTCCGCAACGCGCTGGATCTGCTCGACGTTCCGCAGGGCGCCGAGGCCGACGTGACCTACTTCGTCGAGGGCGGCAAGCGCGTGATCCTCGCGGTTACTCCGCGCGAAGCGGCCGGCGATCTCGTCGACTAACTGCCACGCAATACGGCCGGGTTCGGACCTCCCCCAACCCCGGCCGAATTGCAACGGGCGCGCCCCTAGGGCGCGCCCGTTTGCGTTGGAGCACGCAACCGTTCGGACTGCGCTCGAAGGCCGCCGCCGTCAGCTAGCCACGCAAGGACCAAGCAGAGGGCGCGCTGCACTGCGCGCCCTTTTCTTGCCTGCCACCTATCGATGGCCTTGCTCAGCGCGGGCATCGCCCCATCTAATGGGGCGATGACTCAGATGACCCTCGATCAGCTGCGCGTACTGGTGACCGTCGCCGACGCCGGCAGTTTTTCGGGCGCAGCGCGCCGCTTGCGGCGCGCGCAATCGGCGGTGAGCCACGCGATCGCCACGCTCGAGGGCCAGCTGCAGGTTCAGCTGTTCGATCGCAGCTCCCGCCTGCCACGCCTTACCACCGCCGGGCGCGAGTTGCTGGCCCGCGCGCGCACCGTGGTGGACGACGTCGAACGCATGAAGGACCGCGCCACGGAGATCGCCGGCGGCGCGCAGCCCGAACTCTCGCTCGCGGTCGACACGGCATTCCCGATGGAGGCGTTGCTGTCGAGCCTGGCGCATTTCCGGGACGCCTACCCCAACGTGAGCCTGCGCCTGTTTGGCGAGAGCCTGGGCGCGGTGGCACAGCGGGTCGCCGACGGAGAGTGCGAGATCGGCATCAGCACCATCCCGACCTATCCGTCGGGTCTGGTCGCGCGGCGCATCGCCCAGATGGAGCTTGTGCCGGTCGCCGCCCGCACCCATCCGCTCGCGTCGATCTCGGGAGCCATTCCGCTCGAGGTCTTACGTGCGCACGTGCAGATCGTCCTTACCGATCGCAGTCCGCTTACCGAAGGCGCGCAGTTCGGTGTGGCGGGCGGCAAGGCCTGGTACGTTGCCGACCTCGCGGCGAAGCACGCGTTGATTCAGGCAGGGTTCGGATTCGGCAACCTGCCTACGCACCTGATCCGCAACGACCTGGCGTCCGGCGCAATGGTCCCATTGTCCGGTGCGCCGTGGCCGGCGGAACCGGAGACGGTGCCGATCTTCCTGGTGCATCGCGAGGTCAACCCGCCCGGCGCGGCAGCCCAGTGGCTGATCGAGCAGCTGGCAAACGGCTGTGCCGCCTGTGCGCCACGCGCGCCACGCCCCGCGCAACTCGCCGCCAGCGAAACGGTGGCGGCCTAAGAGTTGCGGCTTGCGAACAAGCTGAGGATTGCGCGCGGAGCGCTGTTGGCGATCGACAGGGCGGCAACGCCCAGCTGCTGTCGAATCTCCAACGCTTCGACCTGCGCGCTCTCCGCCGCGAGGTCGGCATCCACGAGGTTGCCGACGCCTTCCTTCAGCACGTCCACCAGCTTCGTCGTGAAGTCCTGCTGTATCTCCAGCCGCCGGGCCGCGGTGCCGAGCGAAGTCAGCGCGGTCGAGACCTCGATGATCGCCTGGCTGATGGCGGTCACGGCGGTCACCGCCTGGCTGGCCGTGGCCAGGGAAGCCGTATGAATGGTGAGCGATGTCGTGTCGATGGGCGTTGCCGACACGGTGATGGTGCTGCCATCGACCGAGCTCAACACCTTCAAGTTGGTGGAGGCGGACTCGATCAGGTTCTTGCCGTTGAAGTCCGCGGTGCCCACCACGGTCACGATCTGACTGCGCAAGGACGTGAACTCTTCGTGCAGCGCTGACTGCGAGGCGGCGTCCAAGCCGTCCTGGCTGGCCTCGACGGCCTTTGCCTTCATTTCCGTGAGCAGGTCGGACACCGCCGTGGCGCCATCGATGGCGACCTCGACCGTGGACTCCCCCAGGGCAAGCGCGGTCTTCACCGCGTTGATGCCGGCAATCTCGCCGCGCAGGTTTTGCGCGATGGCGAAGATGGCCGGATCGTCCTTCGGTCCATTGACGCGGAGGGATGTGGTGACGCGCAGCTGCGACGTCGCCAAGTCCTTGCCCGTACGGTTCAACGCCTGCAGCGCGAGCGCTTGGCCCGCGTTGGTATTCACCGAGACGACCATGGCCGTCTCTTCCTTCAACCCAGGGTGAAGCGTTTTGCTGTAGGAGCGGTCGCCAGCACTTGCGGCACAAGGCCTGGAGCGCGATCGGGGCGAACCGCCGGTACCCGGAAACCTGAGATTCTTCAGGGGGTAGCCGGTTGACCAAGAGTACCCGGGCTTGGCCGCGGGGGCAACCAGAGCGCCTTGCCCCGCCGGACCCCTGCCGTTAATGTCCCGCGCTTCCCGGAGGGGTGCCAGAGTGGCCGATCGGGGCGGTCTCGAAAACCGTTGTACTTTCACGAGTACCGTGGGTTCGAATCCCACCCCCTCCGCCA
>CAIVPW010000013.1 GCA_903907895.1 uncultured Alphaproteobacteria bacterium
CACGGGCAAGCTCGCGCCGATGCAGCAGACGCTGCCGCGCTAGCGCGTCGACTCTCGGCGCGCACGTCTTTCGAATTCCGTGCGCTCTCGCATGTTGCGAGAATGCACCATCGCCGCGAAATCAACCCCACTACTGCTTTCGCCGGATGGCTGGTGTGGTGCGCGCTGCGCAAACTCCAATGCGTCGCGCGCGCTAAAGCCGGCAGCAAGATCGGCGGCATTCGCTCCGACAGGGCGCATCTTCGACCAGGTGCGCCCTGTCGCCTATTTCGTTCCGTTGCGTGCGCCCGCGACTACCTCAGCCGCGCCATTGCCAGGTGGGACGTCAACGAGCGGAACTGACGCACGGCAAAGGTGCCGCTGCAGCCGGGTAACGCCGCCTTGTCAGTGCTCGAATCCGACTCCGTGCCGATGTTGGCGCGCATCCAGGTCGCATTGATTGCCGGCACGATTCTGGCCGTCGGTGGCGCGTTCGTCTGGGTAATCGCGAATGGCGATTGGCGCAATGCGCTGGTCTGCGTCGGAGCGGCAACCGTCATGCTCCTGCCCACTGTTGTCGGACGCTGGACGCGCTTGCGCATCCCGCTTGGCTTTCAGGCGTTCTTTGCCGTCTTCATCTTCTGCGCCGCATTCCTGGGAAGCGTAGGCGATTTCTACACGCGGCTGCCGGGATGGGACATCTTCCTTCACGCCGTGTCGGGCGCCCTGGGCGCGTACGGCGGCTGGCTCCTCTTGCAGAACGAGCACCCGGCCGCCCGCACATGGTTCGTTGCCCTGTTCACCGCGAGCTTCGCGCTCGCGCTGGGCGGCATATGGGAGATCTACGAGTTCACGCTCGACCAGGTCTTTGGCCAACGCATGCAGATGGGTGCCAGCGACACGATGCACGACTTGGTCGCAGACGCCGCCGGCGGTGTCGCCGTTGCCGTGCTGCTCTACTTCCGCCGTTCGCGTTGAGGCGGGCCGCCTCTAGGCGAGTGGCAAGATGGCGGGCGTGTGGTCGGTCCAGGGAGCCCGCTCCGCGGCGTCAGCCATTCTGTCGAGGTTCTGGGCCAAGTGCTCAAAGCTCTGTCGAAGGGCGGGGTTCTGCGTTTTTTCCGCGCGAGCTCGGAGATCGTCGGCACGCAGGCGCCATTTGCGCGCGTTCTCGGGCTCGTACATAGGAGATGCTCCTCGTTCAGATCGGTCGGCCGGCATGCGTCTGCTGCCAGACTCACGGCAAAGCTACGGCTGGCCATGGGGGATTGGCATTCCGTAGATTCCGGATACAGACCGATTTGTGGCCCTAGCGCCTTGTAAAACCCGAACTTTCTCTATTTTCGCCCCTTGAAAGTCAGCGAGTTTCCGAGTGATATCCGCCTCCGGCGGAGGCTGGAGTTGCCGTAGGGGCATCCGCCCCCGCCCAATCAGGAGAAGAAACGATGAAGTACGTTGTTGCCGCCGTTACCGGCGCCGCCATGATGCTGTCCGCTGGCCTGGCCGTTGCCGCTGAGGTCAAGGGCGCCATCACCGCCGTGAACGCTGCCGGCCGTACCGTCACCGTCAACGGCGTCACCTACACCTTCCCGGCCAACGTCGACATGGCTGGCCTGGCCGCTGGCCAGAACGTCACGCTGACGTTCGAAGCCGCGAACAACGTCAACACGGTTTCCAAGGTCGCGAAGTAACGTTCGACGCCAACGCGTCTTAACGTTCAGGGGGGCGGGTGTGCAGGGATGCGCACCCGCCTCTCCTTTTTTGGCCGGATGCTGCGGCCGCAGGCAAAAGGCAGTTGATCCGGACCTGCCCTGGCCATAGGTAGAAAGCTCAGGTTTGAGGTATGAACGCCTGAGTTAGGAGAAAAAGGGGTGCGGAAACTTGCTTACGGAATCGTCATCTTGCTGGTCCTCGCCGGCGCAGTGTTCCTGTCCCTGCGCATGAACCCCGCCGAGCGCACTCCCACCTCACCGCCGGTGGCCGCAACTACCCCGGCCGCGACGCCGCCCGCCCAGCAGGCCGCGCCGGCTGGCCGTCCCGAACAGCAGGCCGCCCTTGTGCCGCCCCCGCCGGTCATCACCCAGCAGACGACGCCGACGGATGACGACATCCTCCTGCTGGAGACGCCCTACGGCACCGTCGAGATCGAGACGTTCCCGCAGCTCGCGCCGAACCACGTCACGCGTATCAAGGAGCTCGCGCGGGAGAAGTTCTACGACGGCCTGCTGTTCCACCGCGTCATCGCGGGGTTCATGGCCCAGACCGGTGACCCGCGCGGCAACGGCACGGGTGGCTCGGGCAAGAACATCAACGCCGAGTTCAACGAGGGGAAACATATCCGCGGCGCCGTCTCGATGGCCCGCTCGCAAAACCCCAACAGTGCCGACAGCCAGTTCTTCATCGTGCTGGCCGATTCGCAGTTCCTCGACCGCAACTACACGGTTTGGGGTCGCGTGATCCGCGGCATGGAATTCATCGACTCCATTCGAAGGGGTGACCCAAACCGCAATGGTGAGGTCGGTGATCCGGACAAGATCGTCACAATGCGGGTGAAGGGCGACGTCGAGGGCGCCGCCGCCCGTCCAAACTGACCGTCAAGAATGTCTGCACGGAAAAGAGGCCCGCTTCGGCGGGCCTCTTTTTTTGTCCAAACGGGAAAAACTGCTCAGGTCCAAACCTGAGCCCGGTGGAGGCTGCAAGCAGCCAGCCGAAATAATCGAGAGAAAGCAGTGCTTTCCTATGCGCATCGATGTGCGGGCGCATCTACGCCTCGCCGGCCCACCCATTTCGCAATCATTTCCCCTTTGCCTCCATACAACTGCACGCCTATGCTTCCGATACAGAACGCGTAGCCCCACTTTGCGGCTGGTCCTGGTCTGCAAGGAGATGGCTTCGCCACTCTGAGCGACATCTTCGCCGCCGGCTCCGGCCGGTACACGCGAAGAGGTTGCTTGTTTGCACTGCCATGTCGACCTGGGGAGGCGAATCAATGGCACTCACTCTCAACGTGAACAACACGTCCTATACAGTGGACGTGGAGGCGGACACCCCGCTGCTTTGGGTGCTTCGCGACACTATCGGACTCACTGGCACGAAGTTCGGCTGCGGCATCGCGCGTTGCGGTGCATGCACCGTGCACATCGACGGCCAGGCGCAGAAGTCGTGCAACACCAAGGTGTCGGCCGCTGTCGGCGCCAAGGTGACGACGATCGAGGGCCTGTCGAACAACAGCACGCATCCGGTCCAGGTCGCCTGGTCCGAGATGGGCGTGCCGCAGTGCGGCTACTGCCAATCCGGTCAGATCATGACCGCCGCTGCGCTGCTCTCCAAGCGTCCCCGTCCGACCGACACCGAAATCGACGAGGTGATGGTCGAGAACATTTGCCGTTGCGGCACGTATTTGCGGATCCGGCAGGCGATTCATCGCGCTGCTGAGATCGGCACGCGCTAGGGGAGGCGAGCATGACGCATATGGAAATCACTCGCCGCAACTTCATCGTTACCACGGTTGCGGCCGGCGGCGGCATGATGGTCGGCTTCCACTGGGCAACCGCCAATGCGGCGGCGATCAATGCCAAGCCGTGGCTGAATCCGACCGACAAGGACGGCGTCGAAGTCAACGCGTGGCTGACGATCGATCCCGAAGGCATCGTCACCATCCGCGTTCCACACACCGAGCAGGGTCAGGGCGCTCTCACATCGGTGCCGATGATGATCGCCGAAGAACTGCACGTGGACTGGAAGCAGGTCCGCGCCGTATTCGCCGATGCGAACCGTCACGTTCGCAACAACAACGAATACATCAACATGAGCACTTCGGGCTCGAACGTGGTGCGTTCGCGTCACCCGCACTTGATGCAGGCGGGCGCGTCGGCACGCGAGCGGCTCAAGGAAGCTGCGGCAAAGGCCTGGGGCGTTCCGCGCAACCAGGTTGTGGCCAAGGACAGCACGCTGACGTCGGGCAACCGCCGCGGCACCTACGCTGAATTCGCCACTGCTGCCGCCGGCATCCGCCTTGAGGAAGAGCCGAAGATCAAGAAGCCGGAAGAGTGGTGGCTGCTCGGTCAGTCGATCCAGCGCCTCGACGTTCCGCTGAAGGTCAACGGCTCGGCCCAGTACTCGATCGACACGCGCCTGCCCGGCATGGTGTATGCCGCGGTGAAGTGCTGCCCGGTTCCCTGGGGTGACCTGAAAAGCTTCAACTTCGAAGCGATCAAGGGCCGTCCTGGCGTTATCGGCGCGTACGAGATGAAGAAGGTGCCGAACCTCACCGGCGGTCCCGACATGCAGTCGGGCGTTGCCGTGGTGGCCGACAGCTACTACCGCGCCAAGACTGCGCTCGATCTTCTGCCGATCGAGTGGGACTTGGGCCGCAATGCCAATGTCAGCACGCAGACGATGGCCGAGAATGCCACGCGTCTTCTTGGCCTGCCCGGCGAAGCGCTCGGCGAGTCGAAGGGCGGCGACGTGTTCGCCATGATCGCCAACCCGGGCACGAACAAGGTCGTCAAGGCCGAGTACTCGCGTCCGTACGAGGCACATGCGCGCATGGAGCCGGCCAACGCGACCGTCAGCGTCACCGCTGACCGCGTCGACGTCTATACGCCAAGCCAAGACCAGTCTGCCGCGTTGCGGCTTGCCGCGGCGCAGTCGGGCATGGATCCGAAGAACGTCTACGTCTACACGACGTTCATCGGCGGCGCCTTCGGCGGCGGCGGCGGTGGCAACACTGCCGTTACCAAGCAGGCGACGGAACTCTCCAAGCAGCTCGGCCGCCCGGTAAAGGTGGTGTGGAGCCGCGAGGAAGACATCCTGCAAGGCAAGCAGCGCAGCCCGCACACCTCTCGCTTCGAGGCGGTGCTCGGTGCCAACGGCTTGCCGACGGCGTTCTTCTCCCGCTCGGTCGGCACGGAAACGCGCGTGACCTCGGGCATCGAGGACAACCCGTACAACATCCCGAACAAGCGCTTCGAGCGTCACGTCGTCGCTTCTCACATCCCGACGGCGACGCACCGTGCACCCGGCACCAACCAGAACGGGTTCATCTTCGAAGGCTTCGTGGATGAGATGGCGCTCGCCGGCGGCTGGAATCCGCTGGATTGGCGTCTGAAGATGACGGAAGGCCAGGAAGACTGGCAGGTCGTGCTGCAGACCCTGAAGGACAAGGCTGGTTACAAGACCAACCTGCCGAAGGGCCAGGGCATGGGCGTCGCGGTCATGGAAGACCACGCTTCGATCTGCGGCGCCTGCGTGACCGTCAACGTGACGCGCCGTGGCGTGCTGACCATCGAGAAGGTGGTCGTCGCCATCAACAGCCAGCATGTCATCAACCCGCTGAACTGCACCGAGCAGCTCGAGGGCGCGGCGTGCTGGGAGTTGACGCATGCGTGGATGGGCGGCCTCGATCTGAAGGGCGGCCAGTTCACCAACCTCAACTTCGACACGTACCAAATGATGCGCATCAACATGATGCCGCCGGTGGAAGTGCACTTTGCGCTGACCAAGGGCGGCACGTGGGGTGGCATGGGCGAGCCTGCAGGCCCGCCGACGCCGGCCGCCGCTGCCAACGCCGTCTTCCAGGCGACGGGCAAGCGCATGCGCACGACCCCGTTCAGGAACCACGACCTGAGCTGGACGTAAGCAACGGCAACCCTGCGGAGGGGCTTTCTATCGCCCCGCCACAGGAGTAGGGGTTAAGCGGCCGGGACGCGAAAGCGTTCCGGCCGCACCTACGTCGGGACCGCGCCCTTGCGGGACCCCATTGCGGGCACGGCCATGGAATTGGCACGCGTAACGGTGATGTCGCCGTGGGGCTTCGCCAGCCTCGCGTTCCTGCTCGCCTTTGCACTCGCCGCCCTGTTGTTGCGCGGCCGCCTGCGCGCCACGACCAGCGTTGCGGCGCTGGCCGCCGCTCTTCTGTGTACCTTCGTCGCTCTCGATGTTGCGGGGCCAAAGGCCACTGCCGCGCAGATGCGCCGCGACGCCGACGCCAACGTCACGGCGGCGCGGGAAGCGCTGGCCTGGGGGTTCAACGTCGAGGTCCGCACGGAGTTGGACCAGGCCGAAGCTGCCTTCCGCCGCATCGGCGCGCGCGACGGCCTTGGCCGCGTGCAACTGACGCGCGGCGACCTGGAACGCCTGCAGGGCCGCCTCGCCGAGGCGAGAACGCGCTATGCAGCTGCGGCGCAGCAACTCACCACGCTCAATCACGGCGAGGCAGCGACGGCGTTTCTACGCCTGGGACAGATGGAGACGGCTCTTGGCGACGTGCCGGCCGCGCGCAAAGCACTGACACAAGCGATCGCGCTCTACCGCCGCAACGAGGACAGCTCTGGCGAGGCGCAGGCCAAGCTCGCAGACGGCATCCTTGCGCGCCAGGGCGCGTCTCTCGCCGAGGCAAGTGCGCTGTTGCGCGAGGCGGCGGCGCTGTTCGCGGGCCAGAACGACTTGCTCGGCGAGGCACGCGCGATGCTCGAACTCGCGCAGCTCAGCCAGATGCTGGTGCAGGCCACCGAGGCGGACCAGCGCGCCGACCTTGCAAGCGGCCTGTTCGAGCGCGCCAATGTCACGTTCGGCGTGGCGCTCGCGCACCTCGTCAAGGCCGACAACCTGGTGGACAAGGAACACGCCGAGGCGGCAGAAAACGAATTGAACGAAGCCGCGGCCATCATTCAGTCCCTGCCCGAGCCCATCGCGGCTGCCGCCCACTTTCTCGGATTGCCGGCGGTCGAGGCGCTGCGCGTGCGCGGGGACACCGACGAACTGGATGCCAACATCGCAGCCTTTCCCGATTACCAGATCGAGGCACGCACCTTGCTGAACGACATCGGAGTCCGCATCGATCGCTCGCGCTGGGACGCGAGCCGCGCCCACTGATGCGCGCCCTGCTCATCATCGCGGTCTGCGCGGCGCTGCTGGGCGCCTGCGGTGACCAGGACAACACCCAGAAGGCCGAGGATGCCGTTACCGGCATCACCGGGGGCGCCAAGGCGCCGCCGCGCGGTACCAATGCCGAGACGCTGCTGACGCAGGCGCAACAGGCGGCTAACCAGGGCCGCGACGCCGACGCGCGCGCGACCTACGAACGCGCCGTGCAGGTGTTCCAGAGCAGCGGCGATCAGGCCGGCGTCGGCCGCGCCTTGCTGGCGCTCGCGACCCATGTCCGCACGACCGGGCAGGGCGAGGTTTCGCGTGGCATTTACGCCCGGGCCCGCACGGCGTTCCGGCAGGCGAACGACGAGGCCGGCATTGCCCGCGTTGCATACGCCGTGGCGGAGCTGGAGCGCGCCCGGTTCAACAACGAGGCCGCCCTTGCCGGCTTCCAGGAAGCCGCCGCCACGTTCCATGCCCACGAACTGTGGCGCGAAGAAGCGCACGCGCTGCTCGGCATCGCCGACAGCGACCGGCGCCTGGGACGCATCGTCACCGCCGATGGGATGCTGTCGCGGGCCCGCGCCATCTTCGACGTTCTCAACGATCGCGAAGGCCAGCAGGCTGCCGACCGCTCCCGCGCCGAACTCGTCAACTATGTCGACGAGAACGATCGCGAGCGGCTGCGTCTTGCCGAGAACATCAATTACGCCGACCAGGGCGGCAACCGCATGCTCGAAGCGCTCGGGCATCTCGGCCTTGGCCGCCTGGAGGCGCTCGCCGGACGCCCCGCGTTGGCCCGCCGCGCACTGAGCGAATCGCGCCTGATCTTCGCCGAGATGAAGTTGCCGCACGGCGAGTTCGATGCGTGGGCGGCTACCGGGGACCTCGAGCGTCGCCTCGGCAACGCCGACGCCGCAATCGAGGCCTACGCCCGCGCCCTCGTGGCGTTCGAGCGCGCCCGCGATGTGCAGTCGCACGAGGCGATGACCTACGAGGAGGGCGCCGCCGCCCCGCTGCCCGAGCGCGGCGCGATTGCGATGGCCCAGCGCAGCCACCTGGAGTTGCCGGACGCGGCCGAGGCGCGTCTGGCTGCTGCGCGCGTGCTGGCCGGCCAATTCGGTCCCGCCGGCAGCGGCATGCTGCTCCTGGCCGAAGGTTGGCTCGAGGCGAGGCGCGGCGTACCGACCGATGCGGCCGGGTCGTTCGCCGCCGCGGCACGCACCTTTGCCACCGCGGACCTGCAGGCCGAGGCCGGCCAGAGCCTCCTGGCCCATGCCGTGCTGGCCGCCGAGAACAACGCCCCGCGGGAGGCTGTGGCGCTCTATGAACAGGCCCTGGCCGCCTTCGTGGCGGCGCGTGACCGGCTGGGGGAGGCCGAGGCTCACTTCGGCTTGGCGCGCGCCTTGGTCGCCGTGGGCGAAAGCCGGATGGAAGCGAACATCCGCTACCGCATCGCCGCCCGGCTCTACACGGAATCCGATCAGCGCGAGCGCGCCGAGCAAGCCTCCGCGGCCGTCCGCACCCTGAACTGACCCCTTGTCCCGGACGAAATGTTAACGGCCCCTAGCAGGCAATTAACATTGATTCCGTTGGAAGTTTCGGGGGCCTATGGTACCCGTCACGCCGTTGTTACGGTTGTATGACGGCCGCATTTGGGCGCGGCCGTTCAGGCGAGTCGGGGCTTCAAATGACGGGGGAAACGGCGCGCAAGCTGCTCCTGCCGGCGGCCATCTTTGCCGCCTTCTTGTCCATTTTTGCGTTTGGCGATCAGGCCCTGCGGGAGTTCTCCAGCCAGGCCCTGGGGCGCACCTTCGACTACTTCCCGTACGTGCTCGCCGTGGGCGCGTGGATGTCGGCGGCGTTCCTCATCAACCGCGTCATCAACCTCTTCCTGTGGGAGACGCTGTTCACGAAGCTGACGGGCGCACAGGCGCCGCGCCTCCTCACCCAGCTGTCGGGGGCGTTGGTCTTCTTCGTCGCCGGTCTTGGCATTGTCGGCATCGTTTTCAACCAGTCGCTGACGGGCGTACTCGCTGCGTCGGGCGCTATGGGCATCGTCGTCGGCCTCGCGCTGCAGACGATGATCCGCGACGTCTTCTCGGGCGTGGCACTGAATATCGAGCGGCCGTTCCACATCGGCGACCACATTTCTGTGTTCGAGCGCGGCTTCATGTCGGTCAGCGGCCGCGTCGAAGAAGTGAACTGGCGCTCGACGCGCCTGATCACGCCGGAAGGCAATTTGCAGGTGGTGCCGAACAGCGTGCTCGGCATGGCGGTCATCACCAATCAATCGCGGCCGCAGCCGGCGAGTGAATTCGAACTCGCCCTCGCGTTCGACTTTGGTGTCGAGAGCACGCGCGTGCTGCGTATCCTCGACGCCGCCCTGAAGGAATCGGTGCACGCCGGCGGCCCCGTCGCCGATCCGGCGCCCAAGGCGCAGATCGCCGCCATCGACCAGAACGGCGTGCGCTACAAGGTCTTCTTCCACTCCGACGGCCGCAATGGTGGGCCCGGCAAGATCAAGCACATCGTGCTCGATCACGTTTTGCATCATCTGCAGAAGGCCGGTCTCACGCCGGCCTATCCGAAGCAGGACACCTATTCGGCGCCCATGCCCGAGCGCCTGCTCGATCATTTCTCGCACGGCCCGCAACTGCTCGCGCGCGTCAGCCTGTTCCGCGGCCTGAACGAAGGCGAGCGCAACCGATTGGCTAAGAGCATGGTGCTGCGCAACTACGGTATGGGAGAGGTCGTCATCCGCCACGGCGACGTCGGCAGCTCGATGTTCGTGCTCGTCGAGGGCCTGCTCGAAGTGCTCGTGCCCAAGAAGGACAGCGAGGCGCAGCACAAGGTCGGCAAGGTGCGTCCCGGCGAATTCTTTGGCGAGATGTCGCTGCTGACCGGCCTGCCGCGCTCCGCCACCGTCGTCTCCGCCACCACCGCGGTTGTGTTCGAGATCGCGAAGGAGCACATCGCTCCCTTGCTCGAGTCGCGACCCTCGCTCGCGGACGTGCTCAGCACCATGGCGGCCGAACGCCAGGTGGCGATGGCGAATACCTCGTCGCTGTCGGACGCCGCGCCCGAAAAGGACGTGCAGACCGTCGCCGACAAGATCCTAACCGGCATACGGCGCTTCTTTGGCCTGGCGCTGAAGCCCGCCGCGTAACGCGAAGCTCCTTGGGGGTATCGCCGATACTCCCGGCCTTTGCCAACGGCGGCTTTGTCGCGCCGGTTGCTGGTGTGCTTCTCTCCCCGTTCAACTGTGGGAGAGAAGCCGGTGATCGAACCAAAGCGCCCGACGCGGCCTTGGTCAGTCTCGCTCGTTGCGTGGGGTCACCCGTCCCATCCGCGCACCTTTTCCGGTTTCAGCCGCCACTTGGCAGAGGCTCTGGAGAGCAAAGGTGCGCTGGGGGCGCAATATTCGGCCAAGCAGATTCCCGCCACCGACCTGCTGCGCGGTGCGCTCTCCGTGCGCTGGCAGAACGGCCGCCCTGCGCCAAAGGTGTCGCCCGCCTGGCCGTGGGGCCGTACCGGCAATGCGCTGCTCACCCAACGCCTGGCACGCACCCTGCGCGAAGCAGGCGAACGGGGGCCGCTCCTGCAGATCGGGACCCTGATCGACGTGCCGCCTGAATTCGGCCCGCACTATGTGTTCACCGACATGACCATCGTGCAGGCGCGCGCTGCCGGCCGTTTCGAGGTCAATCGGCTGTCGCGCGCGACCGCCGAGCATGCGCTGCATGTCCAGCGCACGGTTCTGCACAATGCTGCGCACGTGTTCACAATGTCGGAGTGGGCCAAACGCAGCATCGTCGATGACTACGGCGTGAAGCCGGAGAACGTCACGCCTATCTGGGTCGGCGCCAACCTTGTGGTACCGGAGGGGCTGCAGGAGACGCGCCGCGCGCGCGAAATCCTGTTTGTCGGCATCGACTGGGATCGCAAGGGTGGCCCGCTGCTGCTGCGCGCGTTCGAACTCTTGCTCAGGCGGTTGCCCGACGCCACGCTGCGCATCGTCGGCTGCTCGCCTCCGGTCAAGCACCCGGCCGTGCAGGTGGATGGCTTCCTCGACCGGCGCGATCCGCATCAGTACGAGCATCTGGTACGCAGCTATTTGCGCGCGTCCTGCTTTTGCTTGCCGTCGTTGTTCGAGCCCTTCGGGCAGGTCTACGTCGAGGCCGCATCCGTTGGGTTGCCGTTGGTCGCCATCGACATGGATAGCCGCCGCGAGGCGGTGGTGGATGGAGTTACCGGCCGCCTGGCGCCCATCCCCACGCCGGAAGCATTGGCCGATGCCCTCTACGACGTCCTGTGCGACGAGGCGAAGGGCAGGGAACTTGGCGAGGCCGCCCGGAGCCACGCCAGCGCGCGCTTCCGCTGGGATTTGGTCGTGGACCGGCTGGCGGCCGTCATCCAGCACCGCCCGTCCTCCTCTCGCCCGCGCGGGCTTGACCGCAGCCCCGGTTCGCCGGAGGTTGTCATGGCATGATCCAGATGGTTGCCGCAGCGCTTCTTGGCGCCGCACTTGCGTTCTCCCTTCCGGGTAGCTCGTGGGCGCAGGCGGCAAGGCCCGCGTTGTCGGTAGCCATTCTGCCAATGCCGGGGGACGATGCCATCGCGGATGAAGCCGCGCGCCAGGTGTGGCCGCTGGTGGCCGCTGTAGCCAGGCTGCTCGCCGTCGGTACCGACGTCAGCATCGTCGCCAATGACGTAGTTGTGAAGGCGATCGGCGAGGATCCGTCGGCGGTCGACGCCGCCCAGGAACTCAACGTCCGTTACGTGCTGATGGGCGATGTCAGCAACGACAACGGTCTCTACAAGTTCCACTGCCAGCTGCGCGACGGCCGCAACGGCGCCATCGTATGGGCGCAGGTGATGATCACCGACGACTTCAACATCACAACGTTCCCGCACGAGCTGGCGCTGACACTTGTGCGGGCTGTGCGCGAGGTCGGCGGCGCCTGATCCGCCGCTCGCTGCACTACTCCAGCCGGAAGCCGACCTTAACGCCCACCTGATAGTGGGCGACCTTGCCATCCTCGATATGCCCCCGGATCTCGGTAACCTCGAACCAATCGAGGTTGCGCATCGTCTCGGATGCCCGGGCGACTGCGCCGTTGATGGCGTCCTCAACGCTGGTCGTTGAGGAACCGACGAGGTCGAGCTTCTTGTAGACGTGGGCCACCATCGCAGGGGTCCTTTCGTTGCTGCGGGCAAGTGGTGAAGCGTACCCATTGGCGGAAGGAATAGTCGATACGGTGTCTTGGCCGTATCATCGCGCAATTGCCCACTCTCCGAGGCCATTCCATGAAGCGTTCATTCTTCCATGACTTGTGGCGGCTGGTCCGCCCCTTCTGGGTCTCCGAGGAGAAATGGAAGGCCTTCGCGCTCCTGGGCGTGGTGATCGGTATCACCGTCGGCATGGTCTATCTGAACGTGCAGTTCAACGCGTGGTACGGGCGCTTCTACAACGCACTGCAGGCGCTTGATCAGGCCATCTTCTGGCAGGAGATGGCGATGTTCACCATTCTTGCCGCCATCAACGTCGCGGGCGTGGTGAGCGGCGCGTTCGTACGCCAGCTGCTGCGCATTCGCTGGCGCCACTGGCTCACCGACCACTATATGTCGATGTGGCTGTCCCACCGCTCCTACTACGTGCTGCAGACGCGCGGTGCTGCCACTACCGACAACCCCGATCAGCGCATCCAGGAAGACACCGACCTGTTCGTGGCGCAGACCGAATCGCTGTTCACGGGTCTGCTGGATTCGGTACTGACGCTGTTCGCGTTCAGCGTGATCCTGTGGAACATCTCCGGCACGTTCATCATTCCCGGCACCGACATTGCAGTGCCGGGTGACATGTTCTGGGCCGCCCTTGGATATGCCATCGTCGGTACGTGGCTGACGCACCTCGTCGGCCGCCCGCTCATCGGCATCAACTACATGATGTACAAGGTGAACGCCGACTTCCGCTACTCGATGGTGCGGGTGCGCGAGAACGCCGAGGGCATCGCGCTCTACGGCGGCGAGCGCGACGAGCGCGCGACTCTGGACGATCGCTTCCAGGCCGTCGTCACCAATTGGTGGACCTACATGCTGCGCGCCCTACGCGTGAACATGCTGACGGCGGCGTACAATCAGGCGGCCGTCGTGTTTCCATTCCTGATCACCCAGGGACGCTTCTTCGCCGGAGAGATTCCGCTCGGCACGTTGATGCAGGCGAGCAATTCGTTCGGCGAGGTGCAGCGTGCGTTATCGTTCTTCGTCAACGCGTACTCGACGCTGGCCGACTGGCGCGCCAACGTCGACCGACTGACAACGTTTACCCGCGCAATGGACGAAATCCGCCGCGCCGAGCAGGATCAGCGCGATATCGCCCGCGCGCCGTCTGCAAACTCGAACCAGCTCACCGTGAGCGGGCTCGACCTTGCGCTGCCCGAGGGAACCGTGCTGCAGCGCAACCTCAACGTGACGGTGGCGCAGGGCGATTCGCTCCTGATTCGTGGCCCGTCGGGCGTCGGTAAGAGCACGTTCTTCCGTGCCCTCGCCGGCCTCTGGCCCTTCGGCAAGGGGCGCATAGACCTGCCTTCCCACGGCACCCCGTTGTTCCTGCCACAAAAGCCGTATCTGCCGCTCGGTGCCTTGCGCATGGTCGTCGCCTATCCTGGCGCGGCGCAGCACTACTCCGACGAGCAGATTCGGGAAGTGCTCAACGCGGTGGGCCTCAGCCACCTGGTCGGCCGCCTGGATGAATCGCGCAACTGGGGCCAGATGTTGTCCCTGGGCGAGCAACAGCGCATTGCGTTTGCGCGGGCGTTGCTGCTGCAGCCTGCGTGGATCTACCTCGACGAGGCGACGTCGCAGCTCGATGAGGAGAGTGAAGGCAAGCTCTACACCCTTCTGCGCAGGCGTCTGCCGCAGGCGGCCATCGTCAGCATCGGCCATCGTGCAACCTTGGCGCAGTACCACGACCGGCACGTCACGTTTGGCGCGCCGCCCAGCACGATGGCGGCGGAGTAGGGGAGGCCTCGCCCACACCCTCCGGCCGAGGTATTGCCGGCCCGCCCCGTCACCAATGGGTCATCGCTTCGGCGCAGTAGGGCGCCGTGCCGCACAAGGCTACGCTCAGCGCGGTCGATGTTTTCGGCATCGGCCGTGAGTTCGAGGTGGAAGGCTGGCGTGCCGGCTCCCTGCCGGCCCGCCACGCCTCGACGCGTCTGTGCGTCCCTCCCTCGAACCGTCTGGCGCGCCGTGGCGCGCCGCAACGAGAGGAAGCCTGCCCATGCGTATCAGCCGAGCATTCGTCTTCGTGGCGATCGTCGCCGCGGGCCTGTCGAGCGGGACGGCGTTTGCCGCCGAAGACCTCGCCAACGTTCGCAACCTCGAACAGGTGATCCAGCGCCTCGATAACGCTGGCGTCTCGCTGGCACAGGCCTTGCGCAGCGTGGAGCGGGAGGGCGGCACACCAATCCGCGCCAACTTCTTCGTCAACGATGAAGGCAACCTCGGGTTGTCCGTCTACGCCACCGACCGCGGTGCCGGCGACAATGTGGAGACCGCCGTACTGCGCGAGTACCGCGGCGGGATCGACGGCGGGAACTGGAACCCCGACAACGACCGAATCCAGGATCGACCCAACGCCGTCATGCGTGCCGTCGAGCATCAAACGCTGATGCAGCTAACCCAGCACTCGCTGCGGGACATCGTTGCGCGCGCCGCGGAAGATGGCACCGTGCTGTGGATCCAGCCGCGCGTGATCGACGGACGGGCGGTATTCGAGGTCGGCCTGGACGACCGCGGCCGGGCCAACACTCGGTACTACGACCTCGTGGATGGCGATCGCCTCTGAATGGCAACCGCATCCGCTTCTAGCGGCGGCCTCATGCGCTGTTGGATTGGACCTTCGCCTTTGGCGAAGGTCCCGTCTACCGCTGCTGGACTGCCGTGACGATCGCGGCGTCGAGATCGGGCCCGAGGTACGGCTTCATCAAGTGCAGCAGGCGGGGCGCACGCTCGGCCGGCAACTGGGAGTAACCGGTCGCCACGATGATCGGCAGGTCGGGCCAGGAAGCGCGAATCTCGGCCGCGAGCTGCGTACCTGTCATCCCGGGCATGGCTTGGTCCGTGACCACCACGTCGATGGGAGTGCCCTCGCGCAGAATCTCGAGCGCGCGGCGGGCCGAGCGTGCCTCGACCACTTGGTGCCCCAGGTCGGCGAGGACGTCGGAGGTGGACATGCTGGTGAGGGCGTCATCATCGACGAGGAGCACGCGGCATGGGCTCGCGCGCGGTGCACCGCGTTCCGCCATCGCGTCGGCCATTTGTACCTCTCCCGCCGCCCGCCTGGGGGGCGACCTTGCCCAAGTACCGCACACTACGCAGGCCGCAGGATATCGCGGGCGGGTTTACACCCTAGCGGTCCATTGGCGGTGGACCCTATCCCTTTGGCGCGCAGCGGGGGCTCGTCCGATCGCCACTCCTCACGCCGGTGTATGCAATGTCAGGTTGTGGCACCGAGCTGCAATCGGCTGTAGACGGGGGACTCCGCAGTTTGGCACGGTTGCGGCATGACTCGGCACGAAGCCCTGGCCCCAGAAGAGACCCTCGCGCCCGAGGAGATGGCGGAGCGCATCCGGGACAGCCTGCTACCTCTGGTTAGGGATGCGGCCGCCTTGGCCGCGGCCGTGCAGCGCCAGATCGCGGGTGCGGCGCAGGGACAGCGGCTGCTGCCGGTGGCCGACCGCTGCCTGTCGTCGGCCCAGACCTTGGAGCGCATGGTGGAGGCGTCCATCGACGACGTCCGCGCCCAGCCCACCCCGGCCGGCATCCGTCGCGTCCGGCACGACCTGCGCAATCCGACGGCGGCCGTGCGCGGCTTCGCCGAACTGCTGTCCGAGGACCTCCGTTCCACGCCACAGCTCGCCGCTCCGATCGATCAGTTGCTGGCCCTTGCCGACGAAGCGCTCGAGGTCATGGATCAGATCTGGGAGCCGGTGCGTACCGCCGCTGCGGCCGAGGCGGCTGCAGAGCAGACGGCGGCGCCGCACCGCGAACGCTCCGCGACATCGCTCACCGCACGCATTCTGGTCGTCGATGACGACGAAGCCATCCGGGCGCTGGTCGTGCAGCAGTTGCGCCGCGAGCGGCACGACCCGGTACCCGCCTCAAGCGGCGAGGAGGCGCTCCGCCTCTTGCGGCAGTCCGACTTCGACCTCGTGCTGCTGGACCTCAACATGCCCGGCATGGACGGCGAGGAGGTGCTGAAGCGCATTGTCAGCGATCCCCGCCTGCGTGAGACGCCCGTCATCATGGTGTCCAGTGCGGTGGACCAGGACAACGTGCTGCGCTGCATTGAAAGCGGCGCCATCGATTACCTGCTGAAGCCGGTGAAGCCGGTCATCCTGCGCGCTCGCCTGACGTCGACGCTGGCACGCAAGCGCTGGCGCGACGCCGATCGGCATTATCGCGAGCGGCTAGAGCTTGAAAAGCGGAAGTCAGACTCGCTGCTCCTCAACATCCTGCCGCGGCAGACCGTGATGCGCCTGTCCGCGGGCGAGGACGTCATCGCCGACGCGTTCGACGACGCCACGGTGCTATTCAGCGACTTCGTTGGATTCACGCGCTTTGCCGCCGCACTTACTCCACGCCAGGTCGTCGAGGCGCTCAATCGCGTCTTCTCCGAATTCGACCGTCTCGTGGTGCAACTCAACGTCGAGAAGATCAAGATGATCGGCGATGCCTATATGGCGGCGGCCGGCGTGCCCATGCCGCGTCTCGACCACGCCGAGGCGATCGCCGACTTGGCGCTCGGCATGCAGCGTGTGCTGACCGAGCTCAATCCGAGTTTGGTGGCGCCGCTGCAGATGCGCGTCGGCATCGCGTCCGGTCCGGTCGTCGCCGGCGTCATCGGCACGCACAAATTCGCCTACGACGTCTGGGGCCACACGGTCAACATGGCGTCCCGGCATGAGTCATACTGCGAGCCGGGCCGTATCCACATCTCGGTCGAAACAGCGGACCGTCTGCGCGACAAGTACGTGCTGGAATCGCGCGGCATCATGAATATCCGCGGCCGCGGCGACGTCGAGACGTTCTTTCTGCTCGGAAAGAAGTGAGGGGCGGCCTCGGCCGCCGGCTAGTTCTTGAGGCTGGCGATGACTTCGCCGAACACCGAGAGGTATTCGGTGCGGCGCTGGCACACGAACTGCGTCAGGGCATCGTCCATGCGATCCATCACCGCCTGATACTTGCCCTTGCTGGCGATGGCCTCGTACTTGATCAGGCCCTTCGACAGGATGGCGCGGAAGTCGCCGCTCGACTGCATCAGCTTCGCCGCTGTCTTCGGAAACACGAAGCCGGGGACCATGCCCTGCAACTCGCGGATCTCAGCCTTCTCCAGGCCGCCGTTGGTGCCGAGGTAGTCGCATCGCCATGCGCTGAAGGTGGCGGTTGCCGCCAGGTCGTCTTGATCCCTGACCTTGCCCTTGGCCACGGCATCGGCGAGCACGTGCTCAAGGATGAAGCGGGCTACCGCCTCGATCTCCGCATACCGATCGCTCTTGCTGGCGCGTTGTGCCGGGGCGAGCTTGAAGTCTTCCAGGACCCGGGGGAACTCCATCTCGAACTTGTGCAACGAGAGGGCGCTGCGGAGTTCCTTTTCCTTCTTTTTGATGCCGAAGAGACCGAACATGAGCGCTACTGGCGCCCCCTTGAGCCAATGGAACCGGAACGCGCCCCCTCCGACGCGAAATCGCACCATAACGGATTCGCCGCAGGTGCGCTGTGCAACCTTCCCATAGGACAAACTTTCGACGGCAAAGCCGTTCACGAAGCCGTGAGCACGGCGCGCAGGCCTAGACCGATCGTTCTACTTAACCACTTCAATGGCTTGGACGGTGAAGGCGCCGCCATTGCGCGCGACTGTGAACTTCACCTTGTCGCCGACGGCCAGTTTGTCGATGAGGGCCCGCTCCGGCGCCTGGAGCACCATGGTCATGGCGCGCATGTTGAAGGCCTCGATCGGCTCGTGCGCCACCGTCACTTTGTTGGCGTCGAGGTCGATCCGGCGTACCTCGCCGATGGCGGTGCCGACTTGCGCGGGTTGTGCCGCCGCACCTGTCGTGAACGCCACGGCAATGGCCAGGGCGGCCGCAATACTCGTTGGACGCATCGCTATACCTCGCGGGCTGTGGTGCCGGCGGGTTGGGTGTACCAGCCGGGGTCGGTGAAGTCGCGCGGTCCCAGGCCCTTGCGCACTTTGAAGACGGTGAACATGCCGCCCATGGCCAGTGCGCCAAAGGGCCCGGAGCCGGTCATCATCGGCAGCGTGTTGTCGGGAAGTGGCATCTCCATTTCACCCATGTCGCCCATGCCGTGGTTTCCCATCACCATGAAATCCGGCACCAGCTTGATCATGCGCTCCTCCAGGTGATCCTGGCGCGCACCGATCATGTTGGCGGTACCGTGTCCCATGGGGCCCATGGTGTGGTGCGACTTGTGGCAGTGAAATGCCCAGTCGCCTTCGTTTTCGGCCACGAACTCGACGGCGCGCATGGCGCCAACGGGGACGTCCGTCGTCACCTCCGGCCAGCGCGCGCTCTCGCGCACCCAGCCGCCGTCCGTGCACGTCACCTCAAAGCTGTGGCCGTGCAAATGGATCGGGTGACTCGTCATGGACAGGTTGCCCATGCGGATGCGGACGCGTTCGCCTTGCCCGGCCACCGGCACGTCGATGCCCGGAAACACGCGGCTGTTCCAGCTCCACAGGTTGAAGTCGGTCATGGTGGCGACGCTTGGCGTGCTGGCGCCCGGCGCGATGTCGTAGGCGTTGATCAGGAACGCATAGTCGCGGTCCACCCGATGCTCGGCCGGGTCGCGCGGGTGCACGATGAACAGGCCCATCATGCCCATCGCCATCTGCACCATCTCATCGGCGTGCGGGTGGTACATGAACGTGCCGCTCTTCACGAGCTCGAACTCGTAGACGAACGTCTTGCCGACGGGGATGTAGGGCTGCGTGAGGCCGCCTACTCCGTCCATGCCGTTCGGCAGGATCATGCCGTGCCAGTGCACGGTGGTCGGCTCGGCGAGTTTGTTGGTGACGAAGATGCGGACCTTGTCGCCCTCGACCCCTTCGATGGTCGGGCCCGGACTCTGGCCGTTGTAACCCCACAACTTGGCGCGCATGCCGGGCGCGATCTGGCGCTCGACCGGCTCCGCCACGAGATGAAATTCCTTCCACTCGCCGTTCATCGTCCACGGCGCCGACCAGCCGTTCAGCGTAACCACCGGATGGAACGGCCGCCCGGTGGTGGGCAGGGGCGGCACTTGCGTGCGCGGACCGGCGGGGTAGGCGGCCTCGGGAATGGCGCTCAGCGAGGCGCGGCTGACCGCCGCGGCCCCCAACAGCGCCGCCCCGGTCAGCAGGTTGCGGCGGGACAGCATCAATGACCTCCGCCTGCAGCGCCGCTGCGTGCGCCTGGCGCCAGCACCGGTGCGGCCTGGGGCTCGTGTGAGACGACCTCGGCGTAGCGAAGCGCGTTCTCGGCCAGCCAGAAGTCGCGTTCTGCCTCGATGGCAGTGAGTGACGCGCTGGCCTGCTCGCGCACATCGGCGAGGAGCGCGAATATGTCCACCAGCATGCCATTGAAGCGCAACGTCGTCTCCTCGGTGATCTTGCGCCGCAACGGAACGATCGTCGCCGCGTAGGCGCGGGCGCGCTCGTGCGCGGCCAAGTACTTCAAGTGCGCCGTCCGCACGCTCCACTGCGCCTCGGGCGGCAGGCTGGCGGTGGGTGGCGCGGCGGCGGGCGAGGGCGGCACGTCCGCAAGCTTGTCCGGCAGGCCAAGATCGCTAAGGGCCATGCCCACAAGGTGAGCCAGCCGCTCCTGCTCGATCTGCAGATCGGCGCGCAACACCGCGAGCCCCGCGGTTGTCTCGGCCTGCAGCACCTGGTGGCGCATCAAGTCGAGCGCGCTCAGGTTGCCGGCGTCGCGCAAGCTTTGGGCGAACTCCGCCGAAAGGTCGAGCGTCTCGCGCACTTCGTCGAGAAGCGCCAATGCCTGCCGCGCCGCGACGGCGCGGAACCAGGCACCGCGAACGTCCTCCACGAATTCCGTCATGGCCGCGGCGACGTCGGGCTCGGCGGCGTCGTGGATGGGGCCGGTGGGCGCGATGTGCTTGCGCAGGGCAATGCGAACGGCATCATCCGCCGTCAATGCATGCGCCGGCGCAATGCCCGTCAGGCACAATGCGAAGCCAAGGATTATCGCGTGCCGGCGCATCAGCGTTTGGTCCGCTCGAGCAGCACCAAAAGCTCGCCTATCTTCTTGCGCTGCTCGGCCTTGTTGCCCGACGCGATGGCATGCTCGACGCAGTGATCGGTGTGGTCCCGCAACAGCTCGTCCTCGACCTTGCGCAGGGCGGCGCGCACGGCGGCGATCTGGGTGATGACGTCGATGCAGTAGCGATTGTCTTCGACCATCCGGCCAATGCCGCGTACCTGGCCCTCGATGCGGCTGAGGCGCTTCAGGCAAGCAGTGCGGACCTTGTCGCGCATACGCGGAGCAACCTTCCAGTGCAGGAGCCTAGCGCTCCCGTGTATTGCAGCAGCATACCCCTCGGGGGTATAAGGCACAACCACGGGAGGACAACATGATTCGTTTCGCATCGCTTGCCGCGCCTGCGGCCCTGGTGGCCGCTCTTTTGGCTGCTCCCCTTGCGCACGCGGAGCTGATGGCCGAGGGCAACATCGGCAAGTTCAAGGTGTTCTACGTGCTGGACGGCAAAATGGCGCTGGCCAGTCAGGATGGCCGGACGCTCTACACCTTCGACAAAGACACCGCCGGCAAATCCACGTGCAACGACGAGTGCGCCAAGAACTGGCCGCCGGTGTTGGCGGTGGCGGCCGATGCCCCGTTCGAGTCGTTCTCGATCCTCACGCGCGACGACGGCACCAGGCAGTGGGCCTACGAGGGCAAGCCGCTCTATCGCAGCGCCAAGGACACGGCGCCGGAGCAGGCCAATGGCCAGGGCGCAAACGACGCCTGGCACATCATCGAGATCGTCGCGCACGACATGTGATTGCCGGCTGCCGATGCGGCAAACAAAAAGGGCCGGAGCGTAAGCTCCGGCCCTTTTGCTTTCCCGTTGCCGGGAGTTTTACTCGGCGAGTGCGATCGAAACCGCTTCGCGGCCCTTCGCTGTCTCGACGACGCGCATGGACACGCGCTGCTGTTCGTTGACCTGCTGGATGCCAGCCTTCTCGAGCACGGAGACGTGCACGAAGACATCCTTGGCGCCGTCGGCCGTGGCGACGAAGCCATAGCCCTTGTCGGCGCTGAACCACTTCACGGTACCGCTGACCTCGGTGGCGTTGGAAACGTCCACCTGCTGTCGCGGTGCGCGCGGTCCGCGCGGTCCGCCGGCGGGACCACTGCCACTGCCCGCACGCTGCGGCGTGGCCGTGCTCTCGTCGACCTCGATCACGCTGACGACCTGCGGGCCCTTTTGGCCCTGGCCGACGGTGACCTTCATCTTGGCGCCCGGAGCCACCGATTCGCGGCCGGAATTGTGCAGCACGCCGATGTGCAGGAACGCGTCGCCCGTGCCGTCACCCAGTTCGACGAAGCCGAAACCCTTCTCGGAGTTGAACCACTTCACCGTGGCATCGGTAGGCGGTCCGCCTGCCGGGGCTTCACGACGGAATCCGCCGCCGCCACCACCGCCACCAGCGTATCCGCCGCCGCCGCCGCTGTTGTAACCGCCGCCGCCACCCGCATAGCCGCTAGGGGCGCCGCCACCAGCCTGGTAGCCGCCTTCAGAGGGGGGGCCGGAGCCTGGGCCGCGTCGATTGTTTTTCGCGCGGGGCGAATAGTCGTCGTCATCGAAACCGCGGCGCCGAGGGCCGCGATGGTCGTATTCTCTGCTCATTGTCTCCTGCTCGTATTCCTCCCGACACCGGGGAATGCATAACCCAGCATTACCGCCCCCGGCGTGGACTCCGCCTGGCTGGCCATACCTCGCCAAGGAAGTTTGTCGCATGGATGCCGGGCAGGCCGCAACGCCCGCCGACCGTCACCGGCTGTTGCATAGTGTCCACAAGGGTAGTGGCCCGAGCCCTTGGATGGCGTTCTCGCCGTCGAGGCGCTAAGCACCGGCCCATGACAAGCCCCGCCCCGGACGCGGCAAGCCCGCACGTCCGCGCCAATCCGCTGCTGTTGGCCCTCCTGGCCGCTTTCTCGGCGGCCGCGCCGGCGGCCACCCAGATGTTCCTGCCCGCCCTCCCGCACGTGCAGCAGGACTTCAACGTGAGCGTGGGCGTAGCCCAGCTCGCCTTGAGCGTCGCGCTGTTCTCGGCCGCCGTGATCCCGCTGCTGTCCGGCTCGTGGTCGGACCGGTTCGGTCGGCGCCCCATGGCCATTTGGGGGGCGGCCCTGTTCGTGACCGGCAGTATTGTTTGCCTGTTCGCGCCCAACATCGCGACCCTGATTGCCGGACGCGCGTTGCAGGCGGGGGCGGGGGCGACCGGCATCGTGCTGTCGCGCGCCATTGTCCAAGATGTCTTTGGGGCGCAGCGCGCCGCCAGCATGGTGGCGGTCGTGACGATGGCCATGGGCATCGCCCCCATGATCACTCCCCTGATTGGTGGACTGCTCACGGACGCCTTCGGCTGGCGTTCGACCTTCGTATTCATCGGCGCGTTCGGCGCGATCCTGCTGGTGATGATCGTTTCCATCCTGAAGGAGACGCGGCCCGAGCAAGTCGGTCCGCGCCCGCGCCTGGCGCAATCGATGCTGGCCCTGTTGCGCCTGCCACTGTTCCACGTGTACGCGCTGCAGTCGGCCTTCACGATGGGCATGTTCTTTGCCTTCATCTCGGCGGCGCCCTACGTTGTGGTCAACATCCTGAAGCAGCCCGCGACCGTCTACGGCGCCGGCTTCCTGGTGATCTCGCTCGGCTACATCGGCGGCAGCGCCTTTGCCGCAAAGTACTCGCGCCGTTTCGGCATCGACCGCATGGTGTTCTGGGGCACGCTTGCCTCTCTTGCCGCCATCGTACTGATGACAGCGTTGCTCTTTGGCGGCGTGTGGTCGGTGTGGGCCATCTTTGCGCCGGGCGCGCTGTCGGCGTTTGCCATCGGCGCGTCGATGCCGAACGCCAGCGCGGCGGTGACTGCGGTCTATCCGCCCGCGGCTGGGTCGGCGGCAGGCTTGTCGTCGTTCCTGCAGTTGTTTGTCGGCGCGGTCACGGCGCAGGCCGTCGGCACGGCGATCGGCGCCACGCCGTATCCGATGGTACTGGTGATGCTGGCGATGGGCGTGCTGGCATTCATCGCCATTGCCGTTCGTCCGCTCATCCGCACCCCCGCCGTCGTCCCGGCGTAGCTCCGGCGCCGATCAGGATCATCACGGCGGTGGCTGGCTAAGGGCCGGCTCGCGGGGCGCGAAAGGCGGCGGTCAGGCCGCTGAGCCTGGCGCCGCCTGGGGCTCTTTGTAACGATGCTTGTCAGAGCCAAAAGCGGGGGATTCCTGTCACCCTTGCACCCCACCCCCAGGGGCAAACGGCGCTATAAAGCCGTATGACGTTGCCCGCCCCCGTGCTCATCGTCGATGACGAGGCCGACATCCGCAGCCTGCTGGCACGGGTGCTGGCCAAGTACGGCATGGCGGCGCTGGTGGCCGAGAATGCCGCCGAGGCGCGCGCCATCCTGGCGAAGCAATCGGTGTCGATCGTGCTGATGGACGTGATGATGCCGGGCGAGGATGGCCTGTCGCTGTGCGCCTGGATCCGCCAGC
This sequence comes from uncultured Alphaproteobacteria bacterium, assembly GCA_903907895.1. Lineage (GTDB taxonomy): Bacteria > Pseudomonadota > Alphaproteobacteria > UBA2966 > CAIVPW01 > CAIVPW01. Next base: position 23,646 of record CAIVPW010000013.1, read on the forward strand.
ACGTCAAAGTACCGGTTCTGCTTATCAGTGCTGCGGCGAGCGAATCGAACCAGCGCGCCGGCATGCAGGCGGGCGCCGTGGATTTCATCCAAAAGCCGTTCGAGCCCAAGGCCCTGATCGCCCGCATCCAAGGCTTGCTTGGTGGCGCTGCGCCGGCCGGGCACGCTCACTAGCGCTCCAACTCGGTCCGGATCGAGCGATGGAAGCCGACGCTAAGCCCGCCGTAGCTGCGCATCTGCTGGTGGTCGACGACCATCGCGATATTCGCGATCCGTTGGTCGAGTACCTCGGCAAGAGCGGCTATCGCGTCAGTGCGGCCGAAGACGCCGCCCGCGCCCGCGCGGTGTTCGATCGCGATGCGGTGGACCTGATCCTCCTCGACCTCATGATGCCCGGCGAGGATGGCCTGTCGTTCTGCCGCTATGTGCGCGCCAAGGGCGCCACTCCCATCATCATGCTCACCGCGCTGGGCGAGGACACGGACCGCGTCCTCGGCCTCGAGCTCGGTGCTGACGACTACGTGCGCAAACCGTTCAATCCGCGCGAACTGCTCGCGCGCATCCGCGCCGTCATGCGCCGCGCGCATCCGCCGGAATCGACTGCCGACACACCCGGCGGAAACGCTGTGTTCGACCGCTGGACCCTGCGTGTCGCGGCACGCGAGCTGGTTGACGAGTACGGGGGTGCAGTGGAACTCACCCGCGGCGAGTACGCCATGCTGCTCGTCTTCCTGCGCCATTCGCAGACCGTCCTGGACCGCGAACGCCTGCTCGAGCTGCTGCACGGCGACGCAGCCCATGCGTTCGACCGCAGCATCGACAATCAGGTGAGCCGCCTGCGCCAGAAGATCGAGCGCGACCCCAAGCAACCTGCGGTCCTCAAGACCGTCCGCGGCGGCGGCTATCTCTTTGCGGCACCCGTGGCATGGCACAAGGGCGACGAATGAGGCTGCGCCTGTGGCCTGCGCGCCTGACCGGGCAGCTCACAGCATTCCTGTTCCTGGCCGTGCTTGCCTCGCAGGTGGTTCTGCTGGTCATCTTCATGCAGTTCAGCTCCGCGCTGCCGCCCGATCTGATGCTTCTCGCCGAGCAGTCCACCGCCGTCGTGCAAGAGGTTGAGACGGCGCCCGAGCGGCGGCGCGATGCGATCCTGGAAGGCGCCAGTTACGGCCGCGCTCAATATTGGATTTCGCCCGGCAGCGCGCTGACCGACCGTAGCGAACCTGGCGTTGAGCCGTTGCTGTCCCGCGTCCGTGCCGCGTTGGCCGATGGCGAAACCCGCCCGATTCGCGCCGGCGTGCGAACGCCCGAGCAGCTGTCGGGTCTTGGCCACGAAACCCTGCCCGCGCTCGACGCCGATGGGCGGCTCACCGTGCTGTCCTTTTCGCTGCGGGATGGCCGTTGGCTGAACGTCGCGCAGGTACGCACGCCGCGCGAATCCCTCCTGTGGCCTGCGCTGTTGACCCTGGCGGTGACCGGCGCCGCCATCGTCCTTGCCAC
>CAIVPW010000014.1 GCA_903907895.1 uncultured Alphaproteobacteria bacterium
CGAGGAGATCCTCGCCGCCAAGCGGCGCATATCGCACATCAAGACGTTCGAGGAGCAGGGTGGCAGGCGCGTGGTTCGCTCCTTTCACATTCCGCTGCGCCCGGACCGCGATCATCCGCCAGGCTGCTTGATGATCGTCGATGACATCACCGAGTTCGTCGAGCAGCGTGAGCGTCGCGACCGCATCATGGACCAGCTGGTGTCAACTCTGCTCGAAGTCGTCGGCCGCACCGATCCGCTTACCGCCGAGCAGCCGAGCCGGGCTGCCGCCGTTGGCGAGGCGATCGCCAACGAAATGGGTCTCGATGACGACGCGCTGCGCACGGTGCGAATTGCCGCGAAGCTGATGAACCTCGGCCGCGCCTCGGTCGCGCGCGAGGTTATTGCGCGCCCAGGTCCCCTCACTGCGGCGGAACTCGAACAGGTGCGCGCCGCCATTCGTGGCAGCGCCGAGCAGGTGAAGGGCATCGATTTCGACGGCGAGATCGTCGACGTGCTGCGTCAAGTACACGAACGCGTGGACGGCGCCGGGCCCTTGAAGCGCAAGGGTGACGACATCCTGCTGGCGGCCCGCATCGTCGCGTTGGCGGATGCGTTCTCCGCCATGATCAGCCCGCGCGCCTACCGCGCGCCGCTCACTATGGATGCCGCGTCCAAGGCGGTGGCCACCGATGCAGGCGCCCGCTTCGACCGCCGCGTTGTGGCGGCATTGCTGTACCACCTTGAAAATCGCGGCGGCCGCACGCAATGGGAGGCCTTCGCCTCCCCACCGGTACCGCCAACCGCGCCGCCGCCGCCGGCCACGCGCGGCAAAGCGACCATCGCCCTGAAGCCCGTGACCCAGCCGGTCGTTCCGCCGCCGAAGCCTGCGACGTAATTCATCCGCCCGGCCATTGCACGGCAGTGCCTAGTGCAGCTCTCGCACCAGGCGGATGCCGACGTTGTAGCTGAACAGTTCGGCCGGAAAGCTGTCGCGCGAGGCCGACCGCGCCAGCGGCGGGAAGTAGTACCAGGACCCTGAGCGCACGACGCGTCGCTTGCAGTCCCCCGCTTGCCACGCGCGGCCGTCTGTCGGTGCGCCGGCGTAACCACGGGTCCAGCAGTCCTGGGTCCACTCCCATACGTTGCCGTGCATGTCGTACAGGCCGAACGGGTTCGGCGGATACAGGCCGACCTCCAGCGATTGGTGCTCCCAGAGCTTGGTGTTGCACTCGCGGCAGTTCGCCATCTCGGTGCCAATCTCGTCCCCCCACCAATACTCGGTGAAGGTGCCGCCGCGCGCCGCGTACTCCCACTCCGCTTCGGTGGGCAGGCGATAGCGCACGCCGGTCTTGTCGCTCAGCCACTTGGCGTACGCCGTCGCCTCTTCCCAGCTGATGTTGATGATCGGCCGCTTGGCCCGTCCCCAGGCGTGGTCATCCGGCTCGCGGCACACGCTGGCCTGCATGCATGGCTCCCAGTCGGTCCAGGTGACCTCGAACTTGCTCATGGCGAACGGCTTCACCGAGACGAGGTGTACGGGCTTGGTCTCGGGACCGAACTTGTCCGAGCCCATGGCGAACGTACCGCCGGCCAGCGCAACCATGTCCGGGCAGTCGGCGCAGTCCTTGAAGACTTCGCCCACTTTGGGATCGAGCGCCGCCGTCGCCGCACCCGCCGCGCAGAGGGCGCCGGCCAGTGCCGCCGCCAGTCAGCCGCGCTTGCGGATCATTGCTGGCGTCGCGCCACGCTCACCGGCGTAGCAAAGCCCGCCAGCTCACCGGCGGTCAGAACAAAGGGGGCGGTGCGCGCCGCGGTGGTAACGCGGCCGTTGGCCGGCGTCTCCAGCATCGCTCCGCCGCCCGGCGCGCCCGGCGTGGCGGGCGGGGCGAACGGGTTCGCGGGCGGCGCCGGAATCTGGAACGGGTTGGCCGGCGCCGCTCCGGGTGCCGCCGGGGGCTCCGGCGCGCGGAAAGGGTTCGGCGCGGCGTTGGGCGCGGCCGGCTGGGGCAGGGGTGCATTGACTGCGGCGCCCGTGACGTCCGCCGACACACAGCGCTGTTCGTAGGTGTTCTCGCGCCCCGCCTGATCCTCGCGCGCGGCGTCGATGTCCTCGATCAGGATGTCGCGGCCCATGGCGATGGCAAGGCGATACAGCGCCAGCTTTTCGTCATACATCGCGCCGATCAGGTTGATTTCGGAGTTGAACAGCTCGCTCTCCGCGTCGAGTACGTTGATGATGGTTTCGCGACCGGCGTCGCGCAAGCGAACGCGCGCATCGTGCACCTCGGCAGCGATCGACACGGCGTTGTCCAGCAGCAGACGGCGATCGCAGCCCGTGTTCACGGCAGTCCATGCCAAGCGCACTTCTTCTTCGACCTTGCGGGCCACCTGTGCCTAGTTGTTGAGCGCGGCGGAGTAGCCGAACGCGGCATCGCTGACTGCAGCGCGGGTCGCAAAGCCGTTGAACACGTTCCACGTGCCCTGCACGCCCAGCGAATAGTCGCGCCGTGTGCCGAGCGTGCCCTCGCGGTTGCGCTCCCAGTTGTAGCCGGCAGTGGCTTCGACCGTCGGGTAATAGTCCGCGCGGGCCACCTCCTGTTGCGTGCGCGCGGCACTGACCTGAAAGGCCGAGCCCGCTAGCACCGGATTGCGCTGGAAGCCTTCGTTGATTGCTTCGTCCACGTCCACCGGTACCAAGTAGAGCGCCAGGGCCGGGTCGATCATCTTGGTCGGGTCGGGCGGGTGGCCGAACACCTGGGTGTAGCGGCTGATGGCGTCGCGCAGCCCGCCTTCCAGCACCACGCGGCGCTCCTTGGCCAGTTGCAGGCGGGTCTTTGCGAGCAAGACGTCCACGGCAGTACCGCCACCCCGCTGCACGCGCTCGTCCTCCAGGCTGGTGCGGTCGGCGATGATCTGTTCGTTCTTGCGGGCGAGGTCCACGAGGCGCGCCTGGCGCACCACCTCGACGTACGCATTGGCGCCTTGCAGCAGCACCTGCTGGCGCGTGTTGCGCAAATCCATCTCGGTAGCCGACTGCGTCAACTCGGCGATGCGCTTCGATCCCGACGAGCGTCCGGCATCGAACAGGTTCTGCGTCATGTTGATCGACGCGCTCTGCCCAGTGCGGCTCCAGATGTTCTCTTCCGAGCGTTGCCCGGGGCCGTTGATGTTGCGGTACGTGTTGTCGGCATTCAGCGTGACGTTTGGGAGATTCCCGGCGGCCGCCCGGCGCACCGCCGCGCCAGCCTGTCCGACCGAATCGCGCCCGGCCAAAATCTGCGGATTCTCTTGAACCCAGGCTGATCAACCGTTTCCTGACGCCGATGACCGACATCATCCTGGCGCGTCAGGGCACCATCGATAAATACATGGGCGACTGCATCATGGCGTTCTGGAACGCCCCGCTCGACGACGAGCAGCACGCCGCCCACGCCTGCGAATCGGCGCTCACGATGTTCGAGGACATCAAGCCGCTCAACGATGCGCTGAAGGTGGAAGCCGAACGCGACGGCCGCAAGTTCTTCCCGATCAACATCGGCATTGGCCTGAATTCCGGCGAAGTCGTCGTCGGCAACATGGGCAGCAATCAACGCTTCGACTATTCGGTGCTGGGCGATGCGGTGAACCTGGCGTCCCGTCTCGAAGGCCAGTCCAAGGGCTATCATGTGGGCACGGTCATCGGCGAAACGACCGAGGCCAAGTCGCGCGGCCAGTACGCCACCGTCGAACTCGACCTCATCGCGGTGAAGGGCAAGACCGATGCGGTGCGCATCTTCACGCTGTGCGGCCGCAGGGATAAGGCGGAAGACCCGAAGTTCCAGGCGTTCCGTGCCAAGCACCAGGAGATGCTGGCGGTCTACCGCGCCCAGAACTGGGACCGCGCCGCGCAACTGATCAAGGAACTGCGCGCGGAGGACACGTCGGACTTGGGCGGCCTCTACGACCTGTACGAAGAGCGCATCGCAGAGAACCGCCAGACGCCGCCGCCCAAGGACTGGGACGGCGTCTTCCGCGCTACCAGCAAGTAGGGATCACGCCGCTTCCCTCCAAGGAGGTATGCCCAACGACCGCTGAGGCGGCTATCCCTAGTGGGGATGAGGATGCACCGCGCCACCGTCGATGCCGATCTGCTGCCCCAGTTGCGTGAGTTGGCGCAGCGTCTTATTGCCGAGCTCCGCGCCCGTGGCATGAGCGACGATGCGATCGAGCGCATGCTGCTCGCGCGCCAGGCGCGCCGCACGCAGCTGCACTAGGCGCGTCAGCGCACCATCAAGTCGAACAGGGGTGCCGCAGCGTCGCCCTGGAATTCGTACAAGGTGTGCGGTGCGCGCGGCACGACCTGGAAATGCGGTAAGATTCCTGCCGCAACCAGGGCGTCGCGGGTACGCGTCATTGGCGCCAGGAATCCCTCGTCGTACTGGCCAACGAGCATGTTCACCGGCATCCCCCTCAGCGCCGACAGCGTAGCGTAGTCATTCTCGCGCGGCGGCATGCCGGCAAGAACCGTCAGCGAACGGAAGCGGGCGGGGAAATCCAGAGCTGCGGCAAAGGCCGACACGCCACCGTTCGATATGCCGGCCAGGTGGAACTTTCCGTCAGCGACTGGAAAACGCGCCAGCAACTCGTCCAGCAGCGGTCCGATCAGTGGCCGTGCCTCGCGACCGAACGTCTTGCCCCACGGAGCCGCCGGGCCGATCAACAGCCACCCGCGCTCGATCGCCACCGGCGCCCACCAGTAAAAGCCTGCGTCCACCATCGACAGGTCCTGCGCCCCGGGCGGAAACGCAAGCAGGGTAGGGACAGGCTTGGCGGGATCGTACCCATCGGGAAACACCACCCAAATGTTGAGCGGAGTGCCGTCGGGCAGCGGCAGCGTGAGGACTCGGTCCTCCATCGCACGCGCCGCCGTGGAGAATGTCAGCATTGCCGCGAGCGACGCCAGGAAGGCGCGGCGCAGCATCATTCCATGAGTGCGAAGAGCGGGTACGCACCCTCGCGCTTGAACTGGTTGAGCACATGGCCGGTCTGCGGCACCACCCAGAAACGCGGGCGGGCACCGGCGGCGCGCAGGGCATCGCGCGCTGCAATCATTGGCTCCATGTATTGGGCATCGAACTCGCCGACAAACATGTTGATGGGGAGGTGCGTCAGCTTGCCGAAGTCCGCGCTAGCGGCGCCTTCCGGGGGATAGCCGGCCAGCACGGTGAGCGAGCGGACTTTGTCCGGATGGTCGAGCGCGAGAGCGAACCCGGAGTTGCCGCCGTTCGATTGCCCGGCGACGTGAAACTTGCCGCCCGCCACGTTGAACCGCTTCAGCAACTCCTCGAGCAGGGGGCCGAGCAGCGGCCGACTCGTACGCGCGAAGCTTTGGCCTTCTGGAGCTGCGGGTCCGATGGTGAGCCAGCCGCGGCGAAGCGCCTCCGGCGCCCACCACGAGAAATTGGCGTCCACCATCGACAAATCTTGCGTGCCGGGCGGCAGTGCCAGTACGGCGGGGATCGGCTTGGTGGGGTCGTAGCCGTCGGGATAGATGACCCACACGTCGAGCACCGCGCCGTCGGGCATCGCGATCTTCAGGACCTGATCCGTGACAGCCGCGCGCACTGCCGCCGGCGCTACCGCGGCCGCGGCGGCGGCAAGCAGGAAGGTGCGGCGGCGCAAGGACACGCCGCGCCTCCTACCGCTCGCGGAAGGCTTCGTAGCGGATCTTGAGGACCGGCTTGATCAGGTACTCGAGTACGGTCTTGGTGCCGGTAACGATGTCGACGGTGGCCTGCATGCCGGCCGTGACCGGCAGGGGCGATTGCTCGGTGCCCAGATAGGCCTTGCCCGTTTCCACCTGCACGCGGAAATACGGGTTGCCCTTGTCGTCCAAGTCCGCGTCGGCGCCGATGTAGGTCACCTTGCCGGTGAGCCCGCCGTTGCGCACGAAGTCGTACGACGAGACCTTGACCAGGGCGTCCTGGCCGACGGTGACGTAGCCGCGGTCGGTTGGATTGAGTCGCGCCTCCACGACGAGCGTGGCCGACGCCGGAACGAGTTCCATGATCGGCTCGGCCGGCTTGATGAGGTCGCCGAGAGATCGGACCTTTACGTTCTTCACGACGCCGTCGATCGGCGCGGTGATGGTGGTGCGGTCCTGCTGGCGCGACACCTCGGCGAGCAATTGCTCGGTGCGAGCGATGTTCACTTCGTTCTCGGCCAGCGTGTTCTGCACCTCGCGGCGGAACTGCAGGCGCGTCTCTTCGATCTTGCGCTGCGACTCGTCGTAGGCCGACTGCGCGCGAGGGATCGATACACTAATCGTCTGCACCTGACCTTCGAGCTGCTGGACGGCGCGCTGCGCCTCCAGGTGCTCGACTCGCGTCACCAACTGGTTGCGCAGCAGGTCTTCCGAAATGCGGAATTTCTGCTGTGCGAGGCCAAGCTCGGCCTGCAGTGAACTGCGCTGGGATTCGAACTCGCGGATCTCGAGGCGGCGCTGCTCGGTCTGCTGCGCCAGCACCGAGATCGAGGTCTCGAGCTGCGCGCGGCGACCCTCATAGGACTGCACTTCGGCGGCCGCAATGGCAGGCTGGCGCGCAATCGCGTCGCGCGGCCACTCCGGCGCCACGCCCCGGCTCTCCGCCGTCAGGCGCGCGCGGGTGATCAAAAGGCCGTCCATGCGGGCGCGCAGTTCGTCGGGGTTGAGGTCGGTGGGCGCCAGCTGGATTTGCAGCAGCTGCTGGCCGGCAGTGACGATGTCGCCGTCGCGCACAAAGATGCCGGCGACAATGCCGCCCTCCAAGTGCTGCACGGTGCGCACTTGGCCCTGTGGAATGACCGCGCCGGTGGCAATCGCCACTTCCGTCAGTTCCGTGAAGTACGTCCACCCCGCGGCGGTGGCGAGCATCACCATGATCGCCCACGCAATCGGCCGTCCGGCAGGGATCGGCTGGCTCTTTACGAGCTCTTCCAGTTCGCTGGGTGTTGTGGACGTCATGGACGGACTTTGGCCCGGTTAGCTGGCCTGCTTGCGAATCTGCGGAACCACTTGCAGGGGGCGGGCCAGCATCTGCGGCGGTAGCACGTCGTCCGGGCGGCCGCTGCGCACGACGCGGCCCTTCTGCATGACCAGAACGAGGTCGCAGGAGGAGAGTAGGCTTGGGCTGTGCGAGATGACAATAACGGTATGGTCATTCGCTAAGTTCTTGAGCGTGCTAACCAATTCCGTCTCGCCGTCGCGGTCCAGGTTGGACGACGGCTCGTCCAGGATC
>CAIVPW010000015.1 GCA_903907895.1 uncultured Alphaproteobacteria bacterium
ATGGGTGATGAGCGACTTCGAATCGCCAAGATTGTTCGAGATGCTGACGAGGTTCAGCCGCCGCAACATGGCGAACGCCCCGTCCTTGCCGCCGGCCACATCGAAGCTGATCAGCGTGCCACCGGCCGACATCTGCTGCATCGCCAGCGCATGCTGCGGATGGTCGCTGCGGCCCGGATACAGCACCCGCGTGACGTTCGGCTGCTCGGCCAGGAAGTCGGCGATCCGCGCAGCCGTGTCCGACGAATGCAGCACGCGCATCTCCAACGTCTCCAGCCCCTTCAGCAGAACCCAGGCGTTGAACGGGCTCATGCTCGGTCCGGTGTGGCGGATGAACGGCATCAGTTTGGTGTCGCAGAATTCCTTCGGTCCCAGCACCGCGCCGCCCAGCACACGGCCCTGGCCGTCGAGGTGCTTGGTGGCCGAATAGACGACTACGTCGGCGCCCAGTTGCAGCGGCCGCTGCAGCACCGGTGTTGCAAACACGTTGTCCACGATCACTTGCGCGCCGGCCGCGTGCGCCAGTGCGCTCACGGCTGCAAGGTCGACGATCTCCAATCCCGGATTGGACGGCGTCTCGAGGAACACGATCTGCGCGCGTGTCTTCAGCGCCTTCTTCCAGCTGTTCAGGTCGCGCCCCTCGACCAGCGTCACCTTCACGCCGAAGCGCGGCAGGATTTCATCCAGCAGATATCGGTTCGACCCGAACAGCGCGCGCGCAGCCACAATGCGGTCGCCGGACTTCAGCTGGCAGAACAGCGCGGCGTGCACCGCGGCCATGCCGGTCGCCGTGCCCCAGCACGCCTCGGCGCCCTCCAGCGCGGCAAGGCGCTCCTCGAACATGGCGACGGTCGGGTTGCCGAAGCGCGTGTAGATGAACCCCTTATCCTCGCCCTTGAAGCGCGCCTCGGCCTGCTCCGGCGCGTCGTAGACGTAGCCCGATGTGAGAAACAGCGCCTCGGACGTCTCGCCGAACGCCGAACGCCGCGTACCGCCGTGCACCATCAGCGTGCGCGGCCGCCAAGCGGTGGAAGGTGCGCGCGTGGGCGCCGCTGTCTTCTGCTTCGGTGCCGACTTCGGTGCCGACTTTGGTGCACGTGCCATGACGAATCTCGCTCAACAAAAAAGCCCCGGCCAAAGACCGGGGCTCACGCATCCCGGCTTCTTAGCAACTTGCCGCCCGAGGGCGGCCCCCGTGGTTAACGGGGTTTAACGTGGCTGCAAGGCGGCCGGCCCAACTGACCACGGCGCCACGGAACCTCAGTGGCGACGGATCAGGGGATATGCCTCGCCTTTCGGGGCGTCAAGAGCGGCCGCGTGCAGGCGCGGACGAGGCGAGCGCTACCGCCTATGCACGGTGGCCCGCCGGGGGCACTACCCATAGGGTCCTTGCCGCACGACACGCGCGAAACGAGGGTACGACTGGCACCACAATTTGACAGGCCGCGGCAATGAACGCGTTAGGACAGGAACCGTCACCGAGACTTCTAATCGTCGAAGACGAAACGATGGTGCGCCTGGCGCTCCTCGAAGAGCTGCAGTCGCTGGGGTTCAAGGTGGAAGACGCGGGCTCCGCGGCGGAGGCGATGGAGAAGGTCGACCAGGCGGCGGGGCCGATTCAAGCCGCCATCATCGATTACAACCTGCCCGACCGCAAAGGCGACGCCCTCACCGCCGAGTTGCGCGCGCTCCTGCCAGACCTGCCGGTGGTGATCGTCAGTGCGTACAGGGGCGACATGCTCAGCGCGTTCTTCGGGCGCGATGATCAGGTCCGCTTCCTGGGCAAACCCTACCGCGTGCGGGAACTGGTGCCGTTGCTGCACATGCTCGGCATCGACCCCGAGACCAGGCACTAGAGCGTCCGCCAGACGCGGCTGAGCGCCGCAGGCGCCCTTCGGGCACGCACCGGCAACACCCCGGCCCAAACCCCGCGGAAACCGCAGGATTCTGCGGGCCACGGCTGCGGCTTTGACCGGCCGCTCCGGGCTGCGCAATATGGGGTGCCGGAACGCGGGTGTAGCTCAATGGCAGAGCAGAAGCTTCCCAAGCTTACGACGAGGGTTCGATTCCCTTCACCCGCTCCAGCGTCCGCCTTCGTTCGGCATAGCCCAGGGTACGCCGGGTCCTACCCAGGCTGCGCGGCGATGGCAACGCCGGGCGACGGTAACGTCGCACCATGAATACCGCGACCCTGCCGGCGGGCACGACGCGTACCGATGCGGTGTTGTACGACGCGCATCCGCGCATGTTCCGCAATGCACCGTTCCTGTTCATCGTGGCGGTGCTGTCCATTGCGCTCGCCGGCCTTGGCATCATCATCCTGATGGTTTGGTGGCTGCGCTGCTTGTCCGATCGGCCGACCATCTTGCCGGGTAAGGCGATCTGGCGGCACGGCCTGCTGGCGCGGGATACCACCGAGATCAACATCTCCAGCATCCGCTCGGTGCGCGTGAATCAGTCCGTCACCCAGCGCATCTTCAATACCGGCACGGTTTCGATCTTTACGGCGGGCGATCAGCCGGAGCTGCGGGTTAGCGGATTGCCGGACCCGCAGCGAATTCGCAACCTGCTCGACCACGACCCGGCGACCAGCTAGCCATGCTGCGCAGTGTTGCCTGGATCGGTGCAGGCGGCATTGTCGCGGCCGCTGCCGTCGCCATCGTCTTCTTGGCTGTAATAGGCGCGAGCGGCCCCGCTGCCGCCTTCTTCACCGAGTTGAACCAGGGCGTCTCCCTGCGCACGGCGGCGATTGCCGGGGTGGCCGCGTCGATCGCGCTGCTCATCGTGATGGCAGTAGTGGCCGGCGACGGCTTGATCGGCGAATTCCAGTACATGATCGCCGGGTTCTTCCTATTCTTCGTGTTCTTCACCCTGTTCGTCGCGTGGGTATTCTAGGTCCCGGCGGCGTGCGAAGGCCCGCGATGCTACCGCGGGGCCCTGGTCGTAGCGGGGGCGTGAACGCGTCGACCGGCCGCGGTCCTTGCCGGGCGGGGGGCTGGGGGGTAGGGTGCGCCCCAATTTTCGCGGGGTCCGGCCCTTTGGGGGCCAGTCGGCCCGCGCCCCTGGATCGCTGAAAGGAAACGCCTATGAACCGCGCAGGCTTGTTCGCTGCTGTTGCGTTCGGCTGGACTGCCTTTGCAGGGCCCGCGCTCGCCCAAGGCATCCCAACGGCCCCGACGCTGGCGGCTCCCACCGCCCCGGCGCCGCAGACGTCCCCCGATACGGTCGTCGCGCTGGTGAACGGCGAGAAGATCACCGCCGGCGAGATCTTGTACCTCTACCAGACGCTGGGCGAGGAAGTGCGCACCATGTCGTTCGACCTGCTGTATCCGCAGCTCCTGCAGAGCAGCATCGAGCGCAAGCTCGCCGCGCAGAAGGCGAAGACCGCGAAGATGGCGGATCGCGCCGATGTGCAGCGCAACACCGCGTTCTGGGCCGAGCGCGTCCTGGAAGAGACGCTGCTCAACGAGACGATCGAGAAGGGCATCACCCCCGCCGTGGTGCAGAAGCGCTACCAGGAAATGGTTGCCACCGATGCGGGCACCGAAGAGATCGCGGTGAAGCACATTCTGTTCGCCACGCCGGAATTGGCCATCGCGGCGGTGCGCGAGCTCGACGCCGGTGGCAACTTCGACGCCATTCTCGAACGTATTACCAAGGCGCAGCAGGGCGAAGGCGGCCCCATCGAGCACTTCCGCCGCGGCGAAATCTTGGCGGAATTCTCCGACGCCGCGTTCAAGATGCGCCCGGGCGAATACACCACCACCCCGGTGCGCACCCAATTCGGCTGGCACATCATCCTGGTTACGGACCGTCGCCTGGCGGCGCCGCCGAAGTTCGAGGACGTCGTCGAGCAAATCCGTGGCGAGCTTGGCCGCGAGCTGGTGGACGAGTTCTACGCCGGCCTGACCGACGGGGCGAAGGTCGAGAAGTTCAACCTCGACGGCACGATCGCGAAGTTCTAGGCGCCAAAGTCCAAGGCAAGGAGTTCCGGGAGCGCTGCCGTGACGGCGCCGGAGCTTCTCTGGACCGGAACACGAGGGCCGGATCATCCGGCGCTCGTACTAGCGCACGGGGCCGGCGCGCCGATGGACTCCGGCTTCATGCGGTTCTTCGCCGAGCGCCTGGCGGAAGCCGGCATTGCCGTCGCGCGGTTCGAGTTTCCGTATATGGCGGCGCGCCGCGTCGGCGCGCGCCGCGGTCCCGACCGCGCATCCGTGCTGCAGGAAACCTGGCGCGAAGTGATTGCCGCGATCGATGCCGCCGGCATTTCCCGGCGGGCATTGTTCATCGGAGGCAAGTCCATGGGCGGCCGCATCGCCAGCATGGTTGCCGACGACGAGGGGGTGCAGGGCCTTATCTGCCTCGGCTATCCCTTCCATCCACCGGGCAAGCCGCAGACCACGCGTGTCGCGCACTTGGAGACGCTGCAGACTCCGGCGCTGTTCGTGCAGGGCGAACGCGACAGCCTGGGCTCGCGCGACGACGTCGGCGGCTACCGCCTCTCACCCGCGATCAAGCTGCATTGGCTGGTGGACGGTGACCACAGCTTCAAGCCCCGCAAGTCTTCGGGTGTCACCGAGCGGCAGAATTGGGATGAAGCGACCGGCGCAATCGCGGCGTTCGTGCGCCAAGTCGCCGAGGACGTGCGCGCGCTGTAGCGGAGCCTTACGCCCGTTCACCCCGCGGCAGTGTCCAGCGCCTAAGCCTTGCGCTCGGCTGAGCGGACCTGCTGGAAGTGGGCGCGGGCGCCGCGTTCGATGGCGGCCGCGACCAGGCGGTCGACCTCGAGGCCGTCGCGCATCAGCTCCAACAGGCGGGCTTCTTCTTCGCTGACCTTGCCGTCCGCCGCGGCGATGTCGCACGCCAGCGCATAGGCTGTCTCGCGCAGGCGGCCAGGCAGGGACTGCTTGATCAGCTTGATGACCGTGTCGAGGCCGCCGTCCGAACCGATCAGCTCCGCGCAATCCTCGGCGACGCGCGGCAGCATGTCCTGATCGAACTGCTTGAAGGCGGGCAGGCTGCGCACGATGTCGCCGATGATGCCGAGTTCGACGTCGGCCATATCGTTGTCGGCTGCCGACATGATGACCATGGTGTAGATCAGAGCTGTGTGTTCCATGGGGCCTCCAGGCCGCGCCGTC
>CAIVPW010000016.1 GCA_903907895.1 uncultured Alphaproteobacteria bacterium
CGCGTGATCTGCGTAGAATCATGCGCGCGCGCCGGTACAGCCCCCGCGTATGGGACGCGGGATTTACGCGGCACCCCGGCCAGACGCGGTACATAGGCGCATGGATATGCCGGCGCCCGATGGACGGGTACTCAGCCGCCGCGGCGAGATCGCCCGCGCCCTGCGCGCCGTCGTGCCCACGGTGCTGGAGGGCGAGGACGAACGCCGCCCCTACGAGACCGACGGCCTCACTGCCTACCGCCAACTGCCCATGCTGGTGGCGCTGCCCGAAAACACCCAGCAGGTGGCCGCGGCGCTGAAGATTTGCGCCGCGTTCGAGGCCAAGGTTGTGCCGCGTGGCGCCGGCACGTCGCTGTCGGGCGGGGCGCTGCCGCTCGCCGACGGCGTTCTGTTGGGGATGGCGAAGTTCAACCGCATCCTCGACATCGATTTCGACAACCGCTGCGTCGTGGCACAGCCCGGTGTTGCCAACCTGTCCATCACCCGCGCGGTCGAATCACGCGGGTTCTACTACGCGCCCGATCCGTCCAGCCAAGTCGTGTGCAGCATCGGCGGCAATGTCGCCGAGAACGCCGGCGGGGTGCACTGCCTGAAGTACGGCCTCACCACCAACAACGTGCTCGGCGTCGAAGCCGTGCTCATGAACGGCGACATTCTGCGCATCGGCGGCAAGCATCTGGATGCGGGCGGCTACGATCTGCTGGGCGTGCTCACCGGCTCCGAAGGCCTGCTGGCGGTCATTACCGAAGTCACCGTGCGCATCCTGAAGAAGCCGGAGACCGCGCGTGCTGTGCTGCTGGGATTCGCCACGGTCGAGTCGGCGGGGGAATGCGTCGCGCGCATCATCGCCGCCGGCATCATTCCCGGCGGCATGGAGCTGATGGATCGTCCCGCGATCCACGCCGCCGAAGCGTTCACCCACGCCGGGTATCCGATGGATGCCGCCGCGATCCTCATCGTCGAGTGCGACGGCGTTGTGGCCGAGGTCGAGGATCTGTTGAAGCGCGTCTCCGGCATCGCCGCTGCCTGCAACGCAACGTCGGTCCGCGCCAGCACGTCGGATGCCGAACGCCTGAAGTTCTGGGCCGGCCGCAAGGCAGCATTTCCTGCGGTGGGGCGAATCTCGCCCGACTATTACTGCATGGACGGCACCATCCCGCGCCGCCGCCTGCCCGAGGTTCTTGCCCGCATCTCCGAGCTGTCCGCAAAGTACGGACTTGGCGTCGCCAACGTCTTCCACGCCGGCGACGGCAACCTGCATCCGCTGATCCTGTACGACGCCAACAATCCGAGCGAGCTGCACAAGGCCGAGGAATTCGGCAACGATATCCTGCGCCTGTGCGTGAAGGTAGGCGGTGTTCTCACCGGCGAGCACGGCGTCGGTGTGGAGAAGCGCGACCTCATGGGAACCATGTTCTCCGACGTCGATCTCGCGCAGCAGCAGCGCCTCAAATGCGCCTTCGATCCGGGCGGGGCGCTCAATCCGGGCAAGGTGTTCCCGCAGCTGCACCGCTGCGCCGAACAAGGCCGCGTACACGTCCACCGCGGCGAACACCGCCACGCCGGCATTCCGCGCTTCTGATGCAACACCTTGCCGTCACCGGCGCGCTGGACGTGCGCGACACAATCCTCGCCGCCAACGCCAACGGGACCGTGCTCGCGGTCCAGGCAGGCA
>CAIVPW010000017.1 GCA_903907895.1 uncultured Alphaproteobacteria bacterium
CACCGGCGAGCGCGCAGGGATCGACGAGGAGACGTGGAACGCGCTGCGCGATTCCGGCCTGGCGCACATTCTCTCGATCTCGGGCCTGCATTTCGCCTTGGTGGCGGGAATTCTCTTCTTCACGGTGCGCGCGCTGCTGGCACTGGTCGAGCCGATCGCGCTGCGATTTCCGATCAAGAAATGGGCCGCGGTCGCGGCACTCGCCGGATCGCTCGGGTACTTCCTGCTGGCAGGCGCGAGCGCGCCAACGGAGCGTTCGTTCCTGATGCTGGCGATCGCGATGGTGGCGATCCTTCTGGACCGCCGGCCGTTCTCGATGCGCATGGTGACCTGGGCCGCAATTGCCGTGCTGATCGTGGCGCCGGACTCGTTGGTCGGTCCAAGCTTCCAGATGTCGTTCGCAGCCGTGGTGGCGTTGATCGCGGCGTATGAGGTTTTGCGCGACCCGTTTGCGCGCTGGGGACGCGGCGCCGGATTTCTGCGCCGGGGGATGTTGTATCTGGCGGGTGTCGCGCTCTCGTCGCTGGTGGCGGGATTCGCGACGGCGCCGTATGCGCTGTACCACTTCGACCGCTTCTCGACCTATTCGCTTGCGGCCAATTTGGCGGCGGTGCCGCTGACCGGATTTTGGATCATGCCGTGGGCAGTGCTGTCGTTCGCGCTGATGCCATTTGGTCTCGAGCAACTGGCGCTGGTGCCGATGGGATGGGGCATCCAGTGGATGATCGATGTGGGCGCGGCGGTGGCGAGCTGGCCGGGAGCGGCGGTCGTGCTGCCGGCAATGCCGCCGATCGGGCTCGCCCTGGTGACTGTGGGTGGATTGTGGCTGTGCCTGTGGCAGGCGCGCTGGCGCATGGCCGGACTGCCGCTGCTGGTATTCGGGCTGGCGACCGTGTGGCTGAACCCGAAGCCCGATCTGCTGATCAGCGACGATGGCGCGTACACAGCGGTGCGGGCGGCGGATGGCGGCATGTGGGTGTCGTCGAGCCGCAGCAATTTCACGACGGACACCTGGCTGCGCCGGGATGGACGCGAAGAGGGTGGGCGGTGGCCCGCGCTGGGTGCGGCGACCGCGGATGGGCGGCTGCGGTGCGATCGGGTGGGGTGCATCTATCGGGCGAACGGTCTGACTGTCGCGCTGCCGAAGGACGAGGACGCATTGGTCGAGGATTGCCGAACTGCGGATGTCGTGGTGGCGCAGGTGGCGGTGCTGATCCGCTGCGCGGCGCCGACCGTCATAGACCGGATCGACCTATGGCGGGACGGGGCGACGGCGCTGTGGTTCGAAGCGGGCGTGGCGCGGGTGCGCACGGTCGCGGACGTGCGCGGCGTCCGACCATGGACCCCGATACGGCCGCAGCGGTAATCGCGCTTCTCCGATAGTCCCTTCCCCGGCAAGGGGAAGGGGCTGGGAAGCGTAGTGCCAGCCCTTGCCACGAACTGGGTAGCGGCGTGGTCGTGGCCGCTAGCTCGGACCCGCAACCGCCTCGATGCGCACGCGGGCGAGGCCCTGCTGCAGGAAGCCGAGATCCTCCGCGCCGCGGCGGGAAACGTCGATGATGCGGCCGCGAATGAACGGGCCGCGGTCGTTGATGCGGAGGACGAGCGAGCGGCCGTTGTCGAGGTTGGTGACGCGCACGTAGGTCGACATCGGCAGGGTCTTGTGTGCCGCGGTGAGCGCGTTCATGTCGAAGCGTTCGCCATTCGCGGTCTGGCGGCCGTGATATTGCGCGCCGTACCAGGAGGCGATGCCGGTTTCGGTGTAGACACCCGGCGCACCGACGCGCCCGCCCGTGGCCGCGGCACCGATGCGGGCGGGACCGCCGGCGCAGGCGCCGACCAGCAGAAACAGAATCAGGGAAAGCGCGAGGCGGGCCGACATCGGTGTGGGCGACGATAGCGGCGCCCAGCCGGCGGTAGAAGCTTGGACGGCGCGCGACGTTGCCGCGACCCTTCCTCCGTGCGGGGAAGGGGACCTGCTAGTTGTAGCGGCGCATGAGGCCGACGAGCTTGCCCTGCACTTGGACGCGGTCGGGCCCGAAGATGCGGGTCTCGTAGGCCTCGTTGGCGGATTCGAGGGCGACGGAGTTGCCCTTGCGGCGCAAGCGCTTGAGCGTGACTTCCTCGTTGTCGACCAGGGCGACGACGATCGTGCCGTTATCCGCTGCATCGCTGCGCTGGATGATCACGGTGTCGCCGTCGAAGATGCCGGCGTCGATCATGGAATCGCCCGATACTTCGAGAGCGTAGTGCTCGCCGTTGTCCAGCAACGTCGTCGGAACTTCGACGAAGCTCGACTGATCGCGCAAAGCCTCGATGGGCGTGCCGGCGGCGATGCGGCCATAGAGCGGCAGGGTGCGGGTTTCGGTCGAGGACGGCGGCGGCAGGGTTGGGCGGCGGCCGGCGAAATCGGGGCGGATGACCGATGCGCGGGTGATGGCGGGCTGGCCGGACGACGCGTGGCTACCGGCGGCGGGCACCACCGCCTCGGGCGACTTCAGCACCTCGAGGGCGCGTGCCCGGTGCGGCAAGCGGCGAATGAAGCCGCGCTCTTCCAACGCGGTGACCAGACGATGGATGCCCGACTTTGAGCGCAGCTTTAGTGCCTCCTTCATCTCGTCGAAGGAGGGCGACTGCCCGGTGGTCTGCAGGCGGTCGGTGATGAACATCAGGAGTTCGTGCTGCTTGCGCGTGAGCATTCGCTTCCGTCCCTCGGTTCCACCGCTTGTCCACAAGCGATAGAACAAAAGCTAAACAAACGCTCATGTTCTAGTTTGGTTCTTGCGGCGCCGTCAAGCGCCTTTGGTCACGAGCCTAGCCGAGCAGGTGCAGCAGGACCGTGTCGCCGGTGCGTGCCGGCGGGGCGTGGGGCGGGCGCACGACGAGGCCGCCGGCCTCGGCCAGCAAGCGCAGCATGCTGGAGTCCTGCTTGGCGAACGGCGTGGCGATGAGTGCGCCGTCTTCGCGGCGCTCGACCTGCGAGCGGAGGTAGTCCTGGCGCTGGTCGTTGGCGTCCAATTCGCGGCCGAGCGCGGCGTGCAGGGGCGGCTGGATGGGCGCGAGCGCACCCTGCAACGCGGCGATGGCGGGACGCACGAACATCAGAGCGCACACGAACGCGGACACCGGATTGCCCGGCAGTCCGAGCACCGGCATGTCGCCGAGCTTGCCGAACATGAGCGGCTTGCCGGGGCGGATGGCGACTTTCCAGAAATCGACGTTGAGGCCCTGGCTGCCCAACGCCTTCTGGATGAGGTCGTGCTCGCCCACCGAGGCGCCGCCCAAGGTGATGAGCAGATCGCAGCCGCGCGCCTGTTCGGCGGCGCGGGTGAGGTCGGTGATGTCGTCGCGAGCGATGCCGAGATCGATGGCATCGGCCCCCGCCGCAGTGACCAAGGCGGACAGGGCGGGGCCGTTGGCGTTGACGATGCGGTTGCGCACCAGCTGCTCGCCGGCCTGAATGAGCTCGTTGCCGGTGGCGAGGATGGCGACGCGCGGGCGACGGCGCACGGTAACGGTGGGCACGTTCATCGCCGCGGCCAGGCCGATCTGGCGCGGGCCCAGGCACTGACCGGCGTGCAGCAGCACGTCGCCCTCCTTGAAGTCGAGGCCGCGCTCGCGCACGTGGCGACCCTTGAACGTCATGTGGGTGACGGTGACAACGTCGCCTTCGGCGACCGCATTCTCCTGCAGGACTACGGTGTCCGTGCCCTGGGGGAGCGTGCCGCCGGTGAAGATGCGCACCGCCTCGCCGCGCTGCACGGGGTTGTCGTAGGAGCCGCCGGCGGCGGCTTCGCCGACACGCTTCAGGACTGCCGGCGCGGTGTGGACGTCGGCGCCGACGACGGCGTAGCCGTCCATGGCGGACACCGCTGCAGGCGGATGGGTGACGCGGGAGGCGACATCGGCGGCGAGAACGCGGCCAGCCGCCTGCGCCAGCGCCACAGTCTCTGTGGACGAGCGATGCATGGCCGCGACGATGCGGCGCTGGGCTTCGTCGACCGAGATCATCGCGAAGAACTCACGGGCGATCCCACGTGCCGGACTTGCCGCCGGATTTGTGCAGCAGCTGGATGCCGGAAATGGTCATGCCGCGATCGACCGCCTTGCACATGTCGTAGATGGTGAGCGCGGCGACGGAGGCAGCCGTAAGCGCTTCCATCTCCACGCCGGTCTGGCCGCCGACCTTGCAGGTGGCGACGATGTCGATGGCGTTGCGCTTCGGGTCGGGGGTGAGCTCTACCGCCACCTTGGACAGCATCAGCGGGTGGCACAGCGGGATGAGATCCGGCGTGCGCTTCGCCGCCATGATGCCGGCGAGGCGGGCGGTCGCCAGCACGTCGCCCTTGGCGACGCCGCCTTCGAGGATCAGGGCAAGGGTGGCCGGCTCCATAGTGATGGTCGCGGCGGCGCGGGCAATGCGTTCGGTCACCGCCTTGGCCGACACGTCGACCATGTGCGCCTGACCTTTGTCGTCGAGGTGCGTGAGCTTACCCATTTGCGGCGGCTTTCACGTCGGTGCCCAACAGCGTGCGAACGGCCGCCGCCACGTCGGGCTGCACCATCAGGGCGGAGCCGACCAGGAAGCGCTGCACGCCGATGCGGCGCATGCGTTCGACGTCGGCGTTGGTTTCGATGCCGCTTTCGCAGACGAGTGTCGCACCCTTGGGCGCGCGGGGCGCAAGCTTTTCGGTGGTGGCGAGGTCGATGGCGAGGGTCTTGAGGTTGCGGTTGTTGACGCCGACGAGGGTGGCACCGAGGCCTTTGGCGCGGTCCATCTCGCGCTCGTCATGGACCTCGACGAGGACGTCCATCTGCCATTCCCGCGCCACGTCGGCGAGTTCGGCGGCCTGCATATCGTCGAGCGCGGCCAGGATCAGCAAGATGCAGTCGGCGCCGAGCGCGCGCGATTCCACGATCTGGTACGGGTCGAGCATGAAGTCCTTGCGGATCACCGGCAGGATGACCGCATTGCGCGCCGCGATAAGGTCGGCGTCGGAGCCTTTGAAGTAGGGCGTGTCCGTCAGCACCGAGAGGCACGCGGCGCCGCCGGCCTGGTAGGCTTTGGCGAGATCGGCCGGCGCGAAGGTGGTGCGCAGGACGCCCTTCGACGGCGACGCCTGCTTCACTTCGGCGATGAGGCCGGTGCCGATGCGGGCGACGGACTTGTCGAGTGCTGCCGCGAAGCCGCGCACGGGCGATGCCGCCTTGGCTTCGCGCTCGATGGCAGACAAGGGCTTCCGCTTGCGCTGCGCCGCTATGTGGACGCGCTTGTCGGCGCAGATCTTGGCGAGAACGTCGCTCATGCCGGCACCGCGTTGGTGGCGGCGACCATCTTGGCCAGAACGGCCTTCGCCTTGCCGGAGTCGATCGACTGGGCGGCGAGTGCGGCACCGGACTTTAAGTCCTCGGCCTTGCCGGCGACCAGGAGGGCTGCGGCCGCATTCAGCAGGACGATGTCGCGGAAGGCGTTCTTCTCGCCGGCCAGGACCGCGCGGACGGCCGCCGCGTTGGCGGCAGCATCGGCGCCCTTGATGGATTCGGGAGCCGACGTCGAGAGGCCGGCGTCCTTGGGCGACACCTCGAACGTGCGGACCTTGCCGTCCTTGAGTTCGGCGACGTAGGTCGGGCCGGTGATGGTCATCTCATCGAGGCCGTCGGAGCCGTGCACGACCCAGGCGCGTTCGGTGCCGAGCTCCTTGAGCACGGCCGCTAGGGGCTCGATCCACGGGCGACCGAACACGCCCAGCAGGTAGCGCTTCACGCCGGCCGGGTTGGAGAGCGGGCCGAGCAGGTTGAAGACCGTGCGTGTGCCCATCTCGACCCGCGTCGGGCCCACGTGCTTCATCGCGGCGTGGTGGCGCGGGGCGAGCATGAAGCACAGGCCCGCTTCGTCGAGGGAGCGCTGGGTAAGCGCCGCATCGCACTCGATTGCCACCCCAAGCGCCTGCAGCACGTCGGCCGAGCCGCACTTGGACGACATGGCGCGATTGCCGTGCTTGGCGACGGGCACGCCCGCGCCGGCCACGACGATGGCGGTGCAGGTCGAGACGTTGTAGCTGCCGGACTGGTCGCCGCCGGTGCCGACGACGTCCATGGCGCCCACCGGTGACTTCAGCGGCAGCATCTTGGCCCGCATGACGGTTGCGGCACCGGTGATCTCGTCGACGGTCTCGCCGCGGACGCGCAGGGCCATCAGGAAGGCGGCGATCTGCGCAGGCGTCGCTTCGCCCGACATCATGATGTCGAACGCCTCGCGCGTATGCTCGCGGGAGAGCGTTTCGCCGGTGGCGACGCGGCCAATGAGCGGCTTCAGGGAGCGAGCGTCGGCCATCAGGCGGCCTTCCGCAGCGGCTTCACCTGCATGCCGGCGAGTCTCAGGAAGTTGCCCAGCAGCGCATGGCCCTGCTCGGAGGCAATGCTCTCGGGGTGGAACTGCACGCCGTGGATCGCGTGGGTCTTGTGCTGGAGGCCCATGATGAGACCGTCCTCGGTCTCGGCGGTGATCTCAAGATCGGCCGGCAGGGTCTTCTTTTCCACGATCAGCGAATGATACCGCGTTGCCGTGAAATCCTGCTTCAGGCCGGCGAACACGCCCTTGTCGGTGTGGTGAATGCGGCTGAGCTTGCCGTGCATGGGCTGCGGCGCGCGGATTACGCGGCCGCCGAACACCTGACCAATCGTCTGGTGACCGAGGCAGACGCCGAGGACGGGTACCTTGCCGGCGGCCTTCTTCACGAGGTCGATGCAGATGCCGGCGCGGTCGGGGTCGCAGGGGCCCGGCGAAAGCACGATCGCGTTTGGCTTCAGGCCCAGCACGTCCTCGGACGTGACCTGATCGTTCCGCAGCACCTGGCTTTGCGCGCCAAGCTCCCCGAGGAAGTGAACAAGGTTGTACGTGAAGCTGTCGTAATTATCGATGATTACAAGCACGACAATACCTTAGCGAACATTTCTGCCTTTCCGCACGAACTTTGCGCGGCGCGTTCCGTGGCGCAGGTAACGGCTTTGGCAGCATGCGCGTCAAGCGTAGCGAAACCGGTGATCTCCAGTTCTTTCCGTGTGGGATCACGAAGTCTTGACCTTCCAGCGGCTGGTAAGCCTAGTTTTAGAGATTGTCCGTGAGGGAAGAGGGGCCCGCATGAACATCGGCCGAGCGGCGGAACTTTCC
>CAIVPW010000018.1 GCA_903907895.1 uncultured Alphaproteobacteria bacterium
CGGCGTCTCGCGCGTACCCATCCGCGAGGCGTTGCGAACGCTCGCGGCGGAGGGGCTTGTCGACCTGCCGCCGCGGCGCGGTGCGTCGGTGGCGCAACTTTCGCCCGCCATCGCCCACGACTTGGTCGAGGTGCGCGCCACGCTCGAAGGCCTGAACGCCCGCCTCGCCGCGCGCCACCACGAGCCCGCCATCGTCACCGAGCTGCACCAGGTCCTTACGGAGGGCAATGCCGCGGCGCAGTCGGGCAACGTCGACGACCTCGTGCGATTGAACGGCGCCTTCCATGACAAGCTCGCGCAGGCGGGCCGCAACAGCATCCTGTGGGACATCATGCGCACGCTGCGCGAGCGCACCAGCCTCGTGTTCGCCGCCAACACCAACCGGCGCTCGCGCGAGGACTGGGAGGAACACTCGCGCATCCTCGCTGCGGTCATCGACGGCGACGAGGAACTGGCCGCGCTGCTCGCCACGCGGCATGTGCACCAGGCTGCGGAGGCAGCGTTCGCCGCCGCGCCGAGAAATCATGAATCCTGAACATTCGAATCTAAAAGTCCGCTCTGGGAGCCGCCGGAAAGGCAGTTCCTGTATCGGTACTGATACCTATAAGGCGTACCGATGACTGAACCTGCCTTCCGCTCCGCCAGCTCGTTGGTGCGCGCCCTGCGCAGCGGCAGCCTCGGCAGCCTCGAGCTGCTCGACCATTACCTGGCGCGAATCGCCCGCCACAATCCCACGCTGAACGCGATCATCGCAATGGACGTCGAAGCGGCGCGCCGCCAGGCACGCGCGGCCGATGTCGCGCGCCGCCGCGGGAAGCCCCTCGGCCCCCTGCACGGCCTGCCCATGACGGTGAAGGAGTCCTTCGACCTGCGCGGCTTTGCCACGACCTGGGGCCTGCCTGCACTGAAACGAAACATCGCCGGGGACGACGCCACCGCAGTCCGGCGTCTCGCCGACGCGGGGGCCGTGATTTTCGGCAAGACCAACACCCCGGTCATGCTCGCCGACTGGCAGACTTACAACCCCGTCTACGGGATGACGTGCAACCCCTGGTCGCGTGACCACTCCCCCGGAGGCTCCTCTGGCGGGGCGGCCGCTGCGCTTGCGGCCGGCCTGACCTCGCTGGAACTGGGCAGCGACATCGGCGGGTCGATCCGCAATCCGGCGCACGCCTGCGGCGTCTACGGGCACCGGCCGAGCTACGGCATCGTGCCCACCGCAGGCCATGCACTGCCGGGCAGCGATGCGCCGCTCGACCTCAACGTCGCCGGGCCGCTGGCCCGCAGCGCCGCCGACCTGGACCTCGCGCTCGGTGTGCTGGCCGGCCCCGAGGCCGCCACGGCCGGGGGCTGGCAATTGCACCTGCCACCGGAGCGGCGCACGCGCCTCGCCGAGTTTCGCGTAGCAGTCGTCGGCACCCTGCCCGTTGCTCCCGTGGATGGCGCGATCCGAACCAGTATCGATGCGTTGGCGCGTTTTCTGCTCCGCGAAAAGGCGAAAGTCAGCCGCACGGCGAGGCCGAAGCTGCAGCCGGAAGAGGTCAACACGCTCTATATCCACCTGCTCCGTGCGTCCACTTCGGCGCTGCAGAGCCAGGACAGCAAGGCCTTTGCCGCGACGCTTGCCGCCGCCGACCGATTGCGGGTCGCCGACCACAGCTATTACGCCGAGCAGTTGCGTGGCAACACCCTGCGCCACCGGGACTGGGTGGTCGCCAACAATCGCCGCCACGTGCTCCACGGCGCCTGGCTCGAGTTCTTCAAGGATTACGACCTGCTGCTCTGCCCCGCCGCGCCGACTACCGCGTTCCCGCACGACCACGCTGGCGAACGCTGGCAGCGCGAGGTGCTTGTAGACGGAAAGCGCCGCTCGGTGAACGAGCACCTTTTCTGGGCCGGGTACTCCGGCCTCTTCGGTCTGCCGTCCACGGTCGCGCCTCTCGGGCGCTCACCAGCGGGCCTCCCGATCGGGCTGCAGATCATCGGCCCGCCCGGCGGCGACCGCACCTGCATCCGCTTTGCCCGTTTGCTCGAACGCGAGTACCACGCATTTGAGATCCCCCCTGCCTTTGCCTGAAAACCCGCAACCTACCCACAGGACTACACAAATGATCCGAAACTTTCTCCAGATCCTTGCCGCCCTCGCTCTCGGCTTCACGAGCTTGACGGCCAGCGCCCAGGGCTTTCCGAACAAGGCGATGCGCCTGATCGTGCCGTTCCCACCGGGCGGCTCCACCGACCTCCTCGGACGGGCGCTGGCGCAGCGCCTTGCAGAGTCGCTGGGCCAGTCGGTCGTGGTGGACAACCGCCCCGGCGCCAACACCATCGTCGCCTACGAGGCCACGCTCAGCGCGCCCGCCGACGGCTACACGCTGCTGTTCGAGGCGTTCAACGGCCTGGTGCTCAACCCGAACCTCTACACCAAGCTGCCGTACGACGCCGAGAAGGATTTCACCGGCGTGGCCCAGGTGGCGACCTCGGGTTTCATCGTCGTGGTCAACCCGGACGTGAAGGCCACAACGCTGCAGGAATTCGTGGCGCTCGCCCGCGCGAACCCGGGAAAGATCAACTACGCCTCGGCCGGCATCGGCAACAGCACCCACGTCGCGGCGGAAAGCTTCCTCTCGGTGGTCGGCCTCAAGCTGAACCACGTCCCCTACAAAGGCAGCGCCAGCGCCCTGCCCGAACTCATCAACGGCCAGGTCCAGGTGATGTTCGACACGCCGATCACTTCGATGCCGTTCGTACGCTCGGGCAAGCTCCGCGCACTCGCCGTTTCAGGCGCAAAGCGCATCATCGCCATGCCCGACCTGCCCACCATCGCAGAACTCGGCTACCCCGGGTTCAGCGCAGGCACCTACTACAGCGTGGTCGCGCGCCGTGGCACGCCGCAGGCGGCCATTGAGCGCCTGTCGGGTGAGATCCGCCGCATCGCCGCGCTGCCCGAACTGCGCGACATGTTCGCGCCCCAGGGTATCGACGCGTCGCCGGGCTCAGCCGAGGAACTCAACACGCTGCTGCGCGCCGACCGCGCGAAGTTCGCCAAGGTCATCAAGAGCGCGAACATCACGCTGGACTGACATCGCTATCACTGCAAACGGCGCGTACCTATTCAGGCTGGATGCCGGACGCCTTGACGATTTCGGCCCACTTCCTCGTCTCCGCGGCGGCGAAGGTGCGCAACTGTTCTGGCGAACTGAACTCGGGTTCTATTCCGGCATTCAGCAAGGTAGCGACGGTATCCTTGTCCGCCAATGCAACCCGGAAGCCTTCGTTCAGTCGGTCGACTAACGAACCCGGAGTC
>CAIVPW010000019.1 GCA_903907895.1 uncultured Alphaproteobacteria bacterium
ATGGCGAGTTCGGCCAGCGCGTCTTTGAATTTCGAGAACTGCGCGCCCTCGAAGTCCGCCAGTACTTCGGCGGGAGTCTTGTCGGCCAGCGCCGCGAAGATGCCGACGAGATTCTTCGCCTCAGCTCGCGTCTCCAGGCCTTCGACTGCGCCCGGCAACGGTTCGGCGTCGGTGCGCGCCTTCTTTATCTTCTGTGCGATCAGGTCGGGCGGATCGACCAGGTTGATGCGCGTGTAGTCCGACGGATCGGACTTGCTCATCTTCGAGGAGCCGTCGCGGAGATTCATGACGCGCGTCGCCGCGCCCATGATCACGGCGTCGGGCAGGGGAAAGAACTCGACCCCGAACTGCGAATTGAACGACTGCGCGATGTCGCGCGACAGCTCCAGATGCTGGCGCTGGTCATCGCCCACGGGCACGCGGCGGGCGCGGTACACCAGGATGTCCGCCGCCATCAGGTTCGGATAGACGTACAAGCCGACCGTCGCATTCTCGCGGTTCTTGCCGGCCTTTTCCTTGAACTGGGTCATCCGGTTGAGCCAGCCGATGCGCGCGACGCAGTTGAAGATCCAGGCGAGCTCGGCGTGCGCGGCAACGGTGCTTTGCGCGAACAGGATCGAGGTCTTGGGATCGATGCCGGCGGCAAGCAGGCTCGCCGCCACTTCGCGCGTGTTGCTGCGCAGCGCGGCCGGGTCCTGCTGCTCGGTGATCGCGTGCAGATCGACGACGCAATAGATGCACTCGGCCTCGCCCTGCATGCGCACCCAATTGCGGATGGCGCCCAGGTAGTTGCCCAAGTGCAGCTTTCCGGTGGGCTGCACGCCCGAGAAGATGCGGTCCGGAACTTGTGCGAGCGGGGTTGGGTCGGCCATGGCGCAGGCTTATGGCCCGCCATGCCGGGCGGGTCAACGGCCCCGGGCGAGCTGCTTCAAGCCCCCGATGGTGGCGACGCCCAAAAGCTGCAGGCCCAGGCCATAGACGGCGCCGCCCGCCGCGACGAGACAGGCCAGGGCGAGGCCCTGCGCCATGATCGAGCCCTCGAAGAGGGGAGCGAACCCGCGGACCGCCACGGCCAGTGCAGCCGCCATCGCCAGAACGGCTACCGCACCGCGGAGCATCGAGCGCCTGAGCTTCAAGTCGAGGGCGAGCTGGCCGCGCCGGTGCAGCACAAGTGCGAGTGCGCCGGCGTTGACCCAGGCGGACAGCGCGGTCGCGAGGGCGAGGCCGACGTGCTGGAGCGGCACCATCAGGATCAGGTTCAGCACGATGTTCAACGTCAGCGCGGCGACGGAAATGATCACCGGCGTGCGGGTGTCCTTGCGCGCGAAAAAGGGTGGCGCCAGCACCTTCACCAGCACGAACGCCGGCAAACCGGCCGAGAACGCGACGAGTGCCGCGGCGGTGGCCCGCGTTGCTTGCGCCGTGAACTCGCCGCGCTCGAACAGCACCTGGATGATGGGTTGCGCGCAGAGAGCGAGCGCAACGGCGGCTGGCACCGATAGCAAAAGCACCAACTCCATGCCGCGGTTCAGGCTGTGCATCGCGCCCTTGTCGTCGCCTGCGCCGACCTGGCGCGACAGCAGAGGCAGCAGCGCGGTGCCGACGGCGACCCCGACGACGCCGAGCGGCAGCTGCACCAGGCGGTCGGCGTAGAAGAGGTACGACACGGCGCCGGTCGGCAGCAGCGAGGCGATGATGATGTCCACCGCGATGCTGATCTGTGCGGCACCGGAGCCGATGACCGCCGGCCCCATTAGGCGGCCAAGCTCGCGCACGCGGGGGGTCAGGCGCGGCCAGCGCAGGCGCAGGCGGAACCCGGCACGCCAGCAGGCGATGGTCATGCCCGACAGCTGCAGGAAGCCTGCCGCGAACACGCCCCACGCCAGCAGATGCGGATTGCCTGCGACGTGCTCGCGGAAAATAATCAGCACGCCGACGAGGGCGAGATTGAGGAGAACGGGCGCAGCAGCCTGCGCGGTGAACTTCCCGAGGCTGTTGAGCACGCCGCCCATCAGCGACACAAGGCTGATGCACAGCAGGTACGGGAAGGTGATGCGGGTGAGTTCCACCGTCAGGTCGAACTTCACCGGATCGTTCGCAAAGCCCGGCGCCAGCACGTACATGAACCACGGCATGGCGAGCTCGAACACCGCCAGCAATACGAGGAGCGTGACGGCGAGCACGGACAAGGCCTGCTCGGTGAACTCCTGGGCCGCGACGCGGCCTTCCCTTGTCAGGAGGTTCGAGAAGATCGGCACGAACCCCGCGCTGAAGGCGCCTTCGGCGAACAGCCGGCGAAACAGGTTTGGCAGCTTGAAGGCGACGAAGAACGCATCCGCGGCCATGCCGGCGCCCAGGAAATTCGCCATCAACATGTCGCGCACGAATCCCGTGACGCGGCTGCCCATGGTGAAGGCGCCGATGGTGGCGCTGGCGCGGAGGAGGTTCATCGACGCGTTCGCGGAGCCGCGTGGATGACCGGGCCTGGCCCGGTCATGACGAGAGACAACGAGTCTACTCCGCCGCCGGTGCGGTGACTTGCGCTGCGCCCTCGGTCAGGGCGGTGATCAGCTTTTCCTTCAGGCGCTGGATGCGCGCATCGGCGGTGATCTTATGGCCGATGAGGTCGCGCACATAGAAGACGTCCACCGCGCGCTCGCCGTAGGTCGAGATGCGGGCGCTGTTGATGGTGACGCCGAAATCCAGGAGCGCGTGCGTAACGGTGAATAGCAAGCCCTTGCGGTCGCGCGCATTCACCTCGATGACGGTGAAGCGGTCAGAGGCCTGGTTGTCGACCAGCACGCGCGGCTGCACCTCGAACACGCGCAGGCGGCCAAAATCTTGCGGACGGCGCAGGATGCGGGCGGGCGATACCTTGCCCTGCAGCACCTCGGTGATCGTCTTGTGCAATTGCGTCACTTCTTCATGCCGCACCATGGGACCGCCCTCGGGGCCCTGCACCCAGAAGCTCTCCAACGCCATGCCGTCGTTGGTGGTGACGACGCGCGCGTTCACGATGTTGGCGCCGGACAGCGCCATGGCGCCGGCGACACCGGCGAACAGACCCGCAAAGTCCTGGGTGTAGACTGTCACCTCCGACACGCCCTGATCGGCGAGCGGCTCGATGTTCACCACCAGCGTGCCCGGATCGCGGGAAGCGTTGCGCAGGAACTGTGCGTGGCGCACTTGGGTGGGCAGGTCGAACCCGGTCCAGTAGCCGTCGTAGAAGCGCGCCACATGCTCCTCGCGCTCACTCACCGGCCAGTCGGCCAACGCCTGCGCAAAGGTTTCCTTGGCCTCTGCGATGCGCTTCTTGGAACTGCCGGCGATGGACTCGCCGCCGGCCAGCGCCTCTTCGGTGGCGAAGTACAACTCGCGCAGCAGAGTGCCCGACCAGCCGTTCCAGCGGCCCGGACCGACGGCGCGGATGTCGGCGACCGTGAGCACGAGCAGAAGGCGCAGGCGCTCCGGGCTCTGCACCAGCGCGGCGAAGTCTGAGATCGTCTTCGGATCGTGGACGTCGCGGCGGAACGCGGTCTTGCTCATGGCGAGGTGGTGCAGCACCAGCCATTCGACGGTCTCCGTCTCCTGCGACTCCAATCCCAGCATCGGACCGACGCGGCGCGCGACTTCGGCGCCGAGTTCCGAGTGGTCGCCGCCACGGCCCTTGGCGATGTCGTGCAGCAGGAGGGCGATGTAGAGCACGCGACGCGACAGCACCTTGTGGATGATGTCGCTGGCGAGCGGATTCTCTTCCCGCAGCTTGTCGCTTTCGAGCTTCGCCAGCATGCCGATGGCACGGATAGTGTGCTCGTCGACTGTGTACACATGGTACATGTCGTGCTGCATTTGCGCGACGACGCGGCCGAAATCCGGCATGAAGCGGCCGAATACGCCGGCCTCGTTCAGGCGGCGCAAGGTCGTCTCGGGATCCTTGCGCGAGGTCAGCATCTCGAGGAACAGCTGCGCCGCGCGCTTGTCGGCGCGCAAAGCGGCGTCCACCAGCTTGAGGTTCTGCGTCACCAGGTGCAGGGCGTGCGGGTGGATGTCGAGCCCACGTTCCTGCGCCAGGTGAAACAGGCGCAACAGGTTCGACGGGTCGCGCGAGAACATGCCGGCATCAGCGATGTCCACGCGGCCACCCTGCAGCAGGAAGCCATCCACCGTTTCCGGCTTGGTCTGGCCGACGCGCGGCAGACGGAAGCGCGGGCGGCGCTTGTGGCGCTCCTCCAGAACCGCACAGAAGATGCGCGTGAGGTCACCCACCTCCTTCGCATAGAGATAGTAGTGCTTCATGAAGCGTTCGACGGCGCGGGCACCGGTGCGCTGTTTGTAGCCAAGTCGCATCGCGAGATCGCCCTGCACGTCGAACGTGATGCGCTCCTCGGCACGGTTGGCGATGTTGTGGAGCGCGAAGCGCACGGCCCACAGGAAGTTCTCGGCCTTGATGAAGCGGCGCAACTCGCGCTCGGTGAAGACGCCGAGCCGCACGAGTTCGGCGCGATCTTCGACCTGGTAGAGATACTTGGCGATCCAGAACAGCGTGTGCAGATCGCGCAGGCCGCCCTTGCCGTCCTTGACGTTCGGTTCCACCAGGTAGCGCGAGTCGCCGAGCTTCTTGTGACGCTCGTCGCGCTCGGCGAGCTTCGCTTCGACGAATGCGGGGCCTGTGCCTGCCAGAATGTCGCTTTGGAAGCGCTGGCGCATCTCCTGGAACAGGGCGGTGTCACCGCACAGGTGACGCGCGTCGAGGATCGACGTACGGATGGTGATGTCCGCCTTGGACAGGCGGATGCATTCGTCCACCGAGCGGGAGGCGTGGCCCACCTTGAGGCCGAGATCCCACAGCACGTAGAGCATGTACTCCACGACCTGCTCGCCCCACGGCGTCTGCTTGTAGGGGAGCAGGAACAACAGATCGACATCCGAGAACGGCGCCATCTCGCTGCGGCCGTAGCCGCCGGTGGCGACCAGGGCGATGCGCTCGGCTTTGGTCGGGTTGGATGCCGGGTAGACGACGTCGGTCGCGAACGCAAACAACGCACGCACGACCTCGTCGGTGAGCGCCGCCATGGCGCGCGCAGCCTGCATGCCGCTTTCGCCCGCCTGGAAGCGCTGGCGGATCGCGGCGCGGCCGTCGGCAAGGTGACGCTTCAGAATCGTGCGGACTGCTGTCGCCTGGGCCGGCGCGCTCGCATCGCCGCCAAGCGCGGCTTCGCCCAACTGCTCGGCGAGCGTTGGCGGCGCGATCGTTTTCCCGTCCGGAGAAGTCTTCAGTACGGCCAAGGGGCGGAATCCTCGTTGAGAATCCCTCTAAGGAACGTCTCTCTTATACATCGGCCGCGGGCCGCAAGTCTGTCTCAGCCCTGCGACAATTCCTTAAGCCGGTACAGAAGCTCAAGGGCCGTCTTGGGGGTCAGTTCGTCGGGCTTGATCTTCGCCAGCTCGGTCTCGACGGCTGAAACCTGGGGCTTGGCGGCGGCCGGGCGGGGTTGGGAGGAGAACAGCGGCAGGTCGGACGCCAGACGGGTGGCGGCGCTAGAGGGCTCGTCCTTCTCCAGTTGGGTGAGCACGTCGCTCGCCCGCGCGATAACGGCGGGCGGCAGGCCGGCGAGCTTCGCCACCTGGATGCCGTAGCTCGCTTCGGCGGCCCCGCGCACCACCTCGTGCAGGAAGACGACCTCGCCCTGCCACTCCTTCACCCGCACCGTGTAGTTGGCGAGCGCCGGCAGGCGGCCGGCCAGCGCCACCAGCTCGTGGTAGTGCGTGGCGAACAGGGAGCGGCAGCGGTTGACCTCGTGCAGGTGCTCGATGACCGCCCACGCGATCGACAGGCCGTCGTACGTCGCGGTGCCGCGGCCGATCTCATCCAGGATCACCAGCGCGCGGTCGCCGGACTGATTCAAGATCGCCGCGGTCTCCACCATCTCGACCATGAAGGTGGAGCGGCCGCGGGCGAGGTCGTCGGCGGCGCCGACGCGGCTGAACAGCCGGTCGACAATGCCGACGTGCGCCGACTCGGCCGGCACGTACGAACCCATCTGTGCCAGCACGGCGATGAGCGCATTTTGGCGCAGGAAGGTGCTTTTACCCGCCATGTTGGGGCCGGTCATCAGCCACAGGCGTTGCTGACCCAGGTCGCAATCGTTGGGCACGAACGGCGCACGTGCCTTGACGAGCGATGCTTCGACCACCGGGTGGCGTCCCTTCACGATCTGGAAGGCGCGCGAGTCGTCGATGGTGGGACGAGTCCAGTTGCGCTCCACCGCAAGCTCGGCCAGCGCAGTCGCGACATCTAGGGCAGCCAGCGCGCGGGCGGCACGACCGATGTCGTCGGCGAGCAGGCGCACCTCCTGGATGAAGTCCTCGAACATCTTGAGTTCGAGCTTCAGCGCCTGGTCGGCGGCGTCGCCGATCTTGCGCTCCAGCTCGGCAAGCTCGGGCGTCGAGAAGCGGGCGGCGTTCGCCATGGTCTGGCGATGGTGGAAGCCGGAATCGTGCGCGCGCAGCTGCTCGGCGTGGTTCGCCGAGACCTCGACGAAGTAGCCGAGCACGTTGTTGTGGGCGATCTTCAGGCGCTGGATGCCGGTCTTCTCAACATAGCGAGCCTGCAGCTCGAGAATCAGGCGGCGGCTTTCGTCGCGCAACTCGCGCAATTCGTCCAGGCGCGCATGGAATCCCTTGGCGATGAAGCCGCCGTCGCGAGCGTAGAACGGCAGCTCCGGCACCAATGCGCGAGCGAGTTTCGCGACCAGCGGCTCGAAGTACCCAAGTTCGCGCGCAATCGCGCGGATGCCATCCGGCGCAGCGCCGAGCGCATCGCGCAGCACGCCGCCACGCTGCAACGCCTGCGCGATGGCGGCGAGATCGCGCGGGCCGCCGCGGCCCACGGTGCAGCGCGTGACCGCACGCTCGAGATCGGGGCAGCGCGCGAGTTGGATGCGGACTTTCTCCCGCATGCCCGACTCGGCGACGAACCACTCCACCTCCGCATGCCGGGCGCGGACCGCGGCGCTGTCGGTCAGCGGCGACGACAGGCGGGCCGCCAGCAGGCGCGCGCCGGGGCCGGTGAGCGTGCGGTCGATGGTGGCGAGCAGGCTGCCGGCGCGGTCGCCACCGAGCGTGCGCACCAATTCCAGATTGCGCCGCGTCGCAGCGTCGATCGCCATGGCCGAGCCGGGCTGGATGCGTGCAGGCGGCAGCAGGCGCGGCAACTGCCCGCGCTGGGTGCGCTCGACGTAGTCCACCAGCGCACCGGCGGCGGCAAGTTCGCAGCGGTCGAAGTTGCCGTATGCGTCAAGCGTCGCGACATTGAACACGCGCTTCAACGTGCGTTCGCCGACGGTTGAATCGAACGGCGCAGCGGGCAGCACGGTGAGCGACGGCTTCCAGTCGTTCAGGGTTTCGAACAGTTCGGGTCGTTGCAGCAGGGAATCCGCCACCAGCACTTCGCCGGGCGCCAGGCGCGACAACTCGGCACCGAGGGCCACCGGCACCACGGAGGTGACGGCAAACTCGCCCGTCGAGAGTTCAAGCCAGGCGAGTGCGAGGTCACCGCCGGCGAACGCGACGGCGCACAGGTAGTTGTGTGTGCGCGCGTCCAACAGCGTGTCTTCGGTAAGCGTGCCGGGCGTGATGACGCGCACGACCGCGCGGTTCACCACGGACTTTGAGCCGCGCTTCTTGGCTTCCTCGGGGTCCTCGGTCTGCTCGCAGATGGCGACCTTGAAGCCCTTGCGGATCAGCCGCTGCAAATACGACTCGTACGCGTGGACGGGCACCCCGCACATCGGAATGTCGTTGTCCTGATGCTTGCCGCGCTTGGTCAGCACGATGTCGAGCGCCGCCGACGCGGCGACCGCGTCGTCGAAGAATAGCTCGTAGAAGTCGCCCATCCGGTAGAAGAGCAGGTGGTCCGGATGTTGCGCCTTGATGCCCAGGTATTGCGCGAGCAACGGCGATGCGTCGACGCGCGGCGCATCGCCCTTCAGCTCAGCCACCGCACCCGTGCCTGTCCCCGTGCCTGCGCCCATGCGCGGCACCGTAGCGCGGCGGCTAGGGTTGCTCCAGTGCGGCGCGAAAGGCGTCGGCTGCCGGCTGACTGAAGCAGACGAACAGCACTTCCTCGATCGCCGGATGTGCGGCCAGGGCCTCGCGCACGGCGGCCACCGCGACCGGCGCGGCCTTGTCCACAGGAAAGCCGTAGGCGCCCGTGCTGATGGCAGGAAATGCAATGGTGCGCAGGTTGTGCGCGGCCCCGAGCTCCAGGGAGCGCGTGTAGCAGCTCGCCAGCAGCGCCGCCTCGCCCCTGCTGCCGCCGAGCCACACCGGACCGACGGTGTGGATAACGTGGCGCGCCGGCAGCCGGTATGCCGCGGTGATCCTGGCATCGCCGGTGGCGCAGCCGCCGAGGCCGCGGCATTCGGCCCATAGGTCTGGGCCAGCGGCGCGATGGATGGCGCCATCGACCCCGCCGCCGCCGAGCAGAGTCGAGTTCGCGGCATTGACGATGGCGTCCACCGCCAGCTTGGTGATGTCGCCGACGACAACCTGCAAATTGGCCATGCCTTTAACTTGACCCCCGCCGATGCAGCCCGCAAGGTCGGCCAAATGGATGATGCGGAAGAAGTCTGGGGCGACGTACCGGTGCGCTGTCGCTCCGTCGCGGTGGCCGTGCTGACCGCGATCGGCGAGCGCGACGCTGAGGTGCTGCTCGTGCAGCGCGGCGACGGTTCTTACAAGGGTGAGTGGACGCTCATCACCGGACGCGTCGAGCGCGACGAGACCGCTTGGCAAGCTGCGCTGCGCGAAGTGCACGAGGAAGCCGGACTGTCGCTCGCCGCGCTCTACTCGGCCGGATTCTGCGACCAATTCTATTCGCCGTCGTTGGAGACCGTGGAAGTGGTGCCCGTGTTCGTGGGCGTGGCGGCGCCGAAGGCGCAGGTGGTGCTGAACGGCGAGAACAGCGCGTTCCAGTGGAGCGGCCTGCGCGATGCCGCCGACCTGATGCCGTTCCATGGCCACCGCGTCGCGCTGGACATCGTGGCTCGCGAATTCGTGCACAAGTATCCCGCCCATTGGCGCCGGGTGTCGGAAGCATGAGCACGCTGCCGCACTGCCAGGTGTGCGCCGGGGCGCGCATCGCGCTGTATCACCGCGACGCCAACGCCGAGCTGTTTCGCTGCGAGGAGTGTGGGTTCATCTTCCTGCACCCGATTCCGGATGCGGCGACGCAGGCGTCGCTGTACGAGCAAGCCGGCATCGGCGCACGCTATTTCCCCAAGGCGGAGCGCAAGCTGCAGCGCGCCCAGCAGAAGATGCGCCAGCTGCAGCGTTTGGTGGCGCGCGGCCGGTTCCTGGATGCAGGCTGCAACGGCGGCTTCATGGTGGAGGCGGCACGGCGCGCAGGCTTCGAAGCGCACGGCGTGGAGCCAGATCCCGCGTCGGTCGATTGGGCGCGCCAGCATTTCCCGGCCAATGCGTTTGCGGTGGCAACGCTGGAGGAGTACGTCACGGGCGGAGCGCAGCGGCCGTTCGATCTGGTGTACTGCTCGGAGGTGATCGAGCATGCGCCGGATGCCAACCGTTTCGCAGCGGCACTGGCGGCGGCGGTGGCGCGCGGCGGATACCTCTATCTCACGACGCCCGACATCACCCACTGGCGCCGGCCCCGCGCGCTCGCCGAGTGGGATGGCTACAAGCCGCCGGAGCACTGCCTCTATTTCAGCCCGCGCACGCTGCGGCTGCTACTGGAGCGCCACGGCTTCACCGGCGTGAAGACAGCGTGGGCGTGGAAGCCCGGCATCAAGGTTCTGGCGCGCCGCGCCTAGGGCCGCGTGGCCAGGAACAACTGCCGTGGCGGCGCGGAGGGGTCGGAGAACACCTGCACGCGCGAGAAGCCCACCTGCCGCAGCCAGCGCACCCAGTCGGCCTCGGCAAACAACCCGCATTCGTGGCGATCATCGATGACGCGCGTGGAGCGGTCGCACTCGCGCAGCACGATGGTGTAGTGCGCGACGAAGCTGGTGTCGTTGGGGTCCGGGTCGAACGTCCACTCGAGGTAGCGCACGGCGCGGCCGTCGGAGGCGTCCTCGCCGCCGTGTTCGGTGGCCGGAGCGAACGTCTCCTTGGTGCAATCGGGCACGAACAGCGCGACGCCACCGGGCCTGCAATGAGCGAAGGCGGTGGCCATGGCGGCCGTCAGGTCGCGCGCCTCGGTGAGGTACATGAGCGCGTCGTGCACGAATACGGCGTCGAAATCGCGGCCGATGCGCAGCGTGCGCATGTCGCCGTGGATGTGTTCGATGCCCGGATTCTGCTCGCGGCTGACCGCCAGCATGGCCTCGGACAGATCGCTGAGGGTGAGGTCGTACCAGGCGCGTAGGTGGGTGGCATTGTTGCCGCCGCCGGAGCCCAGCTCCAACACCGTGCGCGGAGGCGACGGCCGCGATTGCAGCAGGGTGTGGAACGCCGATGCTTCCTCGGCGTAGTCAGGCGCAGCGCTGAACAGCGGCCACCACGCCGCAAGCTCGCTGTAGAGCTTCGGGGCGCCCGTGCCTACTGCGCCTC
>CAIVPW010000020.1 GCA_903907895.1 uncultured Alphaproteobacteria bacterium
CGGTAGGCCTCCCACGTGGACCCCGTGGGAGTCCGGCCCTCGGCGACGACGATCTTCTCGCCCACCTGCATGATGCCGAGGTCCACGTCCTTGTCCGGCAGGATGGCAAAGGTGCGCCCGCCGACGTTCACGATGACGTGGTGCTCGTTGCTGACCGCGCGCCGCGCCCAGGTGCGCAAGTCGCCGTGGTACGGCTGCTGCCGCCAGACGTTCGGGTAGCCGGGATCGACGTAGCAGATGATGCCGATGCCTTGCGCGCGCAGAACCATGCGCGAGCGCGCCGGGAACCAATGGTCCCCGATGTCGATCGACTGACGATAGCCGCAGTAGAACTTCTGGCACGGGCCGGGGCGCGTCTCGTAGATGCCGCAACCGCGTCCTGGCTTGCAGTGCTTGCACCAGGTCCAATCTGGTTTGTCGATCTCCTTGATGCCAAGGAGCTTGCAGCACAACGTGCATGTTCCGCACTGCCGTCCATCCACAAGGATGGTGTCGGTCGGCAGCGGTTCTTTGGTCGGCTCACTCGACTCGTTCATCGTTCAATTCCGGCGACGTCGGTGCGCGGCACGCTGGCTCGACGCGCCGAGTAGCTTACTCCGCGCGGGCCGCTTATCTGCTCGACCAGAACCTTCTCCCCGCTATCCATGATGCCAAGATCGATGTCGCGGTCGGGCAACACGGCAATGGTGCGCTTGCCGATGCGGACGAGCACGCCTTGCTTGCGCTGCACGACGTCGGCCGCCCATGCTTTCAAGCGCGAATAGTACGGCTCCTGCTTCCACGCATCGGCGCGGCCCGGATCGACGACCGCGGTCACTCCGCCGCCCGGCTCGGCAACCAGCACGATCTTCGACTTCACCGGGTGCCACTCCTCGGACAGCTCCGGCGCCACGAGGTAGCCGCAATGGAAGGTGCGGCACTCCTTTGGCCGCTCTGCGTAAATCGCGCACCCTTGGCCGGGACGCGCATGGGCGCACCACACACCTTGGGGCTTGTCCAATTCTGCGATGCGCAAGAGCTTGCAGCACAACGTGCACGTGCCGCACGATCGCGCCGCGTTTCCTTCGACCGTCACGTCTTGGCCGGCGCACTGGCACGGGCGGCGTAGCCTTCGTCCGGCTTGCGCGCGCGATAAACCGGGCCGTTTGGCCCCGGCGCCGTCTCGATGACCAGCGGCTCGTGCTGCTCCATCGGCCCCAGGTCATAGTCCTGGTCGGGCAGCACGCAGAT
Source organism: uncultured Alphaproteobacteria bacterium (assembly GCA_903907895.1). Taxonomy (GTDB): domain Bacteria; phylum Pseudomonadota; class Alphaproteobacteria; order UBA2966; family CAIVPW01; genus CAIVPW01. The sequence continues at coordinate 1,231 of CAIVPW010000020.1, forward strand.
GGCGCGCTTGCCGATGCGCACCACCACGTACTTGCGCTGCGGCAGCAATTGACGCGCCCACGCCTTCAGTTGCGGATAGAAGGGCTTGTCCTTCCACGCGTCGGGTCGGCTCGCATCCACTACCGCCGTGACGCCACCGCTTGGGTCGGCCATCAGGACGATCTTCGACTTCACCGGATGCCACTCCTCCGACAGTTCGGAGGAGAGGTATCCGCAATGGAACTTGCGGCACTCGTGCGGCCGCTCGTTGTAGATGCCGCAGCCCTTGCCGGGCGTCGCGTGCGGGCACCATGTACCGGGCGGCTTGTCCAGCGCGGCGATCAGCAGCACCTTGCAGCACATGGTGCAGCTGCCGCACGACTTGCCAGGCCACGGGGAGCCACCGTCGGACTGCAACGCGCCGGTCATGGTTGGGGTGCTCGCTGTGCCACGCGGGCAGAATACTCCAAGCCGCCGGGCCCGCGCCGGGCAAACCATTCGATGCGGTCGCCGGGCTCGGTGCCACCCAAATCCACATCCGTGCCGGGCAGCACGACAACGGTTCGCTTGCCGATGCGCACCAACACCAGTCGCGCGCTCGGGTCGCGCGCCCAATGTTTCAGGAGGGCATAGTACGGCGCCTGCCTCCAGGCATCCGGTGCGGACCGATCTACGTAAACTGTCAGCCCCTGTTCTTCGCGGGCGATCAGGAAACGCGAGCGCACCGGGTGCCACTCGTCCGACAGCGCCTCGGACTGCAGGTAGCCGCAAAAGAAGTCGCGGCACCGCTGCGGCCTATCCGCATAGATGCGGCACCCCTTGCCCTTGTCGCAATGCCGGCACCATTCGCCCGCCGGCTTCTCCACCTCCGGCACGGTCATCAGCTTGCAGCACAGGGTGCACGTGCCGCAGGCGCGCCCCTCGACGACCTTCGGCTGCGGCGCAAGTGCCGAGTCCGCCGTCATTCCCTGGCGACCTTGCGGGCTTCGTAGGCCATGCCGCCGTCGGTTGGATACCAGCCGACCTCGATTCCCTCGCCCTGCTCCATTTCGCCAAGATCGACGTCACGGTCCGGTAGTACGGCAATGGTGCGCCGATCGATTCGCACGATGACGAACCATCCTTCGTCCATGCCCTGGCGCGACCAGGCCTTGATCTGCTCGTAATACGGCGACACGCGCCACGCGTCGGGCCGATCGCGGTCGACCACCGCAGACAGGCCACCCTCCACTCCCATCAGCAGGATGCGCGACTTGATCGGCGCCCAAATGTCCGAGAGGTTGTGCGACGTCAGGTAGCCGCAGAAGAACTCGCGACACGACTGCGGCCGCGTCTCATAGGTCTTGCAGCCCCGCTTGGGGTCGCAGTGCGAGCACCATTTGCCCTGCGGCTTGTCGAGCTCGGGGATGCGGAGCAGCTTGCAGCACAGCGTGCAGCCGGCGCAGCTCCGGCCCGGCACCAGGGGCACCGGCTCGCCCGCAGCGAGCCCGAGCACCGGGCGCGCAGTGTCGGCCCCCGTCCCCACACTAGACCTCGTCTTCGTCCTTGGAGGCACCGCCGCCTTCGGGCGAATTGGGATCTGGGACCTGCTCGCCCGGGATGGCGTAGGAGCCATTGAGCCAGCGGCCCAGGTCGATCTGCGCGCAGCGGCGGCTGCAGAAGGGCTGCAGGTCTGCCGCCGGCGCCTTGCCGCAGATGGGGCACTTGGCGCGACGCCTCGCCCGCATCGGTTGAATGGTACCCATAGTTTTGCCTCTACCCCGCCGGTGGTGCAAAATATAGCGCGTGGCCGCCGGTGGCCACGCCGTTGCCCTTTGTACGCGTGGCACACCGAGGTGCCTCCGACCCAGGACGGGGCGCGGATAGCTTGGGCCTAACGGGCGCAGCATGATCACCCTCCATCAATTGCGCATTTTCTGGGCCGTCGCCCATGCCGAGTCGCTCACGCGCGCCTCCAAGCTGCTCGGCCTTGCCCAGCCCTCCCTGTCGCAGCAGATCGGCAAGCTCGAGGAGACCATCGGGACGCAGTTGTTCGACCGCAACCGCAACCAGCTGACGCTGACCGACGCCGGTAAGTTCCTGCTGCGCAAGTCGGAGTCGATCCTGGCGAGCGTCGATGAGGCGATGGCGGGGTTGCAAGAATTCACCGAGGGGGCGCGCGGCGTCATCTCGGTCGGTGCACTGAACTCGATTGCGCGCGTTATCCTGCCGCGCGCCATGCGCCGTATGTCAAAGGTGTTTCCGGGCGTCGAACTCGACGTGCACGAGGTCTCGCCCGGCGAAGCCATCGAGCTGCTGTACGGCCGCCGCCTAACGGTTGCGCTGGTCGCAGAAGACTCGATTGCCAAGAGCAACGTGTCCTTCCGCCGCTTCGCGGTGTTCAGCGATCCGTACGTCCTTGCGGTGCCAAAGGGGATTCGGCTCGACGGAGTCACCGACACCTGGGCCGATTTGCCGGACGCCGAGCGCAAGGTGCTCAACACCGTGATCCAATTCAACTTCGGCACCGCGCATCAGAAGCGCATGGAGGAGTGGTTCCAGGCGAAGCTGCCGCACCACCATGTGCTAACGCAGGTGCGCACCTACGAAGTGGCGATGTCGCTCGTGCAGGAGGGATTGGGCGTAGCGGTTGTGCCGGCGCTTGCGGCGCGGCTCGGTACCGGCCTCGATTTCGACGCACAACTGTACCAGGTCGACCTGCCCGACCGCCGCATCGTCGGCCTTGTACCGAGCCAGTACGCGCGCATCGAGCCGTACGCGACGTTCATCGCCTCGCTGGAACAAGCGGGGCGCGAAGTCGAATTGCCCAAGGTGCTGGCGGCACCCCCGTTCGTGGCGCCGGAGGCCGGAAAAGCTGCTGCCGCAGCCGGTCTCGCCTAGCCAGGATTCTCCCGTCGGAGCCGTTCTGGGCTCCACAATGCGGTAGCGCTCAAGCGAACCGAACCGAGGCCGCGCCCTAGCGCAGCGGCCAACTCGTAATTCCCGCTCCGCGCAGGAGCGCCGCTGTCTCGAACAGCGGCAGCCCAACGATGTTCGAGTAGGAACCGTTGATGCTCGACACGAGCATCGCGAAGCGTCCCTGGATGGCGTAGCCGCCCGCCTTGCCGCGCCACTCGCCGCTCGCGAGATACGCGGCGATTTCCTGCTCGGTGAGGCGTTTCACCGACACGACGGTGCTAGCGAGGCGCGAGCGCAGCGCGCCGCCCGGCATTCCGACGGCAACGCCGGTATGCACCCGGTGGCGGCGGCCCGACATCAAGGCCAGGCATTTGCGGGCAGTCGCCTCGTCCTCGGCCTTGGGCAAGTTGCGGCGGCCGACGGCTACGGTCGTGTCGGCACCCAGTACGACGGCATCCGGGTGCGCGGCCGCTCCGGCGCGCGCCTTGGCCTCCGCCAAGCGCAGGGCGAGGTCGCGCGGCAGTTCGCCCTTGCGGGGCGTCTCGTCGACGTCCGGGTAGACGATGGCGTCTGGCTTGAGGCCGATCTGCGCCAGGAGGTCCAGGCGGCGAGGCGAAGCCGAGGCAAGTACCAGGCGCAACGGTTGCGCCATGGAGGTCGGCTTACTTGTAGCGGAAGGTGATGCGACCCTTGGTGAGGTCGTACGGCGTCATCTCGACCAGGACCTTGTCGCCTGCCAGCACGCGGATGCGGTGCTTACGCATCTTGCCGGCGGTGTGGGCCAGCACTTCGTGCTCGTTGTCGAGCTTCACGCGGAACATCGCATTCGGCAGCAGTTCCATGACCGTGCCCGGAAACTCGAGCAGTTCTTCCTTCGCCATTCGTGATCCTTCTAAAGCGGGCCTATACAAAGCCCCTGGCTGGCGCCTTTTCAAGGGGCCTTTTCACCGGGGCCCCGGCGATGTGGCCTCCGTTGCCGTGGCGAGGGCCCGAAAGGCGGTTTCGATACGGCGGGTCAGCGAGTCCCGCACCTCGCGGTACGCATCCAGGATGGTTTCCCGGCTGCCGCGAACCGAGGTGGCCTCGAAGGTGTGCCAAAAGACCAGGTCGCAGGCCATGGTGCGGGTCAGTTCGACGGCAGTGTGCTGGGCCGCAGGCGACAGCGAGACGATCCAGTCGAAGGACGTATCGTGCAGATCCTCAAAGGTCTTGGGGACGTGCCGGGACAGGTCGATGCCGACCTCTTCCATCACGGCGATCGCGAACGGGTCCGCCCCCTCTCCCGCCCGCACCCCGACCGACTCGACATAGATCTTCGTACCGAAGCGCGCCTTGCAGATGGCCTCGGCAATGGGGGAGCGCACGGTGTTCTGGTCGCAGGCGAACAAGACGCTCGAGGGCAGACGGGCGCTCATTTGCGCGCCTGCAGGACGCACAGCAGCGTGAACAGGCGCCGCGCCGTTTCGAAGTCCACCGCGACCCGCCCATTGAGTTTCTCGAGCAGCAGGTCGGCCGCCTCGTTGTGCACGCCGCGGCGGCCCATATCGAGCGTTTCGATGCGAGACGGCGGCGCGTCCTTGATCGCTTCGTAGTAGCTGTCGCAGATCAGCAGGTAGTCCTTGATGATCCGCCGGAACGGCGAGAGCGTCAGCAACACGCGCGCGACCGGCGCGTCCGTCTCGCTGCGCACGTCCAGCACGATGCTGGCGTCTTCGATGCCCAGATGAAGCCGGTACGGCCCGCACGACATGCCGGCCGGTGCGAACGTGTTCTCCTGCAACAGGTCGTGAATGGCGACGCGGCGCTCTTGCTCGATGTCGGGTCCGCGCCGCGCGACGGTGCGCTCATCGAGGATTACGGCGGTGAGGCGCTGGGTGTCGGACACCGCGATCGCCGTGCCTGAACGCTACCGTGCGTTCAAGCGCACACGCACCGAGAGGGCATGTGCGCCGAGGCCCTCGGCATCGGCAAGGATCGCCGCCGTCGGGCCAAGTGCAGCCAAGCTGCGCGCATCGTAACGCACCAACGAGGTGCGCTTGACGAAATCCAGCACGGAAAGTCCGGACGCATATCGCGCCGCACGCGCGGTGGGCAGCACGTGGCTCGGGCCGGCGACATAGTCGCCGATCGCCTCGGGCGTCATCCGCCCAAGGAAGATGGCTCCGGCATGGGTGACCTTGTCGGCCAACTCGTCGGGATTCTCCGTGGCGATCTCCAGATGCTCGGGGGCGATGCGATCCACCAGCGTCGCTCCTTCCTCGAGCGAGCGTACGATGATGATGGCGCCGTATTGCTCCCAGCTGGCGCCGGCAATCTTCACGCGCGGTAGCGTGGCCAGCGTGCGCTCCACTGCGGCCCGGACAGCGTCGGCAAACGCCGCATCGTCGGTGATCAGAATCGATTGCGCCGTTTCGTCATGCTCGGCCTGCGACAAAAGGTCGGCCGCGATCCAATCCGGATTGTTATCCTTGTCGGCGAGCACCAGGATTTCCGAGGGGCCCGCCACCATGTCGATGCCGACCGCGCCGAACACCTGGCGCTTTGCCGCGGCGACATAGGCGTTGCCCGGCCCGACGATCTTGTCGACCAGCGGAATGGTCGCAGTACCATACGCCAATGCGGCAACCGCCTGAGCACCGCCGACGCGGTACACCTCGGTGATGCCGGCGATCTGCGCCGCTGCCAGCACCAGGCCGTTCAGTTCTCCGCGCGGCGTCGGCACCACCATGGCGAGGCGCTTCACGCCCGCGACTTGCGCCGGCACGGCATTCATTAGCACGGACGACGGGTAGGCCGCCTTTCCGCCGGGGACGTACAAGCCAACCGAGGAGAGCGCCGTCCACCGATAGCCAAGCTCTGCGCCGCTCTCGTCCGTGAAGCGATCGCCCTTCGGCAACTGGCGTTCATGGAACACGCGGATACGCTCGGCAGCCCGCTCCAGCGCCGCGCGCTCGGCAGCCCGCACTTGCTTGGCGGCGCGCGCGATGTCGTCAGGATCGATACGCAGCGTCTGCGCCGTCAGCGCCAGACCGTCGAAGCGATTGGTGTAATCGATCAGCGCGGCGTCGCCGCGCTTGCGCACGTCCCCGATGATCGCGGCAACTGCTGCGTTCACATCGTCGTCCGTCTCGCGTTTGGCTTCGAGCAGCGCCCGAAACTTCTGTTCGAAGTCCGGCTGGCGGGTGTCAAGCAGCGCGGGCATGCACGGCCTCGCGGAAGCGCTCGATCCAGGCGTTCATCTCTTCGGGCCGCGTCTTCAGCGCAGCGCGGTTCACCGCCAGGCGCGACGTCACCTCGGCGATACGCTCGACCTCCACCAGGCCATTGGCGCGCAGCGTTGAGCCGGTGGACACCAGATCCACGATGCGGCGGCACAGCCCCAAGTTTGGTGCCAGTTCCATGGCGCCCGACAGCTCGATGCACTCGGCCTGCACGCCCCGCGACGCGAAATAGCGCCGCGTAATCTGCGGATACTTGGTCGCCACGCGCACGTGGCTCCAGCGCGACGGATCGTCCGTCGCCACCATTTCGGCCGGCTCGGCGACCGCCATGTGGCACTTGCCGATGCCAAGATCGACAGGTGCGTAGATCTCGGGGTACTCGAACTCCATCAGCACGTCGTTGCCGGCGACTCCCAGCTGGGCCGCGCCAAAGGCGACAAACGTCGCAACGTCGAACGAACGCACCCGCACGATCTTCACCTCGGGGCGGTTCGTGTCGAACAGCAGCTTGCGCGACTTCGAATCATCGAACGCAGGTTCCGGCACCAGGCCAACCTTGCGCACGAGCGGCATCACTTCGTCCAGGATGCGGCCGCGCGGCAGCGCCAGGACCAGCGTGCCATCAGCGAGAGCCATCGACATGCCTAGCCCCGATCCACCGGGTGAGACGGGAGGCGACGGCCCGCCCACGGCTCGCCCATGTCGGTCAGGTGACAGTCGATGCACTCCAGCTGCAACCGAATGGATGCGCCGCCAGCGAAGCTCAACTGCACGATGGCGGTGCCGTCCGTGCCGGACTGGACTTCCAGCGCCAGCAATTCCAGCACGGTTTCCGGATCTCGGCTAAAGCCTTTGCTCTGCACGCCCAGAACCGAATTGAAGTGCACGCCCGCCCGCACCCAGCGCTTCATGCCGTCCGCGTGGTGGTCTTCCCACCGGAAGCGGCTGAACACGGCGGCGAACTTGCGCTCCTTGGGCAGGTACTGCAGCTCAGAGCCAACCGTGACTGCATCCTGCAAGCAGGCGGAGATCACCGTCAGGTCTTCGGTGTCGTTGGCGGAAAGCTTCAGCGAATTGGCGGGGGTCGCAATCATGGCGTCAGCCCGCAATGCGCTCGATGTCGGCGCCGCACGCCGCGAGCTTCTGGTCGAGGGCCTGGTAGCCGCGGTCGAGGTGATAAACGCGATTCACGATCGTCTCGCCCTGAGCATGCAGGCCGGCAAGCACCAGCGACACCGACGCGCGCAGGTCGGTCGCCATGACCGGCGCGCCCTTCAGCGTCTTCACGCCGCGCACGACGGCTGTATTGCCCTTCACGGCGATGTCGGCACCCATGCGCGCCAGTTCTGGCACATGCATGAAGCGATTCTCGAAGATCGTTTCGGTGATGATCGAGGTCCCTTCGGCGGTAGCCATGAGGGCCATCATCTGCGCCTGCATGTCGGTCGGGAAGCCGGGGAACGGCGCGGTGTTCACATCCACCGCCCGCAAGCGGCCGTCGGCTTTCACCTTCACGCCTTCGCGCGAGAGCGAGACTTCGACGCCCGCGTGTACCAGCGCCTCGATCACGGCGCCCAGCAACTCCGCACCGACGCCCGGCAGCTCGACCGAGCCGCCCGTAATCGCCGCAGCCATGGCATACGTGCCCGCTTCGATGCGGTCCGGCACCACCGAGTGGTTGGCGCCCATCAGCTGGTTGCGGCCACGGATGACCATGCGGCTCGAGCCGGCGCCCTCGATGCTGGCACCCATGGTGCTCAGCAGCTTGGCGAGATCAACGATCTCGGGCTCGCATGCAGCATTCTCGAGCACGATGTCGGCCTCGGTCAGCGCTGCCGCCATCATCAGGTCTTCGGTCGCCCCGACCGAGATCATCGGGAACCGCACCGTGCCACCCTTCAGGCCACCCTTCGGCGCCTTGGCAAGGATGTAGCCGTCCTCGATTTCGATCTCGGCCCCCAACTCACGCAAGCCGGCGAGGTGCAGGTTCACCGGGCGCGTACCGATGGCGCAGCCACCCGGCAGCGAGACCTTCGCCTGGCCAAAGCGTGCGAGCAGCGGGCCCAGCACCAGCACGGAGGCGCGCATTTTGCGCACCAGGTCGTAACTCGCCGTCGTGCTGGTGATGGTGTTGGCGCGCAGGGTGTACGTGCGGCAACCATTCGCCATCGGCTCCGGCGCGACCTGCACATCGACGCCGTGGCTCACCAGCAGGTCGATCAGGGTCTTGATGTCGGCGAGCTCCGGCACGTTCGTCATGCGAAGCGGCGCATCGGTCAGCAGGCAGGCGATCATCAAAGGCAGCGCCGCGTTCTTGGCGCCGCCGATGGGAATCTTGCCCCGGATGGGGTTCCCGCCGCGGATGCGGATTCGGTCCATGGACTGTTCCGGCCGGTGTGTAAGGAGAGCTGGCACCCCTCGGCGTGGCGCCTGGGGGCGCAGCCGGCAACGGCCGGCGCGCGGTTTTAACCTATTGCGGGGGCACGCGAAACCGCTAGGTCAGGCGGGATCGCGACGGATCAGGGTCTTACGCCCTTGGGCCGCGGGCACGTCGTCGCGGGCACGGGCCTGGTCCTTGCGCCGTTTGAGGTTCTGGCGGAGCGCCTCCTGGCGGCGTTCCACGTTCACGAGCTGCGGCTTGGCCCGCCTCCGAGCGGGTGCTTCGGGTCTTTTTTCGCCCATCGTGCCACTACCCTTGCGGCGCGGGGGGCTTTTTGGCAAGTTCCGCCCGCCCTACAACAGGCCCTCCGCCCACATAGCTCAGAGGTAGAGCACACGCTTGGTAAGCGTGAGGTCGATGGTTCGATTCCATCTGTGGGCACCAGGGCTGTTAGGCACTCCACCATGATCCGATTTCGCGACCGCATGGCGCGCGGACCCAGCAACTTCGGCTGGCTCGACAGCCGCCACACCTTCTCGTTCGGCGGCTACCGCGATCCCGAGCACATGGGATTCCGGTCTTTGCGCGTCATCAACGAGGACCGCGTGGTCCCCGGCGCCGGCTTTCCAACCCACAGCCACCGCGACATGGAGATCATCTCCTACGTCCTGGAAGGCGAGCTGGCCCACAAGGACAGCCTGGGCAATGGTGCCACCATTCGGCCCGGCGAGGTGCAGCGCATGTCGGCGGGTACGGGCATTTCGCACAGCGAATTCAACGCCTCCGGCGCCGAAGGCGTGCACTTCCTGCAGATCTGGATCCTGCCGGAGCGGCCCGGGTTGCCTCCCGGCTATGAGCAGAAGGCGTTTCCGCTTGCGGAACGCCGCGGCAAGCTCCGCCTTGTCGCCGATCGCGCCGGCACCGATGGCGCGGTCACGGTGCATCAGGACGCCAAGCTGTTCGTCGCCAACCTGGGCCCGGGCGAAGCCGTCCGCCATACCCTGGCTGCCGGCCGCGGCGCGTGGGTCCAGGTGGCTCGCGGCGTCATCGGATTGAACGACACCGAGATGCGCGAAGGCGACGGCGCCGCGATCGAGCACGAGACGGTGATCACGATCGAGGCAGAAACCGACACCGAGGTGCTGCTGTTCGACCTCGGCTAGGTAGTCCGCAATCCTCCGAATATCGGCATCGATCGCCGTCCGTGTAGGCTGGCGCCATGCTGGGTGCTTCGCCAACACAAGACAAAGTCGCCGAAGTTCGGGTTTGGGACCTGTTGGTCCGTGTCGGGCACTGGCTGCTCGTGGCCGGGTTCTCGATCGCGTACTTCAGCAGCGAGGGGGCGGACGAGGGTGTGCGGCAGTTCGTGCATACGTACGCCGGCTTTGCCATTGCCGCCGTTCTGGTGCTCCGAATCGTCTGGGGCTTCGTCGGCACCAAGTATGCGCGGTTTCGCAGTTTCCTGTTCAGCCCGTTAACGGCGCTTCGCTACTTCCTGCAGCTCGTCCGGCGGCAGTCTGCCCGCTATTTGGGGCACAGCCCGGCGGGGGCAATGATGGTCTTCGCGTTGCTGATCTGTCTGGCGATGACCGGAGTCTCGGGATTGGTCGTTTACGCGCAAGATGGCCACGGCCCTCTGTCGCCGCTCGTCCAGAAGATAGAGCGGCCCCAGCGCCCAGCTCCCGGCACGACTGTTCAGCCCGGCCAGTTCCGCGGCGAACGTCCGCCGCAGCCAGCCCGCGCCGCGCACCAGGTTTTCGGCAACCTCGCCCTGGCGCTGGTGATCCTCCACGTCTGCGGCGTGCTTTGGGCAAGCTTCGCCCACCGCGAAAACCTGCCGAAAGCGATGGTCACGGGCCGCAAACGCAAGGGCGGACCCGAGACCGTGCCCAACCCTTAATTCGCGGTCGTTGCTCCGCGGCCTTAGCCCTCCAAGGGGAAGTTCGGGTATCACTTTGCCTGGCTCAAGGCGGACGTATGGTCTTGGGCAGCAGGGGAGCAGCATTGCTTGCTGCAGTGGGTCGTGGGGGGCATACTACATCTTGTGCGAGACGGGGGACGGCGTCGAAGCGATTGTGAAAGCAGCGCCACCCGCACTGCGTCCAGAACGCAGTCGGCAGCGTCTCGGCCTGCCCTTGTCCCCATCTTCCTGATCGCGACCCTCGCTCTCTCCGGCTGCTCCAGTGGCATCGGCGAGCGCATTCGTTCGTGGCTCCCCGGCCGCTCCGCTCAGGCCGCTACCGAGATGCCGCGCCCATCTTCGACCACCCTGCCGCCCGGTGACATCACCGGCCGCGTCGCCCGCCTCGAGGCGGGCGTCGGCCAGCTGCAGCGCGAGTTCGACGAGCTGAAGCCCTCCATTCAGCGCCTCGTGGCCCTCGAGGATGACCTCGACGAGCTGGTGGCGCAGTTGTTCACCGTGGTTGCCCCACCCCCGCCGGGGGCGCCGGCGCCAACCGCTACCCCAACAGCGCCCGCACGCGCTGCCACAGCGCCGACTCCGGCCCCCCAGGCCGGGGCGGCTCCGCTTTCCTTGCTGCCGAGCCAGGCGACGCGTCCGGCCGCACCGGCAACCCCGCCCGCGGCACAGACCGCGCAGGCGGCGCCTCCCCCACCCGCTCCTGCAACCGCTCCGGCCGCCGCTTCGGCCGCGGCCGTCAATGCGTTTGCCCTGCACCTCGCTTCGTTCCGCACGCGCGACAAGGTTGCGGAGGGGTGGGCCGACGTCGCAGCCAAGGTGCCAGCCGCCCTGCAGGGCCTGCGGGGTGGCGCAGCCCCGTTCGACAAGCCCGGCGACGGCCGCTATTTCCGCCTCAATGCCGGGCCGGTCGCCAGCCGGGCCGACGCCGAGGCGCGTTGCCGCGCCATCCAGACCGCCGGCCTCTACTGTGCAGTCCTGCCCTACGCCGGCACGGCGCCGCTCTAAGTCCCAGCCTGAGCCAGGCTTTTCGACTGCCACCGTTGCGTTGACGCGCGGGCGGGCAAACTGTCAACAATCCCCCAGGGGTTGAGGTCCCAAGCGGACCTCTAGAGGAATCTTGATGACTACCGTGACGGCACCGGCGGCGGACGACCAGGCATCGACCCTGCGCCGGCTCATCGATGTCGGCATCGCGCTGTCGGCCGAGCGCAACCACGACCGGCTGATGGAGCGCATCCTTCTTGAGGCGAAGGACATCTACAACGCCGACGGCGGCACGCTCTACGTGAAGGACCGCGACAGGCTGGTCTTCTCGGTGATGCGGACCGACACCATGAACATCAAGATGGGCGGAACGACGGGCACCAAGATTCCGTTTCCGCCGCTTGCGATGTACGGCGCCGACGGCAAGCCGAACCACAACAGCGTGGCGACCCACGTCGCCATCACCGGACAGCTGGTCAACATCCCCGACGCCTACGTCGCGAAGGACTTCGACTTCACCGGCACCAAGAAGTTCGACGCCACCAACAACTACCGTTCGAAGTCGTTCCTGACGCTGCCACTCAAGAACTACGAGAACGAGGTGGTGGGCGTGCTGCAGCTCATCAACGCGCGCGACCGCGCCACCGGCGAGGTGAGGGAGTTCGACGTCGCGCGGCAGTCCTTCGTCGAAGCGTTGGCCAGCCAGGCCGCCGTGGCCCTCGACAACCACCAGCTGCTCGAAGGCCAGCGCAACCTGCTGGAGTCGTTCGTCAAGCTCATCGCCAACGCCATCGAACGCAAGTCGCCGTACACCAGCGGTCACTGCCAGCGCGTGCCCGTGCTGACGAACCTGCTCGCAGAGGCCGCCTGCGCCGCCCAGGCGGGTCCGTTCGCCGACTTCAAGATGACCGAGGACGAGCGCTACGAGTTGCACATGGCGGCGTGGATGCACGACTGCGGCAAGGTCGTGACGCCCGAGTACGTCATGGACAAGTCGACCAAGCTGCAGACAATCTTCGATCGCATCGAGACGGTGCGCACGCGCTTCGCCGTGTTGGAACGCGACGCAGAGCTCGCCTACTGGAAGAAGAAGGCGGCCAACGACGGCACCGAGGCGGAACGCCAGGCCGCCCTCGACGCAACCCTCGCGCAGATCCGCGAGGACCGCGCCTTCATCGAAAGCACCAACGTCGGCGGCGAGTTCCTGGCCGACGAGAAGATCGAGCGCATCCACAAGGTGGCCACGCGCCGCTGGCGTGACTTCGACGGCAAGGACCAGCCGTTCCTCAGCGAGAACGAGATCTACAACCTGTCCATCCGCAAGGGCACGCTGACCACCGAGGAGCGCAAGGTCATCTCGGACCACGTCGTGGTGACCATCGAGATGTTGGGTCAGTTGCCGTTCCCCAAGAACCTGCGGCGCGTGCCGGAGTACGCCGGCGGGCATCACGAGCGCATGGACGGCAAGGGATACCCGAAGGGCCTGAAGCGCGACGACATGTCCATCCCGGCACGCATGATGGCGATCGCCGACATCTACGAAGCGCTGACCGCCGCAGACCGCCCGTACAAGAAGGCAATGACGCTATCGCAGTCGCTCAAGATCATGAAGAAGATGAAGGGCGAAGGGCACATCGACAGCGACCTGTTCCAGCTGTTCATCGAATCGGGCGCCTATCGCAAATATGCCGAAGCGCACCTGAAGCCTGAGCAGCTCGACACAGTCGACGAGCGCGAGCTGCTGACCGCGTAAGCAGCATGGGTCAGGCCAAGCAGCGCAAGGCGGCCAAGGACGCCGGGCGTCCGTGGGCCCCGCACATGCCGGTTGCCGTTTCCAGCGCCACCGGCACCAACCGTGACGTGCGCCAGATGGAGCGCCTCGGCCAGTTGGCGAAGGTCGCGGAAGCCAAGACGCGCGAAATGCTGCAGGCCGCGCGCGCGGCGCCCGGCGACG
>CAIVPW010000021.1 GCA_903907895.1 uncultured Alphaproteobacteria bacterium
CTGCGCAACCGATCGCCGAGGTGACGCCAGCCGTCACGGAAGACGTGCGCATCCTGAGGAAGGAAATTCCGCAGAGTTCAGTGCTGCTGAGCGCCTACGGCATCAAGCGCGAGGATCCGGACTACTACGCGGCCGTGATCCTGAATTCCGTGATGGGTGGCGCCGCGTTCATGTCGCGCCTGTGGAACGAGGTGCGCGAGGAGCGGGGCCTCGCCTATTCCGTCTCGACCAGCAACTCGGCGCTCGAGCATGCCGCGTACTTTGTGGCTTACGTAGCGACCAACAACGAGAATGTCGGCGAATCGGTCCGCCTCATCCGCGAGGAAGCCGAGCGCATCGTCCGCGATGGCATCACCAAGGAAGAGCTCGACGCTGCCAAGGTGTACCTGATCGGCTCGTTCGCGTTGTCGTTGGACACCAACGCGCGTATCGCGCGCACGCTGGTATCGATGCAGATCAGCGAACTCGGCCCCGACTACATCGACAAGCGCGTCGACTACTACAACGCGGTGACGCCGGAGGACATCAAGCGGGTGGCGCGGCGCATCTTTGTGGGCGATGCCAACGCTACCGGGCCGGTAAAGCTCACTACCACCATCATCGGCGACCCGAAGAACATCGAAGCGACTCCGCCCGCCAAGAACGGCTAAAATCGGCCGGATGGCCATTCGCAAGTTGCCCGACGACCTCGTCAGCCGCATCGCGGCCGGCGAGGTAATCGAGCGTCCCGCCGCGGCGGTGAAGGAACTGGTCGAGAACGCCCTCGACGCCGGCGCCCGCCGCATCGATGTCGCCCTCGCGGGTGGCGGCCAGCGCTCCATTCAGGTCTCGGACGACGGCACTGGCATGAGCCGCGCCGACCTCGGGCTCGCCGTCGAGCGCCACGCAACCTCCAAGCTGCCGGAGGATGATCTCGTCCATATCCGCACCCTTGGCTTTCGCGGCGAGGCGCTGCCGTCCATCGGCTCGGTGGCGCGCCTTGCCATCCACAGCCGCGCGCGCGGAGCGGACGAGGCCTGGAAGATCGAGGTCGATGCCGGGGCGTTGCGGGGAATTTCGCCCTCCGCGCAGCCCGGCGGCACCCGCGTCGAGGTGTCTGACCTGTTCTATCCAGTGCCGGCGCGCCTGAAGTTCCTCAAGCACGCACGAACCGAATCGGGTCACGTCGCCGACGCCATGAAGCGCCTCGCCATGGCGCACCCCGAGGTCGCCTTTAGCCTCGAGGACGAGGGCAGGGCGGTGTTCAACCTGCCGGTCACTCTTGGCGATCCGGACCAACAGCGCCTGGAGCGCCTCCGCCGCATCCTTGGCCGCGAGTTCGCCGACAATGCGTTGCGGGTGGATGCCGAGCGCCCCGGTGTGCGCCTGACGGGGTTTGCCAGCTTGCCCACCCTGAACCGTGCCGGCGCCCAGTGGCAGTACCTGTTTGTGAATGGCCGCCCGGTGCGCGATCGCTTGTTGCTCGGCGCGCTGCGCGGGGCCTACCAGGATCTGCTCGCCCGCGACCGCCATCCGATGGTGGCGCTGTTCATCGATATCGACCCTGCCGAGGTCGATGTGAACGTGCACCCGGCCAAGGCCGAGGTGCGGTTCCGCGATGGTGCGCTGATCCGCGGCCTCATCGTCGGCGCGCTGCGCCACGCGCTCGCCGAGGCCGGCCATCGCGCATCTACGACCGTCGGCTTCGCGGCTGCACAAGCCGCCCGCCCCGGCGGCGGTGGCTACATGCCGTTCCCGCCGTCACAACCGCGGCTCAGCGCGGCGCTGGAATTCCAGGCACCCCCGGGCTTCTCGGCAGGCCCGCAATCCAACTACGATGCGCCCGCGGCCCGCCCTGCCGACCTCGCCTCACAGCAGCCCGATGCGCAATACCCGCTGGGCGCCGCCCGTGCGCAATTGCACACGACCTACGTAGTGGCAGAAACGGCAGACGGCATCGTCATCGTGGACCAACACGCGGCCCACGAGCGCCTCGTGTTCGAGCGCATCAAGGCATCGCTCGCCGACCGCGGCGTGAAGCGGCAGATCCTGCTGGTGCCGGAAGTGATCGATCTCGGCGCCGCCGAGGCGGACCGTTTGCTGGCGCGTGCCGATGAACTCGCCAGCCTCGGACTTGTCGTCGAGCCGTTTGGCGACGGCGCGGTGGTCGTGCGCGAGGTGCCTGCCCTGTTGGGCGACACCAACGTCCAAGGCCTGGTGCGCGACCTGGCCGACGACCTTGCCGGGTACGATCAAGCGCTGTCGCTGCAGGACCGCCTGTCCGAGGTGTGCGCCACCATGGCGTGCCACTCGTCGATCCGCGCGGGCCGCGCCCTATCGCCCACGGAAATGAATGCGCTGTTGCGCGAGATGGAGGCAACGCCCCATGCCGGCCAGTGCGGGCACGGCCGGCCGACATATGTGGAGTTGAAGCTCGCCGACATCGAGCGCATGTTCGGCCGCCGCTAGGTCGCGGGCAGCTGTCGGGGTTTTAGGGAACAGGGGGAGTCGATGCGCCTCGTTGGCATCATCGTAGGGATTGTGGTCGTCGTCGCCGGCCTGGCTGCCGCAGTCACCTTCCTGGTGTTCCCGCGCGTGTCGGCGCCCGAGATGGGGAATGTCGTGCGTACCACCGACGCGGCACGGCGCGGCCTGTATCTCGCCAACTCCGTCATGGGTTGCCTCGACTGCCATTCGCGCCGCGAAGAAGACCTTTACTCGATGCCGCCGGTGCGCAGCGCCGAGTTCGGCGGCGGGTTCGTGTTCAGCCGCGAAATGGGTATGCCGGGCACCATCGTGAGCCCCAACATCACCCCGGGCGCTCTCTCGAACTGGACCGATGGCGAGGTCGTGCGCGCCATCGCCGCTGGCGTCGCACGCGACGGCCGGCCGCTGTTCCCGCTGATGCCGTACCACGCGTTCGGAACCCTGGATAAGGAAGACATCGAGGCGGTGGTCGCCTACCTCCGCAACGTGCCGTCCGTGCGCCGCGCAGTGGACAAGACCGAGATCGACTTCCCGGTGAACGTGCTCATCCGGTTCCTGCCGCGCGATCCCGAGTTCAAGCAGCGCCCGAACCCGCGCGATTCCGCCGCCTACGGCGAATACATGGTGCGCGCTGCCGGTTGCGCCGACTGCCACACGCAGCGCGACGCCCAAGGCAACGCCACCGGCCCCGCATTCGCGGGCGGCCAGGAGATGCTGTTTCCCGGCCGCTTTCTCGTGCGCCCCGCCAACATCACGCCGGATCAAGAGACCGGGATCGGGTCCTGGTCGCGCGATCAGTTCATCGCGCGCTTCAAATCAAAGACCGAAGCGGACTACCGCAACACGCCGGCGCCCAAGGGAAGCTCGAACACCATCATGCCCTGGTGGGCGTACTCCGGCATGACGCCCGAAGACTTGGGCGCCATCTACGACTACCTGCGTACGGTGACGCCGGTGCGCAATGCGGTGACGGTGCGGTTCGAGCCGCGCTAGCGCCGCGCCTGGGCGAAGACGAGCCGCGTGCTGCCGTAGGCACGCTCCTCGATCACTTCGAATGCTTCGGGGGCGAAGAACGGCTCGCGCGCCTCGAGCTCGATGACCGCGAGCGCGCGCGGGGCGAGCCAGCCTTCGCGGGCGAAGGCGTCGAGCGCAGTGGCCGCGAGGCCCGAATTGTACGGAGCATCTGCCAGCACGAGGCCGAAGCGCTCGCCGCCCGGCATGGTGCCCGGTTTGGTCGCGTCCCGCGGCAGCACAAACGCGCGGTGAATCTCGTCGACGTCGGCGAGGGTGCGCTCGAGCGCCTTGCGCACGGATGGATCGTTCTCCAGGAACAGCGCCTCGGTCGCGCCACGCGATAGCGCCTCGAGACCCAGTGCGCCGGTGCCGGCGAATGCATCGAGCACGCGCGCGTTGCGCGGCAGGAAGCCAAGGCCGTCCCAATCGCGGTGCGCCAGGATGTTGAAGAGCGCCGCGCGGACCTTGTCCGACGTGGGCCGCACGGTCTGCCCGGCGGGCACGGCAATGCGCCGGCCGCGGTGTACGCCGCCGGCGATGCGCACGGATCCCGCGCCGCGAGTACGCGGGGCAGGCTTTTCCGGCGCAGGTCTGCGGGGGCGCTCACGCATCGGGCACCTGTTCGCGCAAGATTTTGCCCGGCACCTCGTGCACTTCGCCGCGCGGCAGGTTGCCGAGCTGGAAGGGCCCATACGCGACGCGGATCAGCCGGTTCACCCTCAGTCCCAACGCCTCCATCACTTTGCGCACCTCGCGGTTGCGGCCTTCGGTCAGCGACAGCGTGATCCATGCATTGCTGCCGGCCTGATTGTCGAGCATCGCCTCTATCGGCCCATAGCGCATCTTGTCCACCGCGATGCCGCGCGCGAGGCTTGCCAACTGGTCCTCGTTCGGCCGCCCATGCACCCGCACCCGGTACCGCCGCCGCCAGCCGGTAGCAGGCGCCTCGAGCTTGCGCGCCAATGCGCCGCTGGTGGTCAGGAGCAGGAGGCCCTCGGAGTTCAGGTCGAGACGGCCGACCGAGATCACGCGCGGCAGGTCCTTGGGCAGGCTCTCGAACACCGTCGGGCGTCCCTGCGGGTCGTTGTGCGTGGTCATAAGCCCGGTGGGCTTGTGGTAGAGCCACAGGCGCGTGCGGCCGCGGGTCGGCAGCGGCTCCCCGTCAACGACGATCTTGCTGTCCGCGGTGACGGTGACGGCCGGCGTCGTCAGCACGACCCCATCCACCATGACCCGCCCGAGTGCGATCCAGCGCTCCGCCTCGCGGCGCGAGCACAGACCGGCGTCAGCCATGCGCTTGGCGATCCGCTCGCCCTTGTCGGGATCGGGTTTGGCGGGCGCGGCCATCAGGCTTGCGCGCGCGCGTGCCAAGCGGCAGCGTGCGTTCCATGAAGCCGTCGCCACACATGGACGCCGCGTTCGCCGCGGCCGAGCTTGCCCGCGATCGCGGCGAGGTGCCCATCGGCGCGGTGCTGATCGACTCGCGCACCGGCGAGGTCGTCGCCGCAGATGGCAACCGTACGGTGGCCGATCACGATCCTACGGCGCACGCCGAGATGCTGGTGCTGCGGGCGGCCGCTGCAAGGCTCGGCAGCGAGCGGCTGGGTACGCTCGATCTCTACGTGACACTTGAGCCGTGCGCGATGTGCGCCGCGGCCATCGCCTTCGCGCGCATCCGGCGCGTCGTGTACGGGGCGCCCGATCCCAAGGGGGGCGGCGTTGAGCACGGCCCGCGCATCTTCACGCAGCCGACAACCCATCACCGTCCCGAAGTGGTGTCCGGTGTCGGCGAGGCACGCGCGGCAGAGTTGCTGCGCACCTTCTTCGCGGCGCGGCGCTAGCATCAGGCGTTGGTGCGCTGGATGGCGCGCCATCCGATGTCGTGGCGGTAGAAGCCCTCCGGCCAATCGATCTTCTGCACGGCGGCATACGCGCGTTGCTGGGCTTCGGCCGCGGTCTTGCCGAGGGCGACCACGTTCAGCACGCGGCCGCCGCTGGCCTTCAGTGCATCCCCGTCTCGTGCGGTTCCCGCATGGAACACGGTGACGCCAGGCATCTTGCCGGCGTCCTCGACTCCTCCGATCACCGAGCCCTTTTGCACCGTGCCTGGGTATCCTTTGGCGGCCATCACGACGCACAGCGCCGTGTCGTCGTGCCAGCGCGCGTTCACCTTGTGCAGCACGCCGTTGCGCGCTGCCTGCAGCAGCGTCAGCAGGTCGGATTTCAGGCGAGGAACGATCACCTGCGTCTCGGGGTCGCCGAAGCGCACGTTGTATTCGAGCAGCTTCGGTGCGCCGTTGTCGATCATCAGCCCGGCGAACAGCACGCCCGTGTACGGCCGCCCTTCGGCCGCCATCGCGCGCGCCGTGGGCACGATGATCTCATCCAGTACGCGCTTCTCCAGCGCCGCGGTCATCACCGGCGCGGGCGAGTAGGTGCCCATGCCGCCCGTGTTGGGTCCTGTGTCGCCGTCGCCGACGCGCTTGTGATCCTGGGCCGAGGCAAGCGGCAGAACCTGGTCGCCATGCACCAGCGCAAAGAAGCTGGCTTCCTCGCCGCGCAGGAATTCCTCGATCACCAGTTCCGCACCGGCGGCACCGAGCGATCCTGCGAGCATTTCCGCGCAGGCCTCTTCGGCCTCCGCGCGCGTCTCGCAGATACGGACGCCCTTGCCCGCGGCAAGGCCGTCGGCCTTCACCACGATCGGGAGCGCAACCTTGGCCAAGTACGCCTTTGCCGCGCCGAAATCGCGGAAGCGACCGAAGGCGGCCGTCGGTATGTTGTGCCGCGCGCACAATTCTTTGGTGAAACTCTTCGAGGCCTCAAGCTGGGCGGCCGCGGCACTCGGTCCGAACGCGGCGATGCCGGCGGCCTCCAATTGGTCCACCAGGCCTGCGGCCAGGGGCCCCTCGGGGCCGACCACCACGAACTCGACCTTGTTCTGTTTGCAGAAGGCGATCAGGCCTGCCGTGTCCTCGGCGGCGATCGGAACGCAGGTGGCATCCAAAGCGATCCCGGCGTTGCCCGGGGCGCAGAAGAGGGTGTCTACCAGGGGCGACGCCGACAGCCCCCAGCACAGGGCATGCTCGCGTCCGCCGCCGCCGACCACCAGGACATTCATGTGACAGACCTCTAGTTCCGGCGAGGGGCCGGGTCTTGTAACATAGGGTGATAGTGGCACAAGCAGCCGACAGCGCCCGCATGCACCCCCCAGCGGGGTCGCGCCAGCAGAGCGTGCCCGGCGTGCCGGAATACACGGTCGCCGAGCTATCTGCGGCGGTGCGCCGCACCGTCGAAGGGGTGTTCGGCCGCATCCGGGTGCGCGGCGAGGTGACCAACCTCAAGCGCCCGTCCTCGGGCCACTGGTACTTCGACCTCAAGGACAGCGAAAACGTGGTGGCCGCGGTGCTGTGGCGGTCCACCGTGCCCCGCCTGCGCACCAATCTCGAGGACGGCCTGGAGGTGATCATCACCGGCCGCCTCACGACGTATCCGGGCCGCTCGCAATATCAGCTCGTGGTGGACCAGGCCGAACTCGCCGGCATGGGCGCCCTGCTCAAGCTTCTGGAGGAGCGCCGCCGCGCCCTTGCCGCCGAGGGCCTGTTCGACAAATCGCGCAAGAAGCGCCTGCCGATGCTGCCCGAGGTGGTCGGGGTCGTTACCTCGCCAACGGGCGCCGTGTTCAGCGACATCCTGCACCGCCTGCGCGACCGGTTTCCACGCCGGGTGCTTCTGTGGCCGGTGCAGGTACAGGGCGCAGTGGCGGCGCCCGATATCGCCGGCGCCATCCACGGCTTCAACCGCTTGCCCGAGCGCGGGCTCGTGCCTCGGCCCGATGTGCTGATCATCGCGCGCGGCGGCGGCAGCGTCGAAGACCTGTGGGCCTTCAACGAAGAGGTCGTGGTGCGCGCGCTTGCCGGCAGCCGCATCCCGACCATCAGCGCCATCGGCCACGAGACCGACACCACGCTCGCCGACTTTGCCGCCGACGTCTGCGCGCCGACGCCCACTGCGGCAGCCGAGCTTGCGGTGCCGGTGCGCGCGGATCTGATTGTCCTGACCCGGTCGCTGGGCGGCCGCCTGTTCAACGCCACCGACCGTTCACTCAAGCAGCGCCGCGACCAGGTGGCGGGCTTGAGCCGCGGCCTGCGTGGGCCGCGCGAGATACTGGACTCTGCCACGCAACGCCTCGATCACGCCGGCATGCGCCTCGATCGCGCCGAATCGGGGCTGGTGCAGCGCTACGCTCATCGCCTGGATGTCGCCTGCCGCCATCTGCGCGTGAAGCTCCTGCGCGCGACGATCTCGGACGGGGCTGGCCGGCTGCAGCGCGCGGTCGCCACCCTCGACCGCGACGTCCGCCGCGACCTCAAGGAGCGCGCGCGGCGCCTTAAGGATTTGAGTTCGCTCTTGGAAAGCGTCAGCCACAAGAGCGTGCTGAAGCGCGGGTATGCGGTAGTGCGCGACGACAAGAAGCGGCCCGTGACATCCATCGCGGGCGTGAAGCCCGGAGTTCCGCTGGACATCGAACTGAAAGACGGCCACATCGGAGCAGTGGCGGCGGGCAAGCCGATCAAGAAACGCCCGCCTTCCGGTGGCGGCCCCGATCAAGGAAGCCTCGTATGAGAGACACTCCCGAACCGCGTCCCCAGGGCCCCGAGGCCAAGCTTCTGTATGGCCCCGGAGGCTACCAGGTGGTCAGGCCCGGCAGCTACGTCGTCTGCGCCGTCACCGGCCGGCCCATCCCGCTCGAAAACCTGCGCTACTGGAACGTGGATCTGCAGGAGCCATACTTCGACGCGGCCGCCGCCTCCCAGCGCTACGCCCTGAAGAAATGAGCGTGCGCTTAGGCGTGCTGGCGCTGGCGCTCGCTTGGGCGCCGGCCGCATTGGCGCGCGACATCACGTTCACTGGCACCTTCATGCAGGGTGGATTGGTCGTCGTGCAGGCCCCGGGCGCGACCGCTGCCACCCTCGACACGCGCTCCCTCAACGTTGCGGCCGACGGCACGTTCGTGTTCGGCCTGGCCCCGGATGCAAAGTCCGAAGTGCAGGTCGTGCTGCGCTACCCGGATGGCACCAGCGAGACGCAGACGCTGAGCGTCGCACGGCAGAACTGGAAGGTAGAGCGCGTCAACGGCCTGCCGCCGGAAACGGTCAATCCGCCGCCTGCCATACAGCAGCGCATCAACGCCGAGAACGCGAAGATCGCCAAGGCGCGCGCCGACAGCGCACAGGCCTTATGGTTCCTTTCCGGCTTCGACTGGCCGGTAACCGGCCGCATCAGCGGCGTCTTCGGCAGCCGCCGCGTCTTGAACGGCCAGGAAGGCGCGCCGCACTGGGGACTGGATGTCGCCGCGCCGACCGGAACCCCCATCCGCGCGCCGGCTCCCGGCCGCGTCGTGTTGGCCGAGCCTGACTTCTATCTTTCCGGTGGCACCGTCATCCTCGATCACGGCTACGGCGTCAGTTCGTCGTACTCGCACATGAGCAAGGTCACGGTGAAACCCGGTGATGAACTGAAGCAGGGCGACGTGCTCGGTGCCGTCGGTGCAACCGGCCGCGTCACCGGCCCGCACCTGCACTGGACGCTCAACTGGTACGCCACACGCATCGATCCGGCACTTGTCGTGCCGCCGATGCCGACGACCGGCGGTTAGCTCTCCGGCCAGCGCCGATGCACCCAGAGCCACTGCTCGGGACGTGCGCGAATCCAGCCTTCGATCATCGCGTTGACCTTGGCGAGCGTGGCGGTCACGTCGTGCTGGCGGTCACCCGTCAACACCGGCTCCAGCGGCGGATGAAAGGTTATGCGAAACCGAGTCGTGCCGAGACGCTCGCAGTGCGCCGGCAGCAACGGGACGCCGTCGCGCACCGCGAACTGGGCCAGCGCGGGCGCGGTCATCGCGGGGCGGCCGAAGAACGGCACGGCGATGCCGTTGTTCATCTTCTGGTCGACGAGCATCGAGAACTTCTGGCCGTTGCGCAGACCCTCGATCATCGCCTTCGCGGCGGCGCGGCCCTTGTTCTGGAATGGCCCCATCGGCTCGCGCCAATAGGCCATGACACGGTTCAGCGCCGCGTTGTTGATTTCGCGGTAGACGATGGTCGAGACGACGCCGCGCTGTCCCACCGCGACCGGCGGCAGGTCCCATTGACCGATGTGGCCAGAGAAAAAGATCGCGCCGCGGCCCGACGCCTTTACGGCGTCGATGTATTCGGCGCCAATGACCTCGACCGGACCGTTGGGCGCGAAACAATCGATGCGGCGCAGGTGCGCCGTCTCGGTGGCGAGACGGCCCATATGCTCCCACATCGCGCGCACCAGCGCTTCGATCTCGGCCGGTGACTTCTCCGGAAAGACCAGGGCGAGGTTGCGGCGCGCGATCTTGGAGCGCGACAGGGAGGGGCCAATGGCGCGGGCCACGGTGCCGCCGATGCCGGAGGCGACGGCGAGCGGCAGTTTGTTGCACACCCACAGGACTGCGCTCATCGCCACCGCTTCGCTCCAATCGGCGATACGGGGTCGAGGGCGGTAGCCGCGCTCGGGATCGATCCCCGTCACTTGCGCAGGGCGGGCTGTAGGACCGCGTCCAGCGCGCCGACGTCGGCGAAGGTCGCCGTCACGTCCAGCACCTCGATGCCTGTGCGGTGCGCGGGCGGGATACGCACGCAGTCCTTGCGTGTCGTCACCAGCACGGCTTCGGCGGCGTGCGCCTCGGCCTGCAGCGCCTGCAACTCGCCTGGCGAGAAGGCGTGATGATCGCCGAAGGAATGATCGGCAACCAAGGTGCAGCCGAGCGAACGCAGGGTGTCGAAGAACTTGCGGGGCCGGCCTATGCCGGCAAATGCCACCACCCGCCGCTCGCGCACCTTGGCGGCTGAGTCTGCGGTGGGGATCAGCGCCGCGCGCAGCATCGGGATGCTGGTTGGCGGGCCAGGCCATTCGCCGTCGCCGAGCAGCACCAAAGCGGAGGCGCGCGCCAAGCCGAACGCAGCGGATTCGCGCAGCGGCCCCGCCGGTATGGTGCGGCCGTTGCCGAAGCCATAGTCGGTATCGACCACCAGCAGGGAAACGTCCTTCGCGATGGTCGGGTTCTGGAAGCCGTCATCGAACACCACGAGGTTGGCGCCCATGGCGACTGCCATGCGTGCCCCTGCGTAGCGGTCGTCGGAAATGATCGTTGGTGCTACCGCGGCCAGCAGGAGCGCCTCGTCGCCCACCGCTGCGGCCGTGTGGTGCGTCTTGACCTGCAACGGCCCGCGCGCCGATCCGCCATAGCCGCGTGTCACAAACTGGGCCCGCTTGCCGGCCGCCAGCAGGCGCCCGGCGACCGTCATCGCAATCGGCGTCTTGCCGGCGCCGCCCGCCACCAGGTTGCCGATGCACACCACCGGCACCTGCACGCGGTGCGGCGTCGTCGTCGCCCAGCGCACGCGGTGTGCCACCTGCCATGCCCAGGAGGGAGGGGCGAGGGCGGTTGCCGCCCACGACTCGCCGCCATCCCAGAAGGCGGGCGCGCGCATCAGTTGCCTGCGCTCGCCGTCGCCGCGGCCAGCGGTGCGGGGTCGACAGGCGGGTGGCCCATCAGGCGGTCGGCGGTATTGGTCACCGCATTCAAGGCCGTCTCGATCTGCAGTTGTGCTGTTCGGCAGGTGGCGTCGTCAGCATTGCGTTCGATGACGATCGGATCGCCCCAGACGAACACGCCGCGCGAGAATGGCATCGGCAGCAGGAAGCGGTCCCACGAGTTCAAGAGCTTACGCCGCGCCACGGAGACTCCGAGCGGGATGATCGGGACGCCGGTCAGGCGCGCTGCCGCCACGACGCCTTCGCTCGCTCGCATACGCGGTCCGCGCGGGCCGTCGGGCGTGATGCCGACGGAGGTTCCGCTGCGTACCAGCTTGATCATCTCGCGCAGTGCCGCCGCACCTTGCCCCGCCTTGGACGATCCCCGCACCGTGCCGATCCCAAAGCGCGATACCGTGCGGGAGATGAGTTCGCCGTCGCGGTGGCGCGAGATGAGCATGCAAAAACTCTGACGATGATCCCAGGCAAATGTCGCCATCAGCAGGCGGCCGTGCCACAGCGCCAGCACGAACGGCGCGCCCTTGTCCCAAAATGCTTGCGGGATGTCGCCGTTGCGCGTTTCCCAGCGTGTCGTGCGATGTACGAACCACATGTACGCGGCGGCGATGCTGCTCGCCCCTTTGCGCGCCACCTCGTTGTCCAGCAGGCGACTCTTGAGGCTGCGGCTCATGCGCGGGCGGCGAGGGGTTCGTTGCCTCCGTCATCGCGGCCTTGGGCGGCGTAGAGACGCGCGTATAGGCCCCCGCGGAGCAACAGCTCGGCATGACTGCCGGATTCGACGATCCGGCCTTCTGCCAGGACGTGGATCACGTCGGCATCCACGATGGTCGATAGCCGATGCGCCACGACGATGGTGGTGCGGTTGCGCGACAGGCGGCTCAATGCCAGTTGCACGTGCCGTTCGGATTCGGTGTCGAGCGCCGAGGTGGCTTCGTCCAGCAGCAGGATGGGTGCATCCTTCAGCATGGCCCGCGCGATGGCGATGCGCTGGCGCTGACCGCCTGACAGCAGAACGCCGGTCTCGCCGACCATGGTGTCGTATCCCTGCGGCAGCGCCGCAATGAAGTCATGGGCCGCGGCCGCCTTGGCGCAGGCGACGATGTCATCGTCCGATGCGCCCGCCTTGCCGTAGGCGATGTTGGCGCGCACCGTGTCGTTGAACAGGCTGGCCTCCTGGCTCACCAGAGCGATCGAGCCGCGCAACGACGCCAGGGTCACCGTGCGCACGTCGGCGCCGTCGATACGAATGGCGCCGCTGTTCGGTTCGTAGAAGCGCGGGATCAGGTTGATGATCGTGGATTTTCCAGCGCCTGACGGTCCGACGAGCGCCACGGTGTGGCCCGCCTGCGCAACGAACGAAACGTCCTTCACCGCCGCGCGGCCGTCGGCATAGCGGAACGTCACGGCGTCGAATTGCACCTCGCCCCGCCGGGTGGCGAGCGGCTTGGCGTCCGGTGCGTCCACGATGTGCGGTTCCACATCCAGAAGATCGAAGATGCGCTGGGCGGCCGCGAGGCCTTCCTGCAGCACGGAGTTGAGGCTCGCGAGGCTCTTCATCGGCTGATACGCGAAAAGGAGTGCCGCAATGAACGAGAAGAACGTGCCGGGCGTTGTCTCGCCGTCGATCACCTGGGCGCCGCCGTACCACACGATCAACGCCACGGCGATGCCGCCCAACGCCTCCATCAAGGGCGCGGTGGCTGCGCGCGTGCGCACCATCTCGTTCCACGACGCGAGGCGCGCGCGGATGGCGCCGCTCGCGCGTGCGATCTCGTAGCCCTCGCGGCTGTTCGCCTTCACGTGGCGCACGCCTTGGATCGTCTCGGCCAGAACTGCCGAAAATGAACCCGTGCGCTCCTGCATGGTGCGCGAGGCGCGGCGCATGCGCTGACCCAGGATGCGCACCGGTACGAGCGCAAGCGGGAAGATCACGAACGCGACGAGGGCGAGCCTCCAATTCTGGTAGAACATCAGTGCCAGCAGGAAGGCGAGCATCAGGACGTCCTTCGCCATGCCGGTCACCGCGCGCGCCACCGCGTTGCGCAGCAGGTTGGCATCCTCCAGGAAGTTCGACACCAACCGGCCCGACGTTTCGCGGTGCAGATAAGCAAGATCGGCACGCATCAGGTGCGCGAACATCGCCACCTGGATATCGGCGACGATGCGCTGACCCGCGACGCCCATCAGCGTCCCCTGGCCGTAGGAAGCAAAGCCGTTGACGAGGGCAACGACCAGCACAGCGACCGGCACCAGCATCAGCATGGCGCGGTCCTTATTCAGGAACACGTCGTCGAGTACGGGCTGCATCAGCCAGGCATTGGCGGCAGTGGCTGCCGCCACGATGATCATGCAGATGCCGGCGGCAAGCAGCTTCTTCCAATGCGGGCGTAGGTGCTCGCGCAGCAGCCGGCCCACCAGCACGTTCGTGCTGGCGTCGGTCGAGGTCGGGGAGGGTGCCGTGTCCGCCATCAGGCCGCGAATCCTAGCACGCGAACACGCTGGCCTCAGCCAAGCAATCCGCCGCGGAATCGCTTGGTGATCTCGGCGTGCAATTTGGGGCCCGCGGCAACGACGCCGTGATGCCGCACCGAGGGCCGGTTGTAGACGATGGGCTCCCCATTGCGGCCCGAGACGATACCGCCGGCCGCCAACATCAGGGCGTGGGCCGCCACGATGTCCCAGTCGCAAGTCGGCGACAGGGCGATCGCCGCGTCGTAGCTCCCCGTTGCGACCAGCGCCATGCGGTAGGCGATCGAGTTGATGGTGAAATACCCGGTGCCGTCGGTGGCGCCGATGCCTTGCTCGATCATGGCGCGGCTGCCCAATACACGGGCGGACTTGAGCTTGGGGTCGGGCAAGGGCTGGGTGAGCTTGCCACCCTTGCGCAGCCGGCCGCCTTCACAGGCAGTGAAGACCTCTTGGGTGGCGGGGTTCACGACCACACCCATCACCGGGCGGCCGTCTTCAACGAGCCCTGCGGCAATCGTGAATTCGGGCAGCTTCTTCACAAACGCCCGCGTGCCGTCGATGGGGTCCAGCACCCATGTGCGGGGCGCGGTGAGGCGCGAGCCGTCATCCTTCGACTCTTCCGACAGCCAACCGTAGTCCGGCCGCGCGCTGCGTAGCTTCTCGCTAAGCAGTTTGTCCACGGCAAGGTCGGCCTCGGTGACCGGATTGCCCGGTCCTTTCATCCACACCTGTGCGCCGGTTTCGTAGAAGCGGCGCGCAACAACTGCGGCCTCGTCCACGGCGGCGCACAGCAGCCGGAAGTCGTCGCGAAGCGCCGCCCGTGCCACGACGAAGCCCCCCTAGTTGCCGGCGACAGTCATGCCGTCGACGCGCAGCGTCGGGGCATCGGTGCCGTAGCGGAAGGTGAGGTCGTTGGCGGGCGTCACGCGCAGGAACATGTCGCGCAGGTTCCCGGCGATGGTGATTCCGGCCACCGGCACGGTGATCTCGCCGTTCTCGATCAGGAAGCCGGCCGCGCCGAGGCTCACGTCGCCTGTTACGATGTCGATGCCCGAGCCGTAGACGTTGGTCAGGTACACGCCGTGGCCAACGTCGCTCATCAGCTCGGCGGGCGTGAGGCTGCCGGGCTCCATATAGAGGTTGCTGGGGCTCGGATACGGGGGCGTGTTGATGCCACGCGAGGCGTGCCCGGTCGTCTTCAATCCAAGCTGCAGGGCATCTGAGGTGGACAGGATCCACGTCTGCAGCACGCCCTTGTCGACGAGCTTGCGCCGC
>CAIVPW010000022.1 GCA_903907895.1 uncultured Alphaproteobacteria bacterium
CCTCACCTTCGCCACCATCCTGACGCTGATCGTGACACCCGGCCTGCTCGCCGTCGGCGCCAACGTCGGCATGTGGCGCGCCCGCCGCCGCGAACGCCGCCTGGAGA
The DNA here is from genome assembly GCA_903907895.1 of uncultured Alphaproteobacteria bacterium. Taxonomy (GTDB): domain Bacteria; phylum Pseudomonadota; class Alphaproteobacteria; order UBA2966; family CAIVPW01; genus CAIVPW01. The sequence continues at coordinate 108 of CAIVPW010000022.1, forward strand.
AGGAAAACCGCCTGGGGCCGCACACGGTGGTGCCGCCTGGCACGAAGGCCTACCCCGACGCCGCAGCGGCGGAGTAGCTACAAATAAAAAAGCCCTCTCCCGCGCTGCATGCGGGAGAGGGCTTTTTATTGTCCAGAGGGCGGCAGGTCTCGCAGCTCAGTGGTAGTGCGGCGGACGCTGGGGATCCGACGGAACGACGTCTGCCGCGGGCATCACGGCGGCGGCCGTCTCCGCAGGCCGCGTCTTCGCCTCTTCCCTCCGCGCCAGCGTGGCGTAGCGCGCAGCGGTGAGCGGGATGGAGATCAAATAGGCGATGCCGCATAGCGCCAGCGTGATCCACGGGTACACGGTGAGGGCGGCGATGCCGATGCCCAAGCCCAGCAGGATCGGCAGCACGTAGTCGCGCTGCACGCGCAGCCGCTTCAGCGACACCGTCGGCACGCGGCTTACCATGAGCGCGGCGATCATCATCAGGTAGGGCGCCAGCAGGTAGGCCGAGCGCAGCACATCCGAGCTGCCTTCGAACTGGAACGTGATCACCACCGGCAGGATGGCGAGCCCGGCAGCCGCCGGGGCGGCGACGCCGACGAAGAAGTGGTTCACCCACGCCGGCTGCTGCTGCGGCTGGTCGCTCATGGTGTTGAAGCGTGCCAGGCGCAGGGCGCAGCACACGGCGTAGGCGAGCACGGCGATCCAGCCCATGCCGGCGAAGCCGCCGAGGCCCTTCAGGCTCCACTCGTACAGGACGAAGGCCGGGGCGACGCCGAAGCTCAGGAAGTCGGCGAGCGAGTCGAGTTCGGCGCCGAAGCGCGTGACGCCCTTGAGCAGGCGGGCGAGGCGGCCATCGAGGCCGTCCATCACGCCCGCGAACACGATTGCCAGCACCGCGAGCTCGAAGTTGCCGTTGAGCGAGAAGCGGATCGAGGTCAGTCCCGCGCACAGCGAGATGACCGTCAGCATGTTCGGCACCAGGCTGTTCACCGGCAGCGAACGGATGCGTGCCCGGCGCAGGCCCGCGCGGCGTTCCGAATTGACACTCATCCGCTGCTCCTCGGGTTGGGTCGCCACGTCAGATCGCCATTCAGACCGTCGGCCGGTCGAGCCTGGCAAGCACGGTCTCGGCGCCGATCGCCACCTGGCCCATGCGCACCTGCGCCTCGGTGCCAGCCGGCAAGTATACGTCCATCCGGCTGCCAAAGCGGATAAGCCCAAGGCGGTCCCCCGCGCGCACCTGTTGCCCCTCTTTCAGGCTGCACACGATGCGCCGGGCCACCAGGCCCGCGATTTGCACGACAACGACGTCGGTGCCGTCGGGCGTGACGATATGGATGGCATTGCGCTCGTTGTCCGAGCTCGCCTTGTCGAGAGACGCGTTGAAGAACTTGCCCGGCGTATAGCGGATGGCCTTGACCGTGCCGCTCACCGGAATGCGGTTCACATGCACGTCGAACAGCGACAAGAAGGTGCTGATGCGCAGGCGCGCAGCATCGCCAAGCCCCACTTCCGGCGGGGCCGGGGTATGCACGATGCCGGAGATCACTCCGTCGCCGGTGGCGAGGATCAGGCCCTCGCCGATGGGCGGCACGCGCTTTGGGTCGCGGAAGAACGCGGCGACCGCCAGCGTCAGGAACACGCCGATGGTCCCCGCCACCGGCGACAGCCAGAACAATCCGAACGCCGCGATGGCGGCACCGGCCACGAACACGCGGCCCTCGGGATGGATCGGCGGGATCGACGCCGGGACTTCGCCTTGCTGCATTCTTATGCTCCGACTGCGGCCGCGAGGCGCGCTTCGTATAGTGCGGCTTCCTGCTGCTTGCTCCACATGGCGGCATAGCGCCCACGGGCCACCAACAGGTCGCGGTGGGTGCCGCGCTCGACGATCTGGCCTTTGTCCAACACGATGATCTCGTCGGCATCCACCACGGTGGAGAGCCGGTGGGCGATCATCAGCGTGGTGCGATTGGCCGACACCTTGCGCAGCGACGCCTGGATATCCTTCTCGGTGTGCGAATCCAAGGCCGACGTGGCCTCATCGAACAGCAGGATCGGCGGGTTTTTCAGCATGGTGCGGGCAATCGCCACGCGCTGCTTCTCGCCGCCCGACAACTTGAGGCCACGCTCCCCCACCCGCGTGCCGTAGCCCTCGGGCAATGACCGCACGAAGTCGTGGATGGCGGCGAGCTTGGCGGCGCCTTCCACCTCGGCCTGGGAGGAACTGGGGCGACCGTACTTGATGTTGTAGCCGATGGAATCGTCGAACAGCACGGTGTCCTGCGGCACGATGCCGATGGCGCCGCGCAGCGATGTCTGCGTCACGTCGCGGATGTCCTGTCCGTCGATGCGCACGCTGCCGTTGTCCACGTCGTAAAAGCGGAACAGGATGCGCGAGATGGTGGACTTGCCGGCGCCCGAGGCGCCCACCAGCGCGACCGTCTTGCCGGCCGGCACCGTGAACGACACATCCTTCAGGATGACGCGGTCCGGGTTGTAGCCGAACGTGACGTGTTCGAACTCGATGACGCCGTGGCTCACCACCAGCGGCTGCGCACCGGGCTTGTCGGCCACTTCCTGCCCGACTCGCATCAGCTCGAACATGACTTCCATGTCCACGAGGCCTTGCTTGATCTCGCGGTAGACGAAGCCGAGGAAGTGCAGCGGCATGTACAGCTGGATGAGGTACGTATTCACCAGCACGAAGTCGCCGATGGTCATGGAGCCGTTGACGACGCCATAGCCCGCCATCACCAGAACGATGGCAAGGCCGACGTTCACCACCACCTGCTGGCCGATGTTGAGCATCGACAGGGTCACCTGGCTGCCCACCGCCGCCTTCTGGTAGCGCACGAGCGAGTCGTCGAAGCGCTGGGCCTCGAGCGCCTCGTTGCCGAAGTACTTCACTGTCTCGTAGTTCAGAAGGCTATCGATGGCCTTGGTGTTGGCCTCGGAGTCCGCCGTGTTCATGGCGCGGCGGTACTGGGTGCGCCACTCGGTGATCACCACCGTGAAGACGATGTAGCCAAATACCGACACCAGCGTGATCGACGAGAACGCGAAGCCGAACGCGAAGTGCAGAATGAGCGCGACGCCGAACAGCTCGATCAGCGTCGGAAAGATGTTGAACAGCGTGAAGTTCAGCAGGAACTGGATGCCCTTGGTGCCGCGCTCGATGACGCGCGACAGGCCGCCGGTGCGGCGCTCCAGGTGAAAGCGCATCGACAGCGCATGCAGGTGCTGGAAGGTCTGCAGCGCAACCTGGCGGATCGCATGCTGCGCCACGCGCGCAAAAAAGCCGTCGCGTACTTCCGACAGGATCGAATTCAGCGCGCGGCCCGTCGTGTAGGTGAGGATCAGGGCCACCGGCACCGCCAGCAGCTGCGCCGTGCCCGTCAGCTGATCGACGGTGCGGGCGTATAGGAGCGGCGCGACCAGGTTGGCGGCCTTGGCCGCGACCAGCGCCAGCATTGCGATGACCACGCGCGCCCGCAGCCCCGGCTCGCCGGGCGGCCACAGGTACGGCAGCAGCGTGCGCAAGGTGCGCAGCTGGTTCGTGCCTTTTGTCGGAGCGGACGGATCGAACTGCGCCCGCGTACCACCACGCATCAAAAAAGCCTCCCTGCGCCGCGCCGCCTCGGCGCGCCGGTCCGCTGTCAGTCTAGGCGATATAGGGCGGGCAAGCCCTGGCCGAAAGGGTGGCCTCAGTGGGCCCTAGCGCGGCGGCTGTACCGGGGGCAGCGCGAAGACCTGACCGGGATAGATCAGGTCGGGGTTCTGGATCTGCTCGGCGTTGGCCAGATAGATGACCGTGTACAGCGTGCCGCGGCCGTAGGTGTTGCGGGCGATGCGCCACAGCGAGGTGCCGGGCTGCACGATGATCTCCCCCGGCGCCAACGTCCGGATCGCTTCGGGCGGCGCGCGCATGAAGGGCAGTTCCATCTTCGACATCAGGATGCCGCCGTCGAACTGCTCGAGCCGCAACTCGTGGCGCCCGACGGCGAGCGTATTGTCGGGCGTCAGCTGCCATTGCCCGCCTGCGTCCGCCGCCACGACGCCCACCGGGCGGTCGTCGACGTAGACCCGCACATCGGTGCCCAGGCGCGCACGGCCCGCCAGCACGACGTTGCCGCCCTGGTCGTATTGCACCGCATCGAGCGTCATCACGCCCGGCGGCGATGCCGCCGCCGTATCGGCGGGCGGCGCCTGCAGTACACGCGGCGCGATGATGCCTTCGCGGTCCTGGACAATCGCAAAGGGCCGTTCGGGCGCCGGAACGTTGGTGTACGGCACGACGAGGGTAACGACCTGGTCCGAGCGGGAGCGCACGCCGGCCGGCGTCACGGACTGCAATGTCAGCTCGTGCGGGCCTTGGGGCAGCGGATTGCTCGGAATGGCGACCCACTCGCCGAAGCGGTCGGCCTTGGTGGTGGCCACCGCGTCGTTGCCGAGCTGGACCGTGACTTCCGCCTCGGGCGCGGCGCGGCCCGCGATGACCGCGCGGCCGTTCGGGTTCACGCGCACCACGTCGAAGGTCGGAACGGTCGTGCCCGTCGCGGCCGGAGGCTGTGCCAGCGCGGCCTGGGGAACGGGCGCCGGGGTTGCAGGAACCGCCGGTGCCACAACGGGCGCCGCCGCATCGACGGCGGCAGGCGGCGGCAGCGCGGCCAGCTGTTGTTGGGGAGCGGGCGTGGGCGCCGGAGGCGTGGTGGCGACGGGCGCGGCAGGTGCCGCCGGGGTGGCGCCGGTCGGTTGTGTGGCCGGAGCCAGAACTGGTGCAGGTGCCGGGGGCGGCGGCGGCGCGGCGGCGGCCGCAGGTGCTGCGGGCTCAGGCGGTACCGCGGTGGCAGTCGGCGCCGCGCGCGGCGGCTCGGCTAGAGCCTGTTGCTGCACGGCCGGAACGGGTGCGGTCGGCCCGGGCGCAACGGCCGGAGCGGCCGCAGCGAGCTCGGGGCGAGCAGCGGTCGGAGCAGCACGCGGCCCAGGATTCGCAGGCGAATCCGCGAGCCAGCCGGCAGCGGCAAGCGCGCCGGCGCCAGCTCCTACGACAAGGGTGGCGATTAGGAGCCCGCGCATGCCCCCCTCGGGCGATCACTGCATGTTGGGGCCATCTTCGCCCTACTCTACCCGATATCGTACCGCGGGCGGAAGCCAGCCGTAGGCCGGCCGCAGTAGGCCGCTCGGGCGCGGGACTCGAGGCCTCGCCTGCGCTAGATAGCGTGGGCAATGAACATTCGATCCGTCTGTGTTTTCTGCGGCTCCCGCGTCGGCCGCGATCAAAAGTACCGCTCCGCCGCCCGCACCCTGGGCCAGCTCATCGCCAAGGACGGCAAGCGCCTCGTCTACGGCGGCGGCAGCATTGGCCTCATGACCGTGGTCGCCGATGCCGTACTGGCCGAAGGCGGCGAGGTGCTGGGCATCATCCCCGACTTTCTCGACCGCATCGAGGTCGGCCACCGCTCCCTCACCGAGTTCAAGGTGGTTGGCTCCATGCACGAACGGAAGCGCATGATGTTCGAGGCGTCCGACGCCTTCGTCACCATCCCGGGCGGCCTCGGCACGCTGGATGAGACCATCGAGATCATCACCTGGCGGCAGCTCGGTCTGCACGACAAGCCGGTCGTCATCCTGGACCAGGACAACTACTGGCAGCCGCTCCTGGACCTGCTCGGCCACACCGTCGAGCACGGGTTCGCCAGCGAGGGCATTCACCGGCTGTATCGCGTGGTAGAAGACGTCCGCGACGTGCTGCCGGCGATCGAAGCGGCGGCGCAGGAAGCCACTGGCAAGTCGGCTCCCGCCAAGGTCCTTTAGGGCGCCCGGTTCCTCGGCGCGGCACGTCCTGACGCAACTCGCAACGCACCACCTGTGCGCGGCCCTGGGGAGGTCCCGCGCGCGGCATCGGGGGTTCCATGGCACGCATCACGGTTGAAAAGCCCGTCGTCGAGATCGACGGCGACGAGATGACACGCATCATCTGGAAGATGATCCGCGAAAAGCTGATCCTCCCCTATCTCGACATCAAGCTCGAGTACTACGACCTCGGCATCCAGAACCGCGACGCCACCGACGACCGCGTCACGGTGGAGGCGGCGCAGGCGATCCAGCGCCACGGCGTCGGCGTGAAGTGCGCGACCATCACCCCCGATGAGGCGCGCGTGCAGGAGTTCTCCCTGCGCAAGATGTATCCCTCGCCCAACGGCACCATCCGCAACATCCTGGGCGGCACGGTGTTCCGCGAGCCGATCGTGTGCGCAAACGTACCGCGTCTCATTCCGGGCTGGACCCAGCCGATCGTCATCGGCCGCCACGCCTACGGCGACCAGTACAAGGCCACCGACTTCCGGGTGCCTGGCCCCGGCACGCTGACGCTGATGTTCCAGCCCGCCGACGGCACGGCCGCCACGACCTACGAGGTGTTCCGCTTCCCAAGCTCGGGCGTGGCGCTCGGCATGTACAACCTGGATGAATCCATCCGCGGTTTCGCCCGCGCGTGCCTGAACTACGGCCTCGCGCGCAAATGGCCGGTGTACCTCTCGACCAAAAACACGATCCTCAAGGCGTACGACGGCCGCTTCAAGGATCTGTTCCAGCAGATTTTCGAGGAAGAGTTCGCTTCCCGCTTCCAGCACGCCGGCATCGCCTACGAGCATCGCCTGATCGACGACATGGTGGCGCAGGCGCTGAAGCTGCCGGGCGCCTTCGTGTGGGCGTGCAAGAACTACGATGGCGACGTGCAGTCCGACATCGTTGCGCAGGGCTTTGGCTCGCTCGGCCTGATGACGTCCGTGTTGATGACGCCGGACGGCAGCACGGTCGAAGCCGAGGCGGCGCACGGCACCGTCACGCGCCACTACCGCATGCACCAGCAGGGCAAGGAGACGTCGACCAACCCGATCGCCTCCATCTTCGCGTGGACGCGCGGTCTCGCCCATCGCGCCAAGCTCGACGCCAACGTGGCGCTGGAGCGCTTCGCCACCACGGTGGAACGGGTGTGCATCGAGACGGTCGAGAGCGGACAGATGACCAAGGACCTGTCGCTCCTGATCGGTCCCGAGCAGAAGTGGCTCACGACCGTGCAGTTCCTCGACGCCATCGACGCCAATCTGAAGCGCGCCGCTGCGTAGACTCGCAAGGGCTTGTGCCCGCCCGCACGGGCGGGCACAGGACTTGCACCGTTTGCCCATACGGCGGTCCTCGTCTGCGGTATTGGCCTGACTTGCCGCTAAGGCGCGCCGCGCGGGAAAATCGCCGTCACGTCGCAGCGATGGAGGGTGGACCGGTGCAGAAGCACGACGAACATCATTCCCGCAAAGAGGCCAAGGCCTACGAGATCTGGGAGAGCGAGGGCCGCCCCACGGGCCGCGACCTGGAGCATTGGCTGAAAGCCGAGCAGCAGGTGAGCGAACCGTTGCCGGCGCAGAAACCGATCA
>CAIVPW010000023.1 GCA_903907895.1 uncultured Alphaproteobacteria bacterium
CGGTTCGAATCCGCCCTTCGGCACCAGCATCCCGCGAGCGGCTATTCAGCCGGAGCGGGGTCCCGGCGCAGCCGGTTCCAGGGGCGGGTAAAGAGCTCGAACGGCTTCAGGCCGCACCAGAAGCTCGCCGCCGTTCCCAGGCACACATGCAGCAGGAAGATGCAGACGTTGGCTGTGATCGCGAACGCGAGCGCGGCGTTGGGTGCCACCGGCCAGCCCGATAGCGCGAGCACCGCCGCGTACTGGAAGACGCCGATACCGGCCGGTGCGGCCGGCACGAGGAAGGCCAGGTTGGTCATCACCAGCACCGCCACCGCGGCCTGCCAGGGCAGGTCAAAGTGGAACGCCTGGAACATCAAGACAACGGCGCCGAGGTTGGCCGACCACAACGCCACCGATTGAAGGGTGGCGATCACGAACAGCGACGGCGTGCGGAAGGCGCTGAAGCTCAGGTGAGCGCGCTCAAAGATGTGGGTCGCCCACGCCACCGCGGAATTGGGAAACCGGTTCGCGATCGCGCTCCACCCGCCCCGCCACCAGGCGAAGGCGAAGCTCGCCAGCACCAGGGGAATCGTCACCACGGCCAGGATCTCGACGATCGTGCGCGTGATCGGGTTGGTCTGCGTCAGGGTGGCGACATACGCCAACATCAGCAGCAGGGCGACGATATCGAACAGCTTGTCGACGAACACTGAGGCGATCGCGGTGGCGGTCGATACGCCGTCGAGCCGGTTCAGGAGCCAGCCCCGCAACAGGTCGCCGGCCCGCACCGGCAGCAGCATATTGGCCCACTGCCCCAGGACCAGGCTGCCGAACGCATGGCGCAGCGGCACCTTGGGCTGCCGATTCATCAGCCCGCGCCAACGCCAAGAATTCAGGAAGTAGGCCAGGGCCTGGACGGCAAGGGCCGCCGCCAGCCACCGCAGGTCGACGCTCGCCAGGGAGGCGAGGACGGATTGCCAGCTCACGCCGCTCGCGACCAGCCAAAACAGGCCGGCGCTCACGATCCAGGGTAGGACGGCCTTGGTGATGCTACCGGCCCGGCGCAAAGCGCTGGGCTCAGGTCCGCGGGGGACCTCGGCGTCCATAGCGCCGGGCAGGAGGTCGCGCTCCACAGACATGCCTGCCCCCATCTAGCACGAGGCAGGCTCCGAGGCGCACAGGATTTGAGCAGATTGGCCGGGAGTCTCAGACCCTTGGGCCGATGGGACCTCAGCGCGGGGCGGGCAGGTATCCCCAGGGTGCGTCCGTGTCGCCGCGCCAGATGCCGGTGCGGGAGGCGCGCGCTTTCTTCTCGAGTGCCAGGTAGGCCGGGTCGGCCCCCAGCGTGGCGGTCGCCCATCCGAATTGCACCAGGACCGCGCCGATGTCCCGCCCGCGCACTGTGCAGCGCATCAGTGCCGTGGCCCAAAGGGCGGTGTTGGGTTCGGTGCACTGCACCGATTGCCCGCGCACCAGTTCGGCCAGGGCATCCCGGGCCAGCACTCCGCACGACCAGCGCCCTTCGGGCACGGCACACGTATGGCTCAATTCGGGGGCCTCGATGCCGGCGAGGCGGACGGTGGTGCCCGCCAGCTCCAGGGTTGCGCCGTCCAAAGCCCTGGCAGCACCCTCCAGCCCCCAGGCGGGGCCGGATGCCGCAAGCACGGCGAGGCACAGCAACCAGCGCACCCACATAAGATCGTCCGATTTCCCGCCACCGTCTAGATATAGGCAGGGGGCGGCGAGGAGGCACCTCCGCCTTGAGCGGGTTGCGGGGTCGGCATTCGCCAATGGGACGGCCAAGCGGGCAGGGACCGACGGACCAACGTCGAGCAGTCGTTCGCTCCCCCGGTCCTGAGGCCGACGCACAGACGGGGCCACCTCGGGTGCTACTGCAGGTAGAGGTTACGATGCCTCCTGCACGCTGCGCGTGGCTTGCTTCCAGGACCCGAACCGTGGCCTGTCGTACATCATCATGTACGTCGTCTGGGCCGCCCTCATCTTCATCCTCGCCTCCGGCGCGGTCCTTACGTACGCGGCGTTCCGCTACAAGCAGATCCTCAGCGTCACCGCCTACTTCATCAAGGCGGCCACCGTGTACATCCTCATCGGTGAAGAAGACGCGCGTCTTGCGGCCGTTGCTGCGGGCAAAGGCGCCACCGCCAAGGATCGCGAGCGCATGAAGGAGTTCCTGAGCACGCTGTCCGGTTCCTTCAAGAACCAGAAGTCGAAGCGCTGGAACAAGCAGGTCGAACGCGCGTCCTATCTGGCGAAGGAACTCGACAACGGCGGCGCGATGTCCCAAGAGGCGTTCGAGGCGCGTGAAGCGTTGCGCCTGCGCAACGACGTCTATGCCCGCGCGCTCAAGAGTGGCGATGCCGGTGTGTTCCTGCGTCGCTATCCGCAACTCTTCGGTCGCGAGGCAGAGAAAGCCCTGGCCTCCGGCGAACATCCGGATCACATCTCGGAATCGATTGCCGCGGACGCGAACGAGTCTGCTGCAGCACCGGCCAAGCCGGCCGTCCGAAAGAACGCCGCCGCCGGCTGACGCCGCCCGGCGGGGCCGCGTGGCCTTGCCTCCTTCCCCTTGCGGAGGCATCGTTGCGGCAATGCGCCGCATGATTCTCGCTGGCCTGCTTACGACCTGGGTTTGTGGCGCTCCGGCATTCGCCGCCGACTTTGAGGCGGGGCTGCTGGCGGCCCGGGTCGGCGATTTCCTCCTCGCCGCCAAGGAATGGAAACCGCTGGCCGACGCTGGCGACGTCCGCGCCATGGTCCATCTCGGCGACCTCCACGACCTCGGCCAGGGCATCGCGATGGACAACTCGGAGGCGGCGCGGCTGTTCCGCGCGGCGGCCGAGGCCGGCTACCCACCCGGCCAGCTGCGCTACGCGCTCTCGCTGCAGATCGGACGTGGCGTGACGCGCGCGACAAAGGGGCGGCCCTCGAATGGCTGCATAAGGCGGCGGAGCAGAACCATGCAGAGGCCATCTACGAGGTTGGCTATGCGTTCTACGCAGGCGAGGGGGTGGCGGCCGACAAGCGGCAAGCGATGAAGTGGTTCCTCATCGCCGACGAATACGGCTGGGACGCCGCTTACTCGGCGGGTCGTTTTACCGCCGCACAGCTGACCGAAGGCGAGGTTCTGGACGCGGTGTTCGATGCCGGCACCTGGATGACGGAGCATCCCCGCCCGGCCCCCTGAAGCTCAGAGCTTCAGTTTCCCCGAGTCCACCAGTTCGCGCATGATCTTGGCGAAGCGGGTTTGCTGGCCGCGTCCGGGATACGGCACCGCGACGTCGTTCACCACCGGCAGGCCTGCCGCCCGAAAGGCCTCGTTCAGTCCTTCAAACACCGACTTCTTCACCAGCACGACCTGCTCGGGCTTGATCGCGCGCACCTCTTTGATGCGTTCGGGTGCCAGACCGCGAATGATCTCGGTGCGGTTCTCGTGCTCTCCCTTCGAGATGGAGCCGTGCGACGCATCGATGGTCCAATAGCCGTCCTGCTGGAAGCGTTTCAGCCACTCGCCCTTGCGCTCGCGCTCCAACGTCGTGTCCGCACCGAAGTCGGCCTGGTAGAGGAACCGCATCAGGTTCAGCCAAAAGTCGTCGTGCTCCGTCACACCGGTGAAGTAGAAGTGGCGCTCCTTTGCGTAGGGCGGTGACTCCTGGATGAACAGGACGCGCACCTTCTTCGGCCGATAGTGCGCGGCTGCCTCAGCGTACGGTGCGTAATTGTCAACGGCCACGGACGCGAGCATGGTAGTTCGGTCGCAACCGCGCAAGGGCAGGCATGACCATCGGTCTCGGACTCTCGCAACGCGAAACCGGAATCCTCGATAGCATTCCCGAGCCGGTGGTGATCGTGGACAACCAGCGCGCCGTGGTCGCAGTCAACACTGCCGCCGGGCGCGAGATTGGGGTCGGATACGCCGGCCGAGCGCTGGCACTGTCGCTGCGTCACCCCGTCGCTCTCGCGGCGGTAGACGATGTGCTGTCGCGTGGCGTCAGCCGATCTGTCGAGGTGACGTTCCGTACGCCGACCCAACGCACGTACGCCATGTTGGCGGCGCCGCTCCAGTCTGCCACCGGCACCGCATCGGAAGGCGCCGTACTGGTGTTCCACGATGTCACGAGCGAGCGCCGCGCCCAGCAGATGCGGGCCGACTTCGTCGCCAACGCCAGTCACGAGCTCCGTTCTCCGCTTTCCGCCATCGTCGGCTTCATCGAGACACTGCGCGGCCCGGCGAAGGATGACGCGGCGGCCCGCGCGCGCTTCCTCGATGTGATGGCGCAGGAAGCGGCGCGCATGACCAAGCTGGTCGAAGACTTGCTGTCGCTGTCGGCCATCGAGGCGGATAAGCATGTCGCCCCGCAGGGCAAAGTCGAGGTCGCGCGGCTGTTGCAGCGGGTCACCGAGGCGCTGCAGGGGCGTGCCGAAGCCCGCAGCGTGCGCATGAGCGTCGAGTTGCGCGATGCTGTTCCGGATGTTGCCGGCGACGCCGACCAACTGGCACAGGTGTTCCGCAACCTCATCGAAAACGCCATCAACTATGGCCGCCCCGACACGGACGTGCGGGTGACGGCGCGGGCCGTGGATCGCGTCGGCGAAACCACGCGCAGCGGGGTGGCGATCACCGTCGAGGACGAGGGCGAGGGCATTGCCCCCGACCACATTCCGCGCCTGACGGAGCGGTTCTATCGTGTCGATCCGGGCCGCTCCCGCAAACTCGGCGGAACCGGCCTTGGCCTCGCCATCGTGAAGCACATCCTCAATCGCCATCGCGGCCGCTTGTCCATCGCCAGCGACGTGGGTCGCGGCAGCCGTTTTACGGTCACGCTGCCGGCGGCCTGAAAACCGCAGTTCTCTGCGGCTTGTGCGCCCGTGTCATAAAACCGTAACCCAGCCCGCCTAGAAGGCTGTCGTCGTGAACCAAGGTCTTCTCCTGGCGGCGCTGGTCGCTGCCCTGGCGGCGTTCGGCTACTTCTTCGGCCGGGCTCGCGCTATCGCCCTTACAGGGGGCAAGACGCGCAGCGTGCATTCGCGTCCCGCTCAGCACGGCGCACTCGTTGCCCTTTGGGTTGTGCTGCCCGCCGTCGCTGTGCTTGCCGGCTGGTGGGCTCTCGGTCCCGCCGTCGGACTCCCGGCGGATGGCGCCGCACAGTGGGCGCGCGTCGTTGCGGTATTGGCGGTCGCCATCGGCGGCCTCTGGCTCGCCATGCGGCGCGTGCGCGCCGGCCTGAGGGCGCGCAATCACGTCGAGACCGTGATCCGTTCGCTGCTGTTCCTCGCTTCAGCCGTCGCCATCTTGACGACGGTAAGTATTGTCCTGTCGCTGTTGTTCGAGGCGCTGCGCTTCTTTGCGCTGGTGCCGGTAACTGAATTCTTGTTCGGGCTCGAATGGAGCCCTCAGATCGCCTTGCGCGCCGATCAGGTGGGCGCATCAGGGCACTTCGGCGCCATCCCGATCTTTGTCGGCACGCTCCTTATTTCGACGATCGCTCTGTTCGTCGCCGTTCCGGTCGGCCTCATGGCCGCCATCTGGATGGCTGAATATGCGCCTGAGCGCGCACGCTCGGTTGTGAAGCCGGTGCTGGAAATCCTCGCCGGTGTCCCGACCGTGGTCTACGGGTTCTTTGCCGCTCTTTCGGTCGCACCGGTGATCAAGGCCATCGGCGGTGCGATCGGGCTCGACGTCGCGTCGGAAAGCGCGCTCGCGGCCGGAACCGTCATGGGCGTGATGATCCTGCCCTTCATCGCAAGTATCTCGGACGACGTTATCCGTGCCGTGCCATTGTCCCTGCGCCACGGGTCCATGGCGCTCGGCGCCACCCATTCGGAAACCGTGCTGCGTGTCGTGTTGCCGGCCGCACTGCCCGGCGTGGTCGGAGGCATCCTCCTGGGGGCCTCGCGCGCCATCGGTGAAACGATGATCGTGGTGATGGCGGCCGGCCTCACCGCCAACCTCACGTTCAATCCGTTCGAGGCTGTCACGACCGTGACGGTGCAGATCGTTTCGTTGCTTACCGGTGACCAGGAGTTCGACTCGGCGAAGACGCTGTCGGCATTCGCCCTGGGCCTGCTGCTGTTCGTGGTGACATTGGTGCTGAACATCGTGGCGCTGCAGGTCGTGCGCCGCTACCGCGAGATCTACGACTGATGCAGAGACAGACCAGCGTCGAACGTGTCCGCGCTACGCTCGCCCGGCGCCGCCGATTCGAGCGAATCTTCAGCGCGCTCGGCGTGGCGGCCATAGGCCTCAGCCTGCTTGCGCTAGCGACGCTGTTCTTCGATGTCGTGTCCCGAGCGCGCACAGCGTTTGTGCAGACCTACATCACGCTCGATGTAATCATCGATCCCCAGGTGCTGGCACTCGAGGGTGCCCCCACGCCCCAGGCTCTGCGTCAATCCGACACCCAGGCTGTGTTGCGCACCGCGCTGCGGGAGCGGTTTCCCGACGTCACCAGCCAGGGGGAGCGCCGCCAGCTGTACGCGCTGATCAGCACCGTCGCTCCGCACCTGCTGAACGAGCAACTGGAGCGTGATCCCAGCCTCGTTGGTCAGACGCTGCGACTGTCGGTATTGGCGTCCGATGACGTCGACATGTACGTGAAGGGTCATGTCGGCCGCGACGTCCCCGAAGACTTGCGCAAGATGAACGACCGGCAACTCGGTTGGGTCGACGCGCTCGACGGAGCCGGCCAGATCGACACCAAGTTCAACACGCTGTTCTTTACGCGAGGCGATTCGCGGACGCCGGAGTATGCGGGCGTACTCGGCGCCATGATGGGTTCCGCCTTCACGCTCCTCGTGACCCTTGCCTTGTCTCTGCCGCTTGCGGTCGCCGCGGCGATCTACCTCGAAGAATTCGCGCCCGACAATCGTTGGACCTATCTGATCGAGATCAACATCAACAACCTCGCGGCCGTGCCCTCGATCATCTATGGCCTGCTCGGCCTGGCCGTTCTGTTGAACTTCCTCGGCCTGCCGCGCTCGGCGCCCTTGGTTGGCGGTATCGTTCTGGCGCTCATGACGTTGCCGGTGATCATCATCGCAGCGCGTGCCGCGATCGCGGCCGTGCCCCCGTCGATCCGCGAGGCCGCGCGCGGCATCGGTGCCTCCGACATCCAGGTGGTGTTCCACCACGTCCTACCTTTGGCGCTCCCTGGTATCCTGACCGGCACCATCGTCGGCATGGCCCGCGCGCTGGGCGAGACGGCACCGCTTCTCATGATCGGCATGGTGGCGTTCATCGTCGATGTCCCCCATGGGTTCACCGACCCAGCTGCAGCGCTGCCGGTTCAAATCTTCTTGTGGGCCGATTCGCCCGAACGGGCGTTCGTGGAACGTACCGCGGCCGCCACTCTGGTCCTATTGGGCTTTCTGGTGATCATGAACGCGGCGGCGGTGTACCTGCGGCGCCGTTTCGAAATACGGTACTGAGGACCGCCAACCAATGAAGGCTCTCAACGTGGCCGAACTCCAGCGCACGGGCGTGACCACCACTCCCGCGCAGAACCCGACGCAAAAGCCCGCCAAGTTCCAGGTGCGCGGGGTCGAAGTCTTCTACGGCGCCAAGCGTGCGCTGAACGGCATCGACCTCGACGTGGGTGAGCGCGAGGTGACGGCCCTCATCGGACCCTCGGGGTGCGGCAAATCCACCTTCTTGCGCTGCCTGAACCGCATGAACGATGCCATTCCCGGCTGCCGGGTGCAGGGCTCGATCCTGCTGGACGACATGGACGTGAATGCACGCGACGTCGACCCCGTGGAGTTGCGGGCGCGCGTCGGCATGGTCTTCCAGAAGCCGAACCCGTTCCCAAAGTCCCTGTTCGAAAACGTTGCATACGGTCCCCGCATCCATGGCCTCGCCAACAACAAGACGGATCTCGAAGAGATCGTCGTGCGCTCGCTGCAGCGCGCCGCCTTGTTCAACGAGGTAAAGGACCGCCTGCACGAATCCGGCACCAGCCTGTCGGGCGGTCAGCAACAGCGACTTTGCATCGCGCGTGCGCTTGCAGTCGATCCCGAGGTCATTCTGATGGACGAGCCGTGTTCCGCGCTCGATCCGATTGCCACCGCACGCATCGAAGAGCTGATCGACGAGCTGTCGGCCAACTACACGATCGTCATCGTCACGCACTCGATGCAGCAGGCTGCGCGTGTGTCCGATATGACGGCGTTCTTTCACCTCGGCGACCTGGTGGAAACCGGACCGACCGACACCATCTTCACCACGCCGCGCGACGAGCGCACCGAGGGCTACATCACCGGCCGCTTCGGCTGATCGGAGAGACTTCGCGCCATGGCCCAGCAACACATCGTCAAAGCGTTCGACGACCAGCTCAACCAGCTCGACGCCAAGATCGCCGAAATGGGCGGCTTGGCCGAGTCGATGCTTGCCGACGCTATCGACGCTCTGTCGAAACGCGACGCCGATCTCGCTGCCGAGGTCGTCGCCGGTGATCGCAAGCTCGATACCCTCGAGAATGACGTCAACAGCCTGGCTCTTCGTCTGTTGGCGTTGCGTCAGCCGATGGCCGAAGACCTGCGCACGGTACTCGCCGCGTTGAAGATCTCGAGTGATCTGGAGCGCGCCGGCGACTTGGCGAAAAACGTCGCCAAGCGCGCCATCACCATCGCCAAGACGCCGCCGTTGGCGCCGGTCACCGGCATCGCGAACTTGGGCGCCCTGGTGCAGTCGCGTATCAAGACCACGATCGACGCGTACGTCGCACGCGACGCCAAGTTGGCCCTGGATGTGTGGAGTTCCGACGAAGAGGTGGACCAGTTGCACACCAGCCTGTTCCGCGAACTTCTCACCTACATGATGGAAGACCCGCGCAACATCACGCCGTGCGCGCACCTGCTGTTCGTGGCAAAGAACATCGAACGTATCGGCGATCACGTCACCAACATCGCCGAGCGCGTCGTGTTCTTGGTGCGTGGCCGGCTGCCGGAGCGCGAACGCCACAAGGAAGATGAATCAAGCTCCACGGAAGTGCGCCCATTCAAGAAGGACGCATGAGTATCCTCGTCGTTGAAGACGAAAGCGCCCTCGCCGAGGTCTTGCGCTACAACCTCGAAAGCGAGGGCTTCAAGGTTGCTGTCGCCCACGACGGCCGCAGCGCCATGGAACAGCTTGAGGACTCCCACCCGGATCTGGTGATTCTCGATTGGATGCTGCCCGAGATGTCCGGCCTCGACATCTGCCGCACCATGCGCCGCCGGCCCGAGCTGCGTGATGTTCCCGTGATCATGCTCACCGCCAAAGGCGAGGAATACGACCGCGTGCGCGGCCTCGATGCGGGCGCCGATGACTACGTTGTCAAACCGTTCTCGCCCAAGGAGCTGATCGCGCGGGTTCGTGCCGTGTTGCGCCGCACCAAGGCCGGCGCGTCGGGCGAGCCGCTGCGAGCCGGTCCCCTCGAAATGGACCTGGAGGCGCACCGCGTGCGCCGCGAGGGCAACGAAGTGGCGCTCGCGCCGACCGAATTCCGTTTGCTGCGCGTGCTGATGGAGCGACCCGGGCGCGTGTATTCGCGCGAACAACTCCTCGATCTCGTGTGGGGCCGCGACAGCGAAGTCGAACTGCGCACGGTGGACGTCCATGTCCGCCGCCTGCGCGTGGCTCTCAATGCCAACGGCGCGATCGACTTGATCCGCACGGTGCGCTCCGAGGGCTATTCCCTCGAGGCGAATCCCAACTAGCGGCGCGCCTCGGCAAGCAGCCGAACGGCTTCCACGTTCATCGGGCCGGCGCAATTCCACAGGTTCGCTGGAATCTCAATCACCCGGCTGCGCACGCCCGCGCGGCGCAGGGCAGGGTGGTCGATGACCTGCTCACCGAGCGACGGCCGCCCCGGCAGGTACTCGGGTGACACGATGAAGTCGGCGCTCAGCAGCATCAACTGCTCCAGCGACAGATAGCCATACATGCCGATGCCGGCTTCTGCTGCGACGTTCGCATACCCTGCGGCGCGCAGCAGCGAGTCCTCGAACGCTCCGGCCCCTGCGGTGAATCCACCTGGCTGAAAGATGGCGGCGCGCACCGGAGCTTCGCCCGGCTGCGGTGCTGCAGCCGCGAGTGTCGCATCGATGTCGGCAATGAGCGCGGCGGCACGCTCCGACTCGCGCAGCAAGTCCCCCATGAGGCGCACCTGGTTGCGCACGCCGCTCAGGTCCGCGGGCGCATCGAATACTTCCACGTTGTACCCGGCGCGGCGCAGCATGCGCACGGTGAACGGGGTGGTGTATGCGCCGGCGACGA
>CAIVPW010000024.1 GCA_903907895.1 uncultured Alphaproteobacteria bacterium
ACGGCGCGGCGCGCGGTTTGTCGGCCGAGTGCACCGGCCGCACGGATTCGGGATGGATTTCGAACGGGTCGGTCATCGCAGGCGATTCCCGATCAGGCCCTCGAGCGCCTCGTCCAGACCGATGTGCGGCAGGCCGCGGGCTCCGTTCACATGCGCCGGCAGGAAGTCGAGGAACTTGAAGCGCCCCTCCTTCCAGTCCTGTGGCCCCGGGAAGTGGGCCGGAATTTCACCAGGGAACAGCGCCGTGTCGGTGTCGCGTCCAACCGGGCGGCCGCGGATCATGCTCAGCGTCTGGCCCTGCACCTCGCCGAGCACGTCTTCCGTGCAGCGCACGGACGACAGCGCCAGCGCCTTGGTTTCGACGCCACGGAATCGGATGCGGTTTGCTTCGCGTGCCACGACCTCCTCCAGCAAGCGGCGCAGGTTGGGGTGCTGGTTGCTGGAAATGTGATCCGCCTTGGTGGCAGCGAACAGGACGCGTTTATTAAGGGCACCCTCGAGCCAGGCACGAAAGCCGGCGCGGCTGTAATCGAAGCTCTGCAGGATTGCGGCGATGGCCGCGCGCATATCGTCGAACGCCGGTTGGCCGGCCTTGAGCGCGCCCAGCACGTCCACCAGCACGATCTGCGCGTCGAAGTGGCGGAAGTGGTCGCGGTAGAACGGCGCCACCACGTTCTCGCGGTAGGCGTCGTAGCGCGCCTGCATGACGGCGAAGGCGGAGTCGGCCGCGGCCTCCGTCAGCGGCGGCAAGGGACATAGCTGCAGTACCCGGTTGTCGGGCGGCAGGTTGCCGGGCCGCAGCACCCGCGCAGGCTGATTCAGCATCAGGCCGGCCGATGACGAGGACGCTTCGCGCAACGCCTGCGCATACAGCGCCACCGCCTGTTCCAGCTGCCCTGGGGCAGGCGCCACGCGCACGTCCATCGCCTCGGCGAACTCGCGCCACCTCTGGAAGATGGCGGCACGCGGGCCCGTTGCGGTCAGCGCCAGCGTCTCGACGGACCAAGTGGCGAAGTCCTTGGCTAGCAGCGGCAAGTCGAGGAGCCACTCGCCGGGATAGTCGATGATGTCGACGTTCAGCACACGCTCGGTGCGCCCCGTGACCCGCGCCAGGGCCCGTCGCGAGCGGAAGCGTACGCCGACGCGCAGGCCACAAAGCTGGTCGGTGGCCTGCGGCCACGCCGGCGGATCGCCGGTGATGGTGGCGAGCGCGGTCTCGAGCGGGAATCGCGGGATACCCGGCAGCGGGAACACCTCGGCGGCGATCAGGTCGTCGCGCCCGGCCACCTTGAGAAACGGCAGCAGGTCCGGCCACTGCCCCGCGCTCATCAGGTTGTGTACCAGCGAGCTGGTGAAGACGGTCTTGCCGCACCGGCGTAATCCCGTGATCGCAATGCGCACGGTGTTGCGCTCGGCAATGCGGCGGAGCACCGCCTGAGGCGTCGGACGCGGCATGTGGGTGGATAAGCTCCGGGCGGAAATGGCGGCCCCGCTCATGTAGGTACGCGTTGTGTGGGATACTAGCACCGCCGTCCAGGTCCGACGCGCCGCAAGCAGCCTTGACTTCGAGCCCATAGCCGCTCACCACAAGCGCCCGAAAGCAGGGTCCGATGCAGCCCATCATCTCCGTCCAGCAACTGTCCAAGACCTATGCGCCCCGCAATGCGGGCGGGCAGCCGTTCCAGGCGTTGAAGGACGTCAGCCTGGACATCCGCAAAGGCGAAATCTTCGCGTTGCTGGGTCCGAATGGGGCCGGCAAGACGACGCTGATCAGCGTCATCTGCGGCATCGTCACGCCGACCTCGGGCGCCGTCGTTGCCGACGGGTTCGACATCCAAAAGCAGTTCCGCCAGGCGCGCGACCGCATCGGCCTGGTGCCGCAGGAGCTCACCACCGACCAGTTCGAGAGCGTGTGGAACACGGTGAGCTTCAGCCGCGGCCTGTGGGGCAAGCCGGCCAACCCCGCGCTGATCGAGAAGATCCTGCGCGACCTGTCGCTTTGGGACAAGAAGGACAACCGCATCCGCACGCTTTCCGGCGGCATGAAGCGGCGCGTGATGATTGCTAAGGCGCTGTCGCACGAGCCGCAAATCCTGTTCCTCGACGAACCCACCGCGGGCGTGGACGTCGAACTGCGCCAGGACATGTGGAACCTAGTGCGCAAGCTGCGCGCCGAGGGCACCACCATCATCCTGACGACGCATTACATCCAGGAAGCCGAGGAAATGGCCGACCGCATCGGTGTTATCAGCAAAGGCTCGCTGATCCTCGTCGAGGACAAGGCGATCCTGATGCGCAAGCTCGGCAAGAAGCAGCTGTCCATCCACTTGCACGACGCGCTGGACAGCGTCCCGGAGGCGCTGGCGACTCACAAGCTCACCCTCGGCGCCAACGGCACGGAACTTGTGTTCACCTACGACTCCCAGGCCGACCGTACCGGCATCACCCGGCTGCTGCAGGACGTGAGTGCCGCCGGCATTCGCTACAACGATCTCGCCACCAAGCAGAGCTCGCTTGAGGAGATTTTCGTGAGCCTGGTACGCAACGACAGCAACGGAGCCAAGCCATGAACGTGGGGGCGATCAAGGCCATCTACCGCTTCGAGATGGCGCGGTGGTTCCGCACGGTTCTGCAGAGCATCGCCTCGCCCGTCATCTCGACGTCGCTGTACTTCGTCGTATTCGGCGCCGCTATCGGCTCGCGCTTTACCGACATCGACGGCGTCGGCTACGGCTCGTTCATCGTGCCCGGGCTGATCATGCTGATGCTGCTGACCCAGAGCATCGCCAACGCCTCGTTCGGCATCTATTTCCCGAAGTTCACCGGCACGATCTATGAGGTGCTGTCGGCGCCGGTTTCGTACCTGGAGATCGTAATCGGGTACGTCGGTGCCGCCGCGACCAAGTCCATCGTTCTTGGGCTGATCATTCTCGCCACCGCGTGGCTGTTCGTGCCCGTG
Organism: uncultured Alphaproteobacteria bacterium; assembly: GCA_903907895.1. Taxonomy (GTDB): domain Bacteria; phylum Pseudomonadota; class Alphaproteobacteria; order UBA2966; family CAIVPW01; genus CAIVPW01. The sequence continues at coordinate 2,960 of CAIVPW010000024.1, forward strand.
TACATCCTGCACCCGTTCGTGATGGTGCTGTTCCTGCTGCTCACGGCCGCAACGTTCAGCCTGCTCGGCTTCATCATCGGCATCTGGGCCGACGGATTCGAGAAGCTGCAGCTGGTGCCGTTGCTGATCATCACGCCGCTCACGTTCCTAGGCGGCACGTTCTATTCGATCGGGATGCTGCCCCCGTTCTGGCAGAAGGTGACGCTGTTCAATCCGGTCGTGTACCTGGTGAGCGGCTTTCGCTGGAGCTTCTACGGCATCTCCGACGTCGGCTTCGGCGTCAGCCTGCTGATGACGTTTGTATTCCTGGGCCTCTGCCTTGCCGTCATCGCTTGGATATTCAAGACCGGCTACCGCCTCAAAACCTGATGTCGGCTCCGACCGACCTGCACAAGTTTTGTGCAGCGATTTGGAATCTGCCTAAGGACTAGCGCCCCGCTCCCGCTTCGTGATTTAACCGGACCAACGACCGCGGGGTCGGTTCCGGGGGGCAGCCGGATCTCGCGCGCGCCGCAGATTTGCTGGCGCTTTGTTCGCCCCCGCGAATTTGGGGGAACGTATGTCCAACCTTCGTCGGGTGCTCGGCGGCGCCCTGCTCGGCGCGGCGGCGCTGATTCCGAGTGCAGCGAGTGCGCAGGAATTGAGCGCTGGCGACACCGCCTGGATGCTCACCTCGACCGCGCTCGTCCTCTTCATGACGCTACCCGCGCTGGCGCTGTTCTACGGCGGCCTGGTGCATGCCCGGAACGTGCTGTCGGTCTTCATGCACTGCGTGGTGATTGCCTGCGTCGCGTCGGTGCTTTGGCTGATGTTCGGCTACAGCGTCGCCTTCACCGAGGGCAACGCGCTGTTCGGCAGCCTCGACAAGATGTTCCTGAGCGGCGTGGACAACGAATCCCTCTCCGGCACGATCCCGGAGACGGTGTTCTTCATGTACCAGATGACGTTCGCGATCATTACGCCCGCGCTGATCGTCGGCGCGTACGTCGAGCGCATCAAGTTCTCGGCCGTGCTGCTGTTCAGCACGCTGTGGCTGATCGTCGTCTATTTCCCGGTCGCGCACTGGGTATGGGGTCCGGGCGGCTGGCTGTTCGAGATGGGAGTGCGCGACTTTGCCGGCGGCCTAGTGGTACACACCACGGCGGGCATCACCGCCGTCGTGCTGGCCATGCTCCTGCGCAACCGCATCGGATTTCCCAATGAAATCAAGCCGCCGCATCAGCCCGGCCTGGTTGTGATGGGCGCAGCGATGCTTTGGGTCGGCTGGTTCGGCTTCAACGCTGGCAGCGCGCTCGCCGCAGGCCAGGGTGCCGGGATGGCGATGACGGTTACGCACCTCGCCGCCGCCACTGCGACCCTCGTGTGGATGGCGATCGAGTGGATTCGCTACGGCAAGCCCAGCATGGTGGGCGCCGTCACCGGCACCATCGCTGGCCTGGCCACCATCACGCCGGCCTCCGGCTTCGTCGGACCGATCGGTGCGCTGATCATCGGCGGTGCGGCTGCGTTCGTGTGCTACTTCGCCACCCAGTGGGTGAAGCGCTCCCTGCGTATCGACGACTCACTCGACGTGTTCGCGGTGCATGGCGTGGGCGGCATGCTGGGCGTGCTGATGACGTCGTTCTTGGCCCACCCGATGTTCCAGGGCCTGGGCTTGGCCGAGGGCATGACCATCGCGGGCCACTTCGCCGTGCAGATCACCGGGGTAGTTTCGGTGGCGCTGTTCTCGCTCCTTGCCACGGTGGTGCTGGCCAAGCTGACCGACCTGGCCGTAGGCCTGCGCGTCTCCAAGGAAGACGAGCTCGAGGGCCTCGACATCACGTCACACGGCGAGCGGGCGTACGACATCTGAGGCCTGCATGGGCGGGCGAGGCATCCCCTCGCCCGCTCCGGTGCCCGTGCTAAGCTTCGTTCAACGGGGGGTGCCATGAAGCTCATTTCGGCAATCATCAAGCCGCACAAGCTCGACGAGGTGCGCGAAGCCCTCACGTCGGCCGGGGTCTCCGGCATGACCGTGACCGAGGTCAAAGGCTTCGGCCGTCAGAAGGGGCACACCGAGATTTATCGCGGTGCCGAATACATCGTGGACTTCCGGCCCAAGGTGAAGATCGAGGTGGTCGTGGATGACACCGCCCTCGAGCGCACCGTCAACGCCATCCGCGACGCGGCCCACACGGGCCAGATCGGCGACGGCAAGATCTTCATCTTCCCGGTCCAGGACGCGGTCCGCATCCGCACCGGCGAGTCCGGCTCCGAGGCGCTGTAGCGGCGGCCGCGCAGTCGCGCGGGGTGGCGCGGCACGCCGCAGTCAGCGCAATGGTCCCGTGATCCAGCGCGGTTAGCGATAGGGCCCACCGCCCTTTGGGGTTCCGGGCCTCGCCGCTATATGTACGCGATGCACGCCCTGATCCTCGGCGCCGGCGTTGTCGGCGTCACTACGGCATACACGCTCGCCAAGGACGGAGCGCGGGTCACGGTCATTGACCAGCGGCCAGGTGCAGCGCAAGAGACGAGTGCCGCCAACGGCGGCCATCTGTCGGCCAGCGAGGCGCGGCCGTGGGCGACGCCCTCGGTACCGCGACAGCTGGTGCGGTGGTTCGGCCAGGCCGGGGCGCCCTTGCGGTTGCCGCTATACCGATGGGATCCGATGCTGTGGCGGTGGGGGTTGCAGTACCTGAGCAACTGCCGGCCGGAGCGGTATCGCGCCAATGCGGCGGCACTGTTGCGGCTCGCGCGGTTCAGCCAGCAACAGATGCACGAGCTGGCGGCTGCGGCGCGGGTCGAGTTCGAGTTCCGGCCGGGCGGTCTGCTGTCGCTGTACCGCACTCCTGCATCGCTGCGGCATGCACAACGAGACAGTGCGCACTTTGCCGCGCAACAGCTTGTCGATGACGAGTTCCTCGATCCCGCGCAATGCGCGCAGCGGGAGCCGGCACTTGGCGCGGCGCTCCAACGCGGTCTGATCGCCGGCGGCATTTTTTCACGCGACGGCGCGACCGGCGATGCGGCGCGTTTCACGTTGGGCATCGCACAGCGGGCAGCAGAACTCGGGGTCGAGTTCCGCTTCGGCTTGCCCGTGCGTGGGCTGATCCGCAACGGCAATCGGGTGGTGGGGGCCAGCACCACGATGGGCGCCGTACGCGCGGACGCCACGGTCCTCGCCCTCGGCATGGGCAGCCGTTCGGTAGCGCGTACGGCCGGCATCCAACTGCCGCTGTACCCGGTGAAGGGCTATTCAATCACCCTGGGCGCCAGCGGTGACGACGCGCGACTGCCGCGGATGGGCATCCTCGACGACGACAAGAAGGTCGTGTACGCGCGCTTCGACGATGCGCTCCGCGCCGCCGGCACCGCAGAGTTCGCCGGCTTCGATCGCCGCATCGATCACCGACGCATAGATCCGATCCTGGGCGCCGTGCAGGAGATGTTCCCGGGCCCGTTCGATGCGGTGCAGGTTGCCGGCGCCGCCGCGTGGACCGGATTGCGGCCGATGACCCCCGACGGTCCCCCAATTCTGGGACCGGCTTCGAACATGCCGGGACTCTTCCTGAACACCGGCCATGGCCCGCTTGGCTGGACCTTGGCCGCCGGGTCGGCACGTCTGATTGCCGATTGGCTTGGCGGGCGTACCCTGGGCCTTGACGCGGCGCCCTACTCCATCGAGCGTTTCCGCCCATGAGAATTGTACTGATCCTCGCCGCCTGCAGTGTTCTGCTCGCCGCCTGCAATGCACCGGGTTTGCGGCTGCGGGACGACTACACGGGCCAGCGGCTATTCGAGCCCAACCTCGTGCCGGAGCCCACGCGCCGTGACGTGTACGGCAACGCCATCCCTTCGGCGCCCCCGCGCGAGCCGACGCAGTGGCCGGTGTACCGGCCCTAGCGGGCAAACGCGCGGCGCAGTTCGCCCAATAGGGCGCTCAGGCCCAGCCGCAGCATTTGCACCCAGGCGGGCGGGCGGCCCTTTAGGTGCTCGCCGTTTTCGTACAGCGCGCGCGTCTCGGCGCGGCGGATCTTGCCGCTCGATGTCTTCAGCACGACGTGAGGCGGGGTCAGCACCACTTGATCGGGTGGTTCACCAATCGCCTGCACGATTGCGTGCGACACGCCGTCGGCAAGCCTGGCTTTGGCAGCGGCGTTCGAGACGCGCGTCTCGGCCAGAACGATGAGGCTCTCGGTGCCGTGCTTGCCCCCGCGCACGCCGAACGCGGCGACGCAGCCTTTGCGGATGCCGCGCACCGTGGCGGCGGCGGCCTCGATCTCGGGCGCGTGCAGGTTACGGCCGGCACGAATGATCAAGTCCTTGTCGCGGCCTGCAATGAAGAGCTCCCCGTCGGCGAGGTAGCCGCGGTCGCCGGTGCGCAGCCAATCGCCATCGAACAGGCCTGCCGTCGCTTGCGGGTTGCGGAAGTATCCGCGCGTCGCCGACGGCCCGCGAAACTGAATGGCACCCACGCACCGCTCGGGCAGCGTTGCGCCGTCCGCCCCTGCGATGCGCAGTTCGTGGCCGGGCAGCACGCGGCCAACGGCGGGGAACTCCAAGGCCTGGGGGTCGCTGTCCGCCGCCGGTTCGGCGACTCCGTCGCGCGTGAATCGCTCGCGCACGATCCGATCGATGCGCGGAGGACGTTCGTCGGTGGGGAATGCGAGCCCGACAGAATTCTCCGCCAGGCCATACACCGGACGCAATGCGCTTGCCTTCAAACCAAGGGCGCTGAAGCGGGCCTGGAACGCCCGCAGCGTGGACGGCAACACGGCTTCGGCACCGTTTGCCAGGATGCGCATGCTGGACAGGTCGATGCCCTTGAGTTCGCTGTCCTTGATGCGGGCGATGCATAGCTCATACGCAAAGTTCGGGGCGGCCGAAATGGTGCCGCGGTGTTCGGAAATGGCGCGCAACCAGCGCTCCGGCCGCGTCAGGAAGCGCAGCGGAGACATCAGCACCAGCGGGATACCGAAATAGAGTGGCGCCAGCCAGGCGCCGATCAGCCCCATGTCGTGGTACAGCGGAAGCCAGCTGATGAACGAGTCGCGTTCCGCGTCGAGGTCGAACAGGCCTCCCATGCCCCGCACGTTGGCCATCAGGTTGGCGTGGCTCAGCATCACGCCCTTGGGATTGCCCGTACTACCTGAGGTGTACTGCAGGAAGGCGAGGTCGTCGGGGCCTGGTTCAAACGTGGAAACCGCTGCGCCGCGGGTTTGGCGCAACTCATCCACCGTTGTCGCGGCCGTCAGCGTCGGCACCTTTGCGCGCAAGAAGCGCGCGGCCGTCTTCGCCTCGGGCACCGTGACGAGTAGCACCGCTTCAGCGTTGGCGAGCGTCGCCGCCTGGCGTCGAAGTAGCTGCTCCAGTTGCTGGCGGCGCGCCGGCGGGTAGATGGGAACGGGCACGGCGCCCACCAGCAGGATGCCGTAGAACGCGTAGAAGAAGTCGAGCGTGGTCGGCAGCATGATGGCGACGTTGTCGTGTGCCACAACTCCCTGCGCCGTCAGGCCGGCAGCCACCTCGCGCGACCGCGTCAGCAGCTCCTGGTAGGTCAGTGTCTCGACGCGATCGTCAGCCGCAAGGAGGCGAACGTGCACGCGGTCGCCATGGGCCGCGGCATGCCACGCCAGCACGTCGACCAGCGTCCGCGCTGCAAGCGGCAGCGGGGCGGGCCGCCGGTCACCTCCGTCGTGCGAATCAGGGATCATCCCGCCGCCCCATGGCCCTCGGTGCCCACGGTACCCGGCGCCAACATCGGTGCCTAGAAACGATCGCCCGCCAGGGCGCCGTTGTCGTAGTAGAGGTCGGGCTCGCCCACCATGCGCAGCATCTCGGCGCGCACCCGGTTGCGCAGCGAAAGAACGGCTTCCCAACCCTGCCCTTCCGGCTGCTTCGCCACGCCGATCTGTACCGAGACATCGGCGCGGCGCGGAAATCGCGAACCGAAGCGAAGCATCGTACGGGCGCCACGCACGGCCAGCGGAACGACCGGCGTCTTCGCGTCCACGGCCAGCGCAAACGGCTCCAAGCGGAACGGCCGAAGCCCGGGCCAACGATCCACGCCTGTTTCCACAAGCGCTACCATCGCACGGCCGCCATCGAGCTCGCGGCGCAACTCTGCCGCGACTCCGTGGTCGCCCGGCACGGCGATCCTCACGCCCAGCGCCCGCAAGAACGGCCGCTGCCAGGTCGACGCTCGCAGCGGCTCGCTCGCCACCAGGATGACGTTGCGCGGCAGCAGCGCGGCGAACAGGAGAACGTCGATGCCGCTGGTGTGATTCGAGGCGATCATCACGGGGCCACTTGCTGGGATGTTCTTGACGCCGATGACCTGTGTCCGGGCGCCTACGACGCGCAGGAACAGGCGTGCCACTACCCGTATCCATCGCTCGCCCGCACGCCGGCTGATCACCAGCACCGGCAACGTCAGCGCCGCGCCGAGCCCGGCCATGAGCCACCACCACACGGCGTATAGGCGTGCCCCCGCGTTGCGCAGCATCACCTTGGCTTCGGGAAGCACGGCCCCGAGCCCGATCCGCGTCAGCTGCAGCAGTGCAGCGCGCGATCCGTGGTGCTCGCCCCGCTCGTAGATGGCGCGATTGGCCGCGCGCCGAATCTTGCCACTCGAGGTCTTCAGCACCGTGTAGGGCCGGACGAGCGCGACATCGTCGGGCGGCTCCCCGATCGTCGCGATTACCTTACGCGCCACGGCATCGCGGAGATCGCTGAGTGCGCGCTTGTCCGTGACGCGCGTCTCGGCCATCACGACCAGCGTTTCGGTCCCGCGCGTCTGGCGACGCGCCCCGAACACCGCGACGCATCCCTTGCGCACTCCCGGCACTTCGCTCGCCGCCGATTCGATCTCGGGCGCGAAGATGTTGCGCCCGGCGCGCTTGACGACGTCTTTGGCGCGCCCCGTAACGAACAGCTCGCCGTTGGCGATGTATCCAAGGTCGCCGCTGCGCAGCCAGTCGCCATGACGCAGGGCGCGGGTCGCGTCGGCGTTCCGGTAATAGCCTTTGGTCGACGACGGTCCGCGGAATTCGATGCTGCCTTCCTGACGGTCGGGGCACAATCGGCCGGTGCCATCGAGGATGCGCAGGTCGTGGCCCGGCAAGGGCTGGCCGCACGATGGGAACTCCATCGCCGTCTCATCGTCCTCGCTGGCGGACTCGGCGACACCGCCGTTCATGAACGACGCGCGCTTGACGCGATCGAAGACGAGCTCGCGGTGCGGCCCGAAGAAGGTCACGCCAACGCAGTTTTCGGCGAGCCCGTACGCCGGGCTCAACGTTGTGTTCTTGAAACCGTACTTGGCAAAGCGGTGGTAAAACCCGCGCAGCGTCGCCGGCAGCACCGATTCCGCGCCGTTCGCTGCAATGCGCCACGACGACAAATCGATACCGACCGTCTCTTCGTCGCGAATGCGCGACAGACAAAGCTCGTACGCGAAATTGGGGGCAGCGGACAGTGTTCCCCCGTACTGGCTGATCGCCTGCAGCCAACGCACCGGTCGCGCAAGGAACCGCTGCGGGGACATCAGCACGATGGGGATGCCGAAGTACATGCTCGCCATCCACGCCGCGATAAGGCCCATGTCGTGATAGAGCGGTAGCCAGCTCACGAATACGTCGCGGCCGCCATCGAGTTGGAATGCCTGCCCCAGCGCGCGCACGTTGGCGAGCAGGTTGGCGTGCGTGAGCATCACGCCCTTGGGGCGGCCGGTGCTGCCGGACGTGTACTGCAGGAACGCAAGATCATCGGGCGCAGGCGCGGGCCACAGCTGGTGCAGGTCCGGCGTGGTGCGCAGGTCATCGACCGTCACCACGTCTTGGAGCGACGTCACCTGCGCGCGCAGGAAGCGCGTACCGACGCGCATCTCGGGAATCGACACCAGCAGCACCGAGCGGGCGTTCTCGAGGATACCCACCTGGCGGCGCAGATGGTCCTCGATGCCCGAAGGCCGGCTGGGTGGATAGATCGGGATCGGCACACCGCCCGCAATCAGGATGCCGAAGAATGCGTAGAAGAAATCCAGCGTGGTCGGCAGCATCATGGCCACCGTGTCACCCGGCGTCAGACCGCGCATGCGGAGGCCGGTGGCGACCTCTTCGGCACGCTGACGCAGTTGCGCGTATGTCAGCGTCTCGATCTTGTCGTCGTTGGCGAGAAAACGGATGTGGAGACGGTCGGCATGAGCGTGCGCATGCCACGACAACACATCAACAAGCGTTCGGGCATTGAAGGGCGGGCCCGACCAGTCCCCGCTACGCGGGGGCGACGTCTCGCTGCTGCTCCACGACGACGCAGCCAAGCCCGGCGCCGCCGATTCGATGGCCTGCAAAAGGTCGCGCACGGCCGGGGCCGCGGCAAGCGACGACGGCAGCGACAAACGGAAGGAAGCCTGCAACCGGCGCAGCAACTCTGCGCGTGCAAGCTGGTCGAGGCCGAGATCCTCGCGCAACCGCTTGTCGAGCCGAACGTCGAACTGCCCCTTGCGGCGCGGGTGCTTTTCCTCGGTCAGCTCGCGCACGATCTCCAGCAGGCGCCCCTGCGCGGGCAGGGCAACGCGGTCACGCGTTTCGGAATCGCCGGGAGTACTCATACCGTCAGCACCACAGTAGCCGAGACGCCCCCCGGCCCGCCTGTGAATCAGCCCACGGTTCTGAGGAAATTGGGGCGAGTGATGGGATTCGAACCCACGACATCCGGAACCACAATCCGGCGCTCTAGACCAACTGAGCTACACTCGCCGCAGGAAGGAAGGCTGTGTAACCCTGCCCGCCAGGGCGGGTCAAGGTCGGCCAAACCGCGCTTGGGCGTTCAGGCGGCCTTGGACTGGCTGGCAGGCGCCGAATGGTGGTGTTTGCGCCGCCAGGCCTGGGCGGTGATGAGGAACCAGATCACCGACGTGCTGCCCGTCGCGATGGCCGCCCAGACCAGCGGCAAGGTGAACAGGGTCACTGCCACCACGGACGCGAGAATGGCTGTCACGAGGGCCGTGGAAACCTCGGGCTTGCGATCGCCG
>CAIVPW010000025.1 GCA_903907895.1 uncultured Alphaproteobacteria bacterium
GCCGCAACCTGCGTGAAAGCCTGCGCGACCTGCACCCACACCTCGGAGAGGAGTGAGCATGGCCGCGCGTGACGACGAGACGCCGGCGCGCGTCGAAGGCGTGCTGCGCGCCTATGGTGCACACCCCGATCGGTGCCCTTCGCAGGACCGCGCCGCAGTTTTGGGCGCCGCGCGCGAGACCCTGGACGTCGCGCGCCTGCGGCAGGGCGAAGCTGCCCTCGACCGCCTGCTCGACCGCGCCCCCTCCCATGTGGCGGCGGCCGGACTGGTAGCCCGCATCCAGGCCGCGGCGATGCAGGAGACGGCCACGTCGCGGCAAGCGCCGTCGCGCTGGCAGACGCTCACCGCCGCACTACTTGATGCAGTGCTCGGGCCGCAGTGGCGGCCCGCGTATGCGCTGGGCGGTGCCGTCATGCTCGGTGTCGTGGCCGGCGCCGTTTGGACGCCGGTCGCAGACGAGCAGGTGGCGGCCGCAGACTTCTTGTCGGTCGCGTTCGCACGCGACTTCGATTCAACCGACGCTGGGGACTTGGAATGAGAAGTCTTTCGCGCGCCTGGGCGGCGGTGCTGGTGGCCTCGCTGGCCATGAACCTGTTCGTGCTCGGATTCATTGCCGCAAACGGCGTGCGCGCGGCGCAGATGCCTGCGGCGCTAGTGGCCAAGGCGGAGAAGGCCACCGCGGTGAAGCCGCCGGCGCAAGCGGCAGCGCCGCAACTGCAGCGCATCGTGCAAATCAACACGAAAACCCTGCGGCCGATGCAGCTTGCGGTGCGCAAGGCGAACGAGTCGGTGACGGCTGCGTTGCTGGCCGAGCCGTACGACGCGCAGCAACTGGCCCAGGCGCTCGAAGAGCTCCGCAGCGCCACCGTGAATTCGCAGCAGGCTGTGCATGCGGCGATGCTGGAAGCGGTAACGGGCATGTCGGCGCAGCAGCGCACAGATTTTGCGGAGGCGAGCAAGCGCACGCCGGCCGAACGAGTCTTACTGGTGGGGCGGTAACGTCATGATCGAGGCAAATCGCTCAAGGCGCTGGGGCAAGCGCGCGCTGCAACTTGGCCTGGTCGCCGTGATCGGCGGCGGGTCCGCCTACTACTTCCTGGGCACGGGCACGGACGGCGGGCCGGTCGAGTACCGTTTCGGCAGCGTCGAGCGCGGCACCATCACCAACGCCGTGTCGTCGACCGGCAAGGTGACGGCGGTCGGCGAGGTGAAGATTTCGAGCCTCGTCGCGGGCCAGGTGGTCGAGGTGCTGGCCGACTACAACACGCCCGTCGTGGCGGGCCAGGTGCTGGCGCGCCTCGATCCGGAGAGCTTCCAGTCGCGCGTAATGCAGGCAGAAGCGGACCTTGCGATCGCCAAGGCTTCATTGACGTCGAACCGCGCAGCGCTGGATCGGTCGCAGGCGGACATCCGCAACGGCGAGGCGTCGCTGCAGTCGCTGCAGGCGCAACTAGCGAACTCCCGCCTCGCGCTGGAGCAGGCGGAGCGCGACTACAACCTGCAGAATGAGCTTTTCACGCGCAACGTCGTCTCGACGAAGGCGCTGGAAGATTCCAAGACCAAGTTCGACCAAGCCAAGGCCAACCTCGACCAGGTGCAGGCGAACATCGCCGGCTCGCAGGCGACCCAAGAAGGCCGCCGCGCGGCGCTGGCGCAGAGCCAGGCGAGCATCGCCACGGCCGAGGCGCAGGTGAAGCAGCGCGACGCCCAGCTCGCGAGTGCGAAGATCGACCTGGAGCGGACGGTGATCAAGGCGCCGGTCAACGGCACCGTCATCGACCGCACCGCCGAGGTCGGCACGACCATCACCAACAACTCGAACGTCGCGTTGTTCACCGTGGCGCAGGACCTGCGCAACATGCAGCTCGAGGTCAGTGTCGATGAGGCCGACATCGGCAAGATCGCGCAGGGCATGCAGATCAAGTTCGGCGTCGATGCATTCCCCGGCCGGGAGTTCCAGGCCACGGTGCGGCAGGTGCGCCTAGCGCCCAAGACGGTGCAGAACGTCGTCACCTACACCGTGATCGCACAGGCACCCAACAACGACATGTCGCTGCTGCCCGGCATGACGGCGACGGCACGCGTCATCATCGAAGAGCGCCAGAACGCCATGCGAGTTCCCAACTCGGCGCTGCGCTACACGCCGGCCGGATACCAAGCGCCGGCCGCGGCGGCACCGGGCGGCACCGCCGCAGTGGTGCAGCTGGCGGCAGGGGGCAATGCCCCCGCCACTGTTCAGGTTGCGCGCGAGGGCGCGGGCCAAGACGGCGGCGGTCAAGCGGGCGGTCAGGCCGCAGCAGGCGCGGCGGCAGCGGGCGGCAACATCGTCACCAAGGGCGGCGGCAACGCGCAAGCGGCGGGCGGCCAGGGCGGCGCCGGAGGCCAGGGGCGCCAGGGCGGCGGCCAAGGCGGTGCCGGCGGCCAAGCGGGCGCGCTCACTGGGCAACTGGCGGCGCTCAATCTTTCGGACGCACAGCAGCAGCAGATTCAGCAGGCACTCGGCACTGCACGCGAGCAGGCGCAGGCGGCAGGCGGCACCCCGCAAGAAGTGCAGCAGCGCACGGCACAAGCGCAACGCAATGCAGTGCTGGGCGTCCTGACGCCGGAGCAACGGGCGCGCTTCGAGGGCACTGCGGCAGCGGGCAACGCGGCGGCTGGCAACGCGGGCGGCGGTCCCGTGCTGCGCACCGAAGGCGGCGGTCAGCAGCCTGCGCAGGCGGGCGGCGGCCAAGCGTTCGCAACGGCGGGCGGCGCCCGCAACAGCGCGTCGCGCGCTCGTGCGGCACGCGTGTTCGTCCTCGGCGCCAACGGCAAACCCGAAGCGGTCAACGTGATGATCGGCATCACCGACGGCGGCTTCACCGAGATGGTGGCCGGCGACCTGCCGCCGGGCACGCGCGTCATCACCGGCTCGAACGAGCCAGCGGCACAGGCCCAAACCAACGCACCCAGCCCGTTCGGCATCCCAGGCGTTGGCGGCGGCGGCGGCCCAGCACCGCAGATCGTCATCAAGGGCGGCTGATGGGCACTCCGTCGCGTACGCCCGTCGTGCAAGCCATCGATCTCCGCAAGGAGTATCGGATGGGCACGAACATCGTTGCCGCTTTGCAGGGCGTTTCGCTGCGCATCGAGGCAGGCGAGTTCGTTGCCGTCATGGGTCCGTCGGGCTCGGGCAAGACGACGTTCATGAACCTGGTCGGGTTCCTCGACCGCCCGACGGCCGGCAAGTACCTGTTCGAAGGCGAAGAGACGTCGTCGTTCCATCCCGACGACCTGGCACGCCTGCGCAATCGCAAGATCGGCTTCGTGTTCCAGAACTTCAACCTGCTGCCCCGCATCACGGCGCTCGACAACGTCGCCCTGCCCCTCGCGTACGGCAAGCTGGCGCGCGGCGAGCGCCGGCGGCGCGCCGAAGTCGCATTGCGCGAGGTCGGCCTTGGCGACCGCATGGATCACCGGCCCGTGCAGCTTTCGGGCGGCCAGCAGCAGCGCGTCGCCATCGCGCGCGCGATCGTCGGCGATCCGTCGCTGATCCTGGCCGACGAGCCGACCGGCGCGTTGGATAGCAAGACCGGCGTCGAGATCATGGCGATCCTGCAGCGAATGAACAAGAAGGGCATCACCGTCATGGTGGTGACGCACGAGCCGGACATCGCTGAATACGCCGACCGCGTCATGACGTTCCGCGACGGCCGCATGATCAAGGACGAAAAGGGCGTGGGCCGCCGCGCGCTGCCTGGCAATACACAACCGCCGCAACTGGTAGCCGTCTCGGGCCACTAGACCGGAGCATCCAGATGACCGCCGCCGACCTGTTCCTCTCCGCTTTGCAGTCCCTGCGCTCGAACACGCTGCGCAGCGTGCTGACCGCGCTCGGCATCATCATCGGCGTGGGCGCGGTGATCACCATCGTCGCCATCGGCGCCGGCGCGCGCGCGAACATCGAGTCGGTAATCGAGTCGATCGGCTCCAATCTCCTCACCATCACGCCGGGCCAGGCGCGCGACGGCGGCGCGGCGCAGGGTGCCGGCAGCCGCCCTACCCTTACGTCGGAAGACGCCGATGCCATGAAGGGGATCGAAGGCGTCGTTGCCGTGGCGCCGGAAGTGCGCGGGCAGGTGCAGGTGATCCTGGGAAACCAGAACTGGCGCACCAACGCCACCGGCATCACCGAGGACTACTTCGCCGTGCGCCAGTGGAAGATGGCCAAGGGGCGCGCGTTCGAGGACTGGGAGACCAGCACGGGCGAGAAGATCGTCATTCTCGGTGCCACCGTCGCCGAGCGCGTGTTCCCCGGCTCGGACCCGTTGGGCCAGGTCATCCGCCTCGATCGTGTGCCGTTCACCGTGGTGGGCGTGACCCAGGCCAAGGGGCAATCCTCGTTCGGCCAAAACCAGGACGACGTCGTATTCGTGCCGTTGAAGGCAGCGCAGCAGCGCCTGCTGGGCGGCCGCTTGATCAAGCCGGATTCGGTGCAGCAGATCGGCGTGCTGGGGAAGGACGCCAAGGCGCTCGATGTGTTGGAGCGCGACCTCGCCGAACTCCTGCGCGACCGCCACGCCATCGTGCCGGGCCGCGCCGACGACTTTACGATCCGCAATGTTTCGGAGGTATTCGAGGCCCGCGCCGGTGCCACACAGGTGATGACGCTGCTGCTGGCCGCGGTCGCCTCGGTCTCGCTGCTGGTGGGCGGCATCGGCATCATGAACATCATGCTGGTGTCGGTGACGGAGCGGACCCGCGAGATCGGCGTACGCATGGCGATCGGGGCGAGCCGCGGCGACGTGATGTCGCAATTCCTGATCGAGGCCGTGGCGCTGTCGCTGATCGGCGGCGGCCTCGGCATCGTGCTGGGCATCATCTGCTCGCAGATCACCGCGCACCTTGCCAACTGGCCGCTGCGCATCGAGAGCACCTCGATCCTGATGGCAGTGGGCTTCTCGGCGGGGGTCGGGGTGTTCTTTGGCTACTACCCGGCACGCAAGGCGGCGCGGCTGGACCCCATCGAGGCGCTGCGATACGCCTGACCCAGGGAACGCGATCTATACAAGAACGGCGTTGCTGTAAGGATTTAAGCAACCTATTTGATCTACACTGCCGTTTCGGCAGTAGAACGCGGCCGGCGAGGAAGAACCTTGCTCCGCGCTGCCTTTTGGATGCGAGGGGGATGCTGCCGATGCTTTTGTTCGTTGTTGCCCTGCTGGCCGGTACTGCCCTTTCGGCCGCCGCGGAGGCGCAGACCCTCAATGACGCCCTGATTCAGGCCTATCAAACCAGCCCGACGCTGGCAGCGCAGCGCGCCAGCCAGCGCGCCACCGATGAAACGGTGGCCCAGGCCAACGCCGCGAGGCGGCCTTCGCTGTCGCTGTCCACCGGCCTCACCACCGCCTACACGTCGAATGACACCGCAGCCCACAGCACCAATGGTTTGGCGTTGACGCTCAGCGCCAGCCAGTCGCTGTACCGCGGCGGCCGCACCGAGGCGGCCATCGACCAGGCCGAAGCCAACGTACTGGCCGGCCGCGCGCGCCTGCGCGGCAGCGAGCAGTCGTTGCTGTCGTCGGTCGTCGAGGCCTACATGGGGGTCCTGCGCGACCAGGCTGTGCTGCAACTCAACACCAACAGCGAGCAGGTGCTGCAGACCGAACTTGCCGCCGCGCGCAGCCGCTTCCAGCTTGGCGCCGCCACCAGCACCGATGTCGCCACTGCCGAGTCGCGCCTGTCGGCCGCGCAGGCAGGCCGCATTCAGGCGGAAGGCGCGCTGCGCGTCTCCATCGCCACCTTCGAGCAGCGCGTCGGTTCACCTCCGAGCGCGATGGCGATGCCCAGCCCGCTCACCATGCTGCCCAACTCCCTCGAACAGGCGATCGAGATCGCCCTGATGGAGCACCCGACCGTAGTGGCGGCGTTCTATTCGGAGCTTGCATCGCAATCGAGCGTGCGTTCCGCCGAGGGCGCCATGAAGCCGACGGTGAACGCAACCCTCAGCACATCGCGCCGCCCGGACGATTGGCCGGACGTCACGCCGGCGACGCTGACGACGACCGCGGGCATCACCGTCTCCGTTCCGCTCTATCAGGCAGGCGCCGAGTATTCATCGATCCGCTCGGCGCGCGAGAGCTTGGCGCAGTCGCGCCTGAACCTCGAGGATGCGCGCCGCACCGTGCGCAGCCAGGTCAACCAGGCTTGGCAGCTGCTCGCCACCGCCCGCGCCCAGATCTTGGCGCGTGGCGACCAGGTGCGCGCCAGCGAAGTCGCGCTGCGCGGCTTCCGCCAGGAACAAGAGGTCGGCGCCCGCACGCTGCTCGAAGTGCTGAACGCCGAGCAGGACTTGCTGAACGCCCGCGTGCAGCTGGTGACGTCGCGCCGCGACGAGGTGGTCGCGAGCTACAACCTGCTTACCGCCATGGGCCGCCTGACCGCGATGTCCCTGGAACTGCCGGTGCCGATCTACGACCCCACCGCCAACTACGACCGCAACGCCGAACGCTGGTTCGGCACGCGGTAAGCCCTCGCTCCAAGCTTTCCCCGTCTAGGCGGAGGGCTTTCGCTTCTTCGGCTTCGCCGGCTTCTTGGGCAGAGAACGCGCGTAGGTGAGTGCGCGCTGGACCCAGGGTGCGGCGAGCGACGGCTCGTCGATCCAATCGGCGGGCAGCAGCACGTATTCCTTCATGGGGCGGCCGCCCATGGGGTCGAACGGGGCGGATCCGGGCTCGGCCATCAGCTCGGCACGCTCGGCAGGCGGCAGGCGCACCAGGATGCGGTCGCCGAAGATGCCCAGGAACATGGTGCCGTCGACGAAGGCGGCCTGGTGACCGAACATCGCTTTGACGGCCACGCCTTGCGCGTTGGGCACGAGGTCGCGGAAAAAGGCCGTCGTGGCCGGGTCGGCCTTTGGAAACGCTGGAGATTTTGGCGCCATCAAAAGGCAGCGTAGCAGCCTTTGCGTGCCGCACCGGCGCTCCCATATATCGACGGGAGCCGATGAATGCGTGCTCCGTCGGGAGGGAGCATGCGCCCAGGCGCCATCAGACAAGCAACCGGTACGGTAGTCATCGTCGGCGACGATGCGCGGGTGCGGGACAGCGTGGCGGCATCGCTGTCGCCAAGCGTGAACGTTGCCGCGACCGTGCCGACATCACCACCGGAAGCGCTGGAGCGCTTTGCGGCAGACGTCGTTGTGTGGGACCTGGGGCCGTCGACGCAGGCGGATACAGCGCCGGTGCGCGCCGCGGCGGACGCGGGCCTCGTCGTGGTCGCGTTGATCGCAAGCGAAGAGCAGGCGGCGGCGGTGCTTGCCGCCGGCGCGGCAGGCGTGCATCTGCGCGATGCGGCACACGAGCACCTGCCCGTAGCTCTGGCCGCCGCGGCAGAAGGGCTGATCGTGCTGGACGACGCCTTGCGGGCACGCGTGGCTCCCCGGCGCGCGACGCCCGAGATCGGACCGAACGAGCCGCTGACGCCGCGTGAGCGCGAAGTGCTGGGCCTGCTGGCGCTCGGGCGCTCGAACCGCGACATCGCCCTGGCGCTTGGCATTGCCGAGCGCACGGCGAAGTTCCACGTGAACGCCATCCTGAACACGCTCGACGCCGAGGGGCGCACCGAGGCGGTGGTGCGCGCGGCGCGAATCGGACTGGTCGTGCTGTAGGCGTCCTGTCCCGACGGTCGATGGGGGCACAACCCACGCGGACGTAGATTGCATGCCCCCCCTGTCCCGGAGTGTGTGCCCATGTCTGCCTTTCGTGCCCTTTCCAATTCGTTGGCGGATGCCGTCGCCACGGCGGCACCCGCCGTCGTGCGCGTCGATGGTGACTCCGGCACCAGCGCCGGCCTCGTGTGGGCCGACGGATTGGTGCTGGCCGCCACCGACGATGACGCCGTCACGGTGACCGCTGCGGACGGCAGCCAACGGGCCGCCGAATTGGTGGGCCGCGACGCCGGCACCGGCGTTGCGGTACTGCGGGCGGCTGGCCTTGCAGTGCGGGCCATTGAGCACAGCGATGTACCCGGCCTGCGCGTCGGCCACTTGGTGTTGGCCGTTGCGCGCCCCGGCAAATCGGCCCGTGCCACGCTCGGCGTGATCACGACGCTCGGCGACGAATGGCGCCTGCGCACCGGCGCCAAGATCGATCGCTACATCGACACCGACATCGTGCTGCCGGCCGAGTTTGGCGGCACGGCCGTGATTGCCGACGCCGACGGTGCGCTGATCGGCTTCGGCCTGACCGGCGGGCGCCACCGCCGTGGTGTGATCGTTCCGCACGCGACTTTGGCGCGCATCGTCCTGTCCGCGCAGAGCCCCGGCGCCGGTCAGCGGCCGTACCTTGGCATCGCGACTTATCCCGTGCGCATCCCCGCCGCGCGACGCGCGGCAGAGGCGCAGGAGCGTGGGCTGATGGTGCTGGAGGTCGAAGAGCACAGCCCGGCGGCACACGCAGGGTTGCAGCTCGGCGACGTGGTGCTGGGCGTCGGCAGCGTGGCGGCGGAAACCGTGCATGACCTGTTTGGGGCGTTGAGCGATTTGCGCGGCAGCGCACAGACCACCGCGCGCGTGCTGCGCGGCGAGGCAGTGTGCGAGCTGCCGCTGACGCTGGGGACGCGGCCGTGAGCGTCCTGCAGCAGATGTCGGACGACCTGGAAGCGCTGGTGCGCCGCGCAGCGCCGAGCGTCGCCAGCGTCGGGCACGCGCGCGGCGCCGGCAGCGCCACGGTCCTGACACCGGATGGATACCTGCTGACCAATGCCCACGTCGTGGACGGCCAGACCGAGCTGCGCGTGCGGTTTGCCGACGGCCTGCGCTTGGCCGCGCGCATCGTCGGGCGCGACGTCGCCACCGACCTTGCGGTGCTGCGCGTGGATGCGGGCGGACTGCCCGCCCTGCCCGTGCGCGAGCGCCCCGACGTGCGCGTCGGCCAACTGGTGGTGGCGATCGGCAATCCGCTGGGCTTCGAACGTTCGGTGAGCATCGGGGTCATCAGCGCGACGGGCCGAGCCATGCCGGTGGCCAAAGGCAACGTGTTCGACGGCTTCGTGCAGACCGATGCCGCGATCAACCCCGGCAACTCGGGTGGCCCACTGGTGGACGCCGACGGACGCATGGTCGGCATCAACACGGCGATTGCGGCGTACGCACAGGGCATCGGATTTGCGATTCCGGCCAAGACGGCGGCGTGGGTCGCAAGCGTGCTGATCCGGCGCGGCCAGGTCGCGCGCCCGACCCTCGGCATCGAGGCACACGGCGTCGAACTCGCCGCTGCCGTCTCGGCCACGGCGGGTAGCAGCCGCGCCGTGCGCGTGGTGCGGGTGGGGGCGGGCAGCGCCGGCGCCCACGGCGGCCTGGAGGATGGCGACCTGGTCTTAGCCGCCAACGGCAACCCGGTGGGCGACATCGACGACCTGCAGCGCGCCATGGTGCTGGCGGACGGCGAAGCGATCAGCCTCGACATCCTGCGCGACCACGACCGGCGCCAGCGCTGGGTCCTGCCCAATGCCCGCCAAGATGCCCGGATCGGCTAGGAAAACTGCGCCATTCGGGGCGTCCTGAGGCACGGGGTGTGCGGCAACGGCGACCTTGCAAAACGGCCCAGGCACGGTAAAAAAGCGCCTAGCGGGGGCCCTGTGGCGCCCGTGACGGGGGCGGCCGCTTCGGGTACTGCCGCTGCAAACCCCGGCAGTAGCCGAAGCGTGGACCGCGGGGCAGCCCCAGGCTTTTCCCACGCTGCCTGCGGAAGAGGGAGTGACCACATGATTTCGCGCGTTGCCAATAAGCTGGCGGTTGCTGCGGTCGTTGCCGCGGCGAGCGCCGGTGCGTTCGTTTTCTCGAACACCACCGTGTCGGCCGCTGAGACCGTCACGATGCACGGCATTACGATGACCGTTCCGGCCGAGGTGCAAGTCGCCGACGCCGCCGCGGGCGCCACTGCGTTCACGCGCTGCCGCACCTGCCACACCGTGGAAAAGGGCGAGCCCAACCGCGTGGGTCCGAACCTGTTCGGCATCGTCGGCAAGAAGGCCGGTGAGGTCGCGGGCTTCAACTACTCGCCCGCACTGAAGGCCTCTGGCCTGACGTGGAACGAGGCGAACCTGGTTAAGTGGATCCAGGACGCGCCGGGCACCGTGCCGGGCAACAAGATGAACCTGGCCAAGGGCGCGGTGAACCCGACCCAGGCGAAGGACATCGTCGAGTTCCTCGAGACCAAGAAGTAACCATCGCTTCACAGCGATAAGGAAAGAGCCCGCCGGCAACGGCGGGCTCTTTTCGTTTCAGCGCACGCCGCCGAGGAACTCGCGCACCAGCGTGTTGAACGCGGCGGGCTCTTCGACGAACGGATTGTGGCCGGTGCGCGGGAACACCTCGAGCCGTGCACCGGGGATGCCGGCCGCGATGGTGCGCGCCTGGCCTGGCGTCGTAATGAGGTCGTTCTCGCCGACCACCACGAGTGTCGGCACGCGCATCGACCCGTAGTGCGGGCGCATGTCGAAGGACTGGAATTCCGGTATGGCGATCAGTTGGCGCCACGCCTGCGGTGAGGAGATCAGCTTGTCCATGAACGCGTCGGCACGCGCCTGGTCGGGCGGGTCGAAGTACAGCGCAAGCACGCGGCGGATGCGCTCGTCGTCGGACAGGCTGAGGCCGAGACCGCGCTGCTCGGGCGTAGCAACACGGTTGATGTTGGCATTGGCCTCGGCGTTCCAGTCGGCAGACGCGGCCGTGTCCACCAGCACCAGCGCCGCCAAGTTTTGCGGAAAGCGCTGCGCGTAGAGCTGCGCAACGAAGCCGCCATAGGAATGGCCGAGCAACGCAATGCGGTCGTACCCAAGTGCCACGCGCAGCGCCTCGATGGCTTCCACGGCCTGCGGCATGGTGTAGGGCCGCGACGGCGCAAAGCGCTCCGACAGCCCCTGCCCCGGCTGATCGATGTAGACGACACGGAACGCGGCCTCGAGGGGCTCGAGGTAGGGGCGGAAGTAGTTGCTCTCCATGCCCGGGCCGCCGTGCAGGACGAACAGCGGCAGGCCCTGCCCGCGCTCGACGATGTGCAGTTCGGCGCCGCCGGCACTGACCCAGCGGCCGATCTCGTCATCGCCGCGCTGACGCACGTCGCGCAAATGCAGCTGCTGGGCGCCCTCGAGGGCGAGAACGAGCGGGTCGGCTGGATCGTCCTTGACCCACAGCAGCATGCCGGCGCTGGCGCGCGCGACCAGGGCGGGCACCGCCAAGGACTGGTTGTCGAGGAACACCATGTACGGCTCGCGCCGCAGCAGCGTGAGCGTCTGCGGCGGACCGCCTTCCGAGAAGCGCGCCGTGACCGAGCCCGTGCGCAGGCCGTCGAAGAGATGGCGGCTGAGCCACAACGACGTGGCGTACTGCGTACCGCCGAAGTCGCCCGCGCGGTAGCACTCGCAGTAGGTGTCGGCCTGGGCCAGCAGCCCGGCGGGCAGCGTGCGGATGCCATCGGCGGCGCGCGGCGAGGTGGTGAACCACTCGTACTGCACGCCGCCATCGACTGAGAGGACGCTGGCGACGAAGCGATACACCGCCGCCGGCGAGGCGATCTCGTAGGTGAGCTTGGTGCCCGGGCGTTGGGCGCCGCCGGACAGGAAGTCCCCCGCCTGCGCCGTGCCCGCACATGCGGCGAGCAACAGCGCGAGGCGCAGCTTCATCGCGTGGCGATGGCAGCGTTGATGCTGCGCACGAACTCCTGCACTTCGGCGTTGGCTCCCGGATGCTCGACGGCAAATGCCTGCGCCCGTGCCGGTGTCGCAAACTGGAAGGAGGCGTAGTCGCCGAGCGCGAGCAGACGGTTGGCGGCCAGGAAGGGATTTTCGACGCGCTTCAGCGCCGCTTCCGCGGCCGCCACGGCTTCTTGAACGCGCATGTGCTCGCCGGCCTGCAGGAGGGCCGTGGCCATCCGGGCATTGGCGGCGGCCTCGCCGATCGGCAGGTTGGCGCGGACGAATATCTCGGCGGCGTCGCCATAGATCTCGGCGGCGCGCTGGGCCTTCTGATCGGCCAACTCGATGTCGGCGTAGTAGAGACTGAGCAGGCCGCGCAGGATCGGATCGCGCGTCAGCACAAGCGCGTCGTTCACCTGCTCGCGGGCGTCGTCGAACTTGCCGAGCGCCACGTAGGCGCGGCCGGCGCCGGCCAGCGTTTCGGCCGTGGCAACCGCGTCGCGCATGCGATTGAACGCATCGCCGGCCCTGGTGTAGTGCGCCAATGCCTCCTCGGGCTTGCCTGCAAGGCGCAGCGCCTCGGCCGCACCGAGTTCCGCTTCGCCGATAATGCCCATGGCATCCTGCGGCGCAGTCTCGGCGGATGCCTTGAGCGTAAGGTGGGAGGCGGCATAGTCGCCGATCAGGCGTTCGGTGCGGCCGAGCAGCAACAGCGAAACGGCGGCCCCTTCCGTGTCGTCGATGGCAGCGAACGCCTCGTGCGCCCGCCGCAGCCAGCGCAGCGCGTCGTCGGGGTAGCCCGAAAAGACGGCGATGCGGCCGAGCTGGAAGGTGGAGTTGCCGGTTCCAGCCTCGTCCTTGAC
>CAIVPW010000026.1 GCA_903907895.1 uncultured Alphaproteobacteria bacterium
GGCCCACCTAGCCCCGTTATCCTCGTCTCCGGAGTCGCTGGCGCATGAAGGTCGTTGCCGGCAACAGCAACCCGCCTTTGGCGCAGGCCATCTCGGCGCAGCTGAATCTGCCCATTACCCGAGCCTCCATCAGCCGGTTCGCCGACATGGAGATCTGGGTCGAGATCCACGAGAACGTCCGTGGCGAGGACTGCTTCATCATTCAGTCGACGTCGTACCCCGTGAACGACAACCTGATGGAGCTCTTGATCACCATCGATGCCCTGAAACGGGCCTCGGCCCGGCGCATCACGGCGGTGATTCCCTATTACGGCTATGCCCGCCAGGACCGTAAACCGGGGCCGCGAACCCCCATTTCGGCCAAGCTGGTGGCCAATCTGATCACCGAGGCGGGGGCCGACCGGGTACTGACCCTGGACCTGCACGCGGGCCAGATTCAGGGCTTTTTCGACATCCCGACCGATAACCTGTTTGCCGCCCCGGTCTTTGCCCGGGACATCGAGCAGAAGTACGCGGGGCGCGATTTCCTGTTCGTTTCCCCTGATATCGGAGGGGTTTACCGGGCCCGCGCCCTGGCCAAGCGCCTTGACGCGGACCTTGCGATCATCGATAAGCGGCGCGAACGCGCGGGCGTTTCCGAAGTCGTCAATATCATCGGCGAGGTCAAAGGGCGTAACTGCCTGATCGTCGACGACATTGTCGATTCCGCGGGAACCCTCTGCAACGCCGCCAATGCCCTTCGGGACGCGGGCGCAACCTCGGTCGTGGCATATGCGAGCCACGGTGTGCTGTCGAACAGTGCGGTAGACCGCATTCGTAAGTCAGCGCTGGAGATGCTGGTCACCACCGACAGCATCGCCCCACACACGCCGAACGAGCAGGACCGCGTGCGCAGGATTTCCATCGCCCCGCTGCTGGCGGAAGCGATGACACGAGTGAACAACGAGACATCGGTCTCCAGTCTGTTCGACTGAGCGTAAGGGGCAAGGATATGGCTGAAGTCGTGCAATTGAAGGCGGAAGCGCGGGCCGACAATGGCCGTGGCGCATCGCGCGCGCTGCGCCGTCAGGGCATGGTGCCCGCCGTGATCTACGGCGGCAGCAAGGCCAACGAGTACGTGTTCGTCGACGAGCGCTTCGTGCGCAAGCAGTACGAGCGCGGCGGCTTCTCGAACCGCATCGTCGAGCTGCAGACCAACGGCGTTGCCGTGCGCGTGCTGCCGCGCGACATCCAGCTGCACCCGGTTTCGGACAAGCCGCTGCACGTGGACTTCCAGCGCCTGATCCCGGGCCAGCAGATCCGCATCGCCGTGCCGGTGACCTTCACCGGCGAGAGCGAGGCGCCGGGCCTGAAGCGCGGCGGCATCGTCAACGTGGTGCGCCACGAGATCGACGTGCTGGCCGATGCCGACTCCATCCCGGACCGCATCGTCATCAACCTGGCCGGCCTCGACATCAACGAATCGATCCACATCAGCGAGATCGAGCTGCCGAAGGGCGTGCGTCCCGCGCTGAAGCGTGACTTCACCGTCGCCTCCATCACCGCGCCGACGGCAGTGCGCGAAGAGGCCCTCGAGGCCGCTGCCCGCGCTGCTGCCGCCTCCGCGACGCCGGAAGCCGACGCCGCTGCCGCTCCGGCCGAAGGTGCCGCTGCTGCGCCGGCCGGCGACGCTAAGGCCGCCGGTGCGAAGGAAGGCGACGCCAAGGCCAAGAAGTAGGCTTTGGCCATCGCGTAGCGAATGTTGCTGCTGGTCGGTCTCGGCAATCCGGGACCTGCGTACGAAGGTACCCCGCACAACATCGGCTTTCGCGTGATCGACGAGATCGTAGAGCGCCACGGCTTCGAGCCGTGGCGTTCGCGTTTTCACGGCTTGGTTGCCAAGGGCCGCCTGGGCCCGCACGACGCGCTGGCGCTGAAACCGATGACGTACATGAACAACTCGGGCGTTTCGGTCGGCGAAGCCGCGCGGTTCTTCAAGATCGACAAGGGCGACATCGTGGTGTTCCACGACGAGATCGACCTGGCGCCCGGCAAGGTCAAGGCGAAGCAAGGCGGCGGCCACGCCGGTCACAACGGCCTGAAGAGCATCGACGCGCACCTCGGCCCCGACTATCGCCGCGTGCGCATCGGCGTCGGACACCCGGGCGAGCGGCACATGGTGCAGCACTACCTGGTGAACGCGAAGTTCGGCGCGGACGACGAGAAGTGGCTGGCACCTCTCGTCGATGCGCTGGTGGACGCGGCACCGATGCTGGCGGACGGCGATGCAGCCTTCAGCAACAAGGTGGCGCTGCTGACCAAGCCGGCCAAAGAAAAGACCTCCAAGCCCCAGAAAGATTCGGCGGACTAGATGGGTTTCACGTGCGGCATCGTCGGACTGCCCAACGTCGGCAAGTCCACGCTCTTCAACGCGCTCACCGCAACACAGGCGGCGCAGGCGGCGAACTATCCGTTCACGACCATCGAGCCGAACGTCGGCAAAGTCGGCGTGCCCGATCCGCGTCTGGACAAGCTGGTACACCTGGCGAAGTCGCAGAAGGCCGTGCCGACGCAGCTGTCGTTCGTGGACATCGCCGGCCTCGTGAAGGGCGCGTCGAAAGGCGAAGGTCTTGGCAACCAGTTCCTCGGCAACATCCGCGAAGTGGATGCGATCGTGCACGTGGTGCGCTGCTTTGAGGACGGCAACGTCGTGCACGTGGCGGGGCGCGTCGATCCGGTGGCGGATTCGGAGACGATCGAAACCGAACTGATGCTGGCCGACCTCGAATCGCTCGAGAAGCGGCGCGGCCACACGGAGAAGATGGCCAAGGGCGGCGACAAGGACGCGAAGGCCGTGGTGCCGGTGCTGAACAAGGTGCTGGCGGTGCTGCAGGCGGGCAAGCCCGCGAGCACGGCGCAACTCACCGACGACGAGCGCCCACTCCTGAACACACTCGGGCTGCTGACGGCCAAGCCGGTGCTGTACGTGTGCAACGTGTCCGAAAGCGAGGCCGCTACGGGCAACGAGTACACCCGGCAGATGGAAGCGAAGGCAGAGGCCGAGCATCGCGCGGTCGTTGTGATCTCGGCGGCACTCGAAGCCGAAGTCGCGCAGCTGACGGACGAGACCGAGCGGCGCGAGTACCTGAACTCGCTGGGGTTGTCGGAAACCGGCCTCGCGCGCGTGATCCGCGCAGGCTATGCGCTGTTGGGCCTGATTACGTTCTTCACAGCGGGGCCGAAGGAAGCGCGCGCGTGGACGATCCCGAAGGGCTTCCGCGCACCCCAGGCGGCGGGACAAATCCACTCGGACATGGAGCGCGGCTTCATCCGCGCCGAGGTCATCGCCTACGACGACTACGTAGCGACGGGCGGCGAAACCCAGGCCCGCGCCGCCGGCAAGCTACGCTCGGAAGGCAAAGAATACGTGATGGCGGACGGCGACACCGTCCTGTTCAAGTTCGCGGTGTAACGAGCTAGGCGGTGTAGCGGTTCCACAGCACGCCGCCGCTGGGCGTGATGCGGTAATCGGCAACCAGTGTCTGCTGGGCTTCACGGCGGCGCAGGCTGCCGTGGGTGCTTTCGACGGCGATCAGGAACTCGTCGTAGTTCTGGCCGCGGCCCTGCTGGGCGAGTGCCACGTACTGCCAGTCAGCCAGCCGGGCGCTGAACATGACGAGCGACTGCGGGCCCATGCCGGTCTCCCAGCGGAAGGCTAACTCGCCCAACATGCTGCCGGAAACGTCGTCGAGCAGCCTGCTGGTGCGCGGGGTCTCGAGCGCCAGCGTGCGGAAGACCAGATTGTGGCGGGTGATGCGACCGTCGGCGTCGCGGCGGACGACTGGGTCGAAGCCACCGACGTCGAAGACATCAAGGGCATAGCGCTCCGGAGCGCCCGTGGGCAGAACTGCCCGCGCCATACCAGGAACCAAGGTCGTCAACCCGATGCCTAGGAAGACATCGCGGCGGCTGAAGTGCCGGGACATCATCGCCCCTCCACCGGAGCATCTTGTCACGTTGCCCCCGCCCCTGCCACGGGCGCTTTTCGGCCCGTTGCGGGGGATCACTAAGCATTGAAGCGGGGGGAGTGCGGGCTAGGCGACCTTGCGCTCCCAGCGGACCTTGCCGTCGGGCGTGACCCAATAGTCGACGCTGGTGCTCTCCGAAACCTCCGTGCGGCGCCAGGAACCGTGGGTGCTTTCGACCGTCAGGCCGAACTCGTCGTACTTCTGGCCGCGATTCTGCTGCGAGAGATACGCGCATTCCTGCGCCACGATGTAGGCGTTGTGAAGGGTGAGGACCTGCGAGCCGCCCGCGCTTTGGGCGTGGACGGCAAGCTGCGCCAGCGGCTGGCCGCGCAACTCGTCGATCTCCTGCACCATGCGGTTGGTCGCCCCCGGCGCGGTGCGGAACACCAGGTTGTAGGTGGTGAATTCGGCCGACGCATCGCGCGGCACGCGGGGGTCGAACTTGAGGACGTCCGCCACTTCGAAGGTCGTGACCTCGGGCTTGGCGGCGATAACGCGGGCGTTGGCGATCGCCGGGACCACGAGCCCGGCCAACATCCCGAAGAGTGCTTCGCGGCGAGAAACGTGAATGCTCACCTCAGACTCCGATCTCCTCCCGCCCGGTCACATCGCAACGACCGTGCCAGCATTCAACCAGACGGGATGGGGTGGCCCGATTGCGATACCGGCTCTCTACCGTCCGCTTTTCCGGCCAAAATTCGAGATAGGGGTGGGAGACGAGGCAGGACCGGTCCGTGTCTAAGACACAGCCATGGCGCGGATTAGGGCAGCGCTGCTTACCCAACGGGCAAAATGGTTATTTTCAACCACGTTAGCCCCAGCCCGCGAAACGAAGATCGCCGCTCCAGACGACCGGAGCGGCGATCAACAGGCCGACCGTACGAAAGGGGTAGGCGCTAGGGCAGCATGGCCTGGAGACCCTGCGGAGCCGATGGCGCGAGCGGGGCGAACTTGGAGTAGTCGCCGAGCGAGCGGTAGGCCGGCAGCTTGGTGAGCTCGGCCAGGGTGTCGGTGCGGAGCATCTGGAAGTACTGCTTGGCGTTGAGGTCGATGGCCTTGGCAGCGGCCTTCACCGCGTCGTCCATCTTGCCCTGGGTCATATAGACGCTCGCCATCTGCACATAGGCGGCGTCGCGGCCAGGGTCGAGTTCGAGCGACTTCGCGATCAGCTTGAGCGCGCCGTCGTAATCTTTGGCGGTGACCAACGCGGCGATGTTGCCGACGCTGCCGGCGCGATCGGCGTTGTAGATCTTCAGGAGGTCCTGCACGGGGGTGTCGGAGAAGTCGACGCGCAGGTCGAGTTCCCGGTCGCCGAAGCCCTGCACCGCCTTGGGCTGCAGGATCAGCAGGCCCGCCGACATCGACCCGCGCCGGTCACCACCGGCCGTCTCGGCGGCCATGATGCCGGCCAGCAGCTTGTCGGCCAGCGTGCCGGTGGCTTTCTCGAACGCCTCGGCCATGTTGCCGACGACATCGGGCCCGGTGAGCGTGTTGCCCTGGGCGCAGTAGTTCACGCCGCACTTGTGGCCCTTCCAGTCGGTGATCGTGGGACTCGTCCACGCGGCCGTGCGGCCCTTCGAATCGATGATGGCGACCTGGCGGCCGGTGGCGCCGTTATCGCCCTTCACCATGAAGTCGAGCGCCTCTTGCGGCGTCCAGCCGCGCTCCAGCAAGAACACGCCCATGTCGCCATAGAGCGGATTGGAGCCCGCCTGGCTCGCGATGGCGGCGACACCGCCCTTGCCCCAGCGCGTGCGCGCACCGACAGCGACGGTGTTCGACTGCACCGCGACACCCATCTGCCCGGTGGCGGGATCGAGACCGACGATCGAGTACGTACCCTCGGGGTACGGGTCGGTGAAGATGGTGTCTTCGTAGGGGAGGCCGTTGACGGGATTGATGCCGGCCTTTGGCGCGTTGGCATCGGCGGCGAGCACGGCGGCAGCGGGGATCAACGCAGCGGCGAACGCTGCGGCAAACAGCTTGGTAGCGGACACGGGCAGTCCCTCCTCAATGCGATTGTCGTTGAGGCCGCATGCAGGAGCGCCGTTGCCCCCTGCCCGCGCGTCCAGATCGACGCCGCCGACAGAAGCAGCCACTGCTGCAGTCGCAACGAGCGTGCCAGTGCGAATCCCAGGGATTCCTTAGGTTTTCCTGCGTGATCGGCCCGCGGCTGCACACACGTTCGGCGCGCAACTGCACAGCCGCTGTGCGGCCGCGCTTGCGCGCCGAGCGGGCTGTGAAATGTGCTAGCGGAGGCTGGCGGCGATGTTGCCGCCGTCGACCGTGACGGTTGCGGCGGTGGTCTTGCGCGCCTTGGCGAGCGCGACGAAGGCCTGGGCGACGTCGTCCGCTTTCACTTCGCGGCGCAGCAAATTGCCGTCCTTCAGGTATTCCGCGACGGTCATGCCGCGGGCTGCCGCGCGCTCCGTCATCAGGTCTTCCGACATCAAGTTGGTGCGCACGCGGTCGGCGTTGACGGCGTTCGAGCGGATGCCGTCGGTGCCGTACTCGAGGGCGTATTGCTTCATCAACAGGAGCAGCGCGGCCTTCGGCAGGCCGTAGGGGCCGAACTTCGGGCCGGGGTTGAGGGCCTGCTTCGACACGTTGAACAGCAGCGCACCCCCGGTGCCCTGGGCTTTCATGACCCGCACGGCGTTCTGCGCCACCGTCTGGTGGGCGAAGAAGTTCAGCTCGAAGCTCCGGCGCAGGACATCGTCGGCGACCGTACCGATGTCGCCCTGAAAGGCAGCACCGGCGTTGGAAACGACGATGTCGATGCCGCCAAAGGCGGTGCAGGCGCGGTCGAAGGCGCTCTGCACCAGGGACGCTTCGGTGACGTCGCAGGCGAGCGCGAGGCCGCGTTCCTTGAATTTGGCGGCGACCGCGGCAGCGGCAGGGCCGTCGCGGTCGAGCAGAACGACCGCCGCTCCTTCGGCATGGAAGGCGCGCGCGGTGGCAGCGCCGATGCCGCTGCCGGCGCCGGTGATAAGTACAACCTGGCCCGCAAGCGGGGCGTCCTTCGCCTTGCCGAGCTTGGCTTGCTCCAGCGACCAGTACTCCATGTCGAACATGTCGGCTTCGGAGACGGGCTGGTAGGTGCCGATCGCCTCGGCGTCGGTGACCACGCGAATGGTGTTCTCGGCGATGTCGGCGGCGATGTGCGCGGCTGACGGGGTGCGCCCGACGCCGAACAGGCCGACGCCGGGCACCAGCACGACACGCGGCATGGGATCGAGCTCGCGCTTAGCCGCCTCGCGCACGCCGCTGTGGCGCACGAAATAGTCGTGATACCGGGCGCGGAATTCATCCACCGCACCCCACGCCTCCATCGCGAATCCTGCGAGGCCCTTGGCCGGGGCCGGCAGCACAAGCGGCCAGTTCTTGGTGCGGATGGTGTGGTCGGGCGTCACCACGCCTTGCTGGCTGTAGCGCGACAGTTCGGCGCCATCGACGTAGGTGCGGATCGCCGCGGACGTGCGGAATGCGAGCGTCACCCGCTGTGGCTCGGCGTCATCGTCCTCCCCATCGCGCAGAGCGAGCAGGCCGCGCACCAGCGGTGCGACTTCCGCCGGCGATGCGGGCGTTGCAGGCAGCGGTGCGAGGGCGAACGGCTTCTTGCGGCCCCTGGCGAGACGCGCTTCGGCCAAGGACACCAACGCCACCATGCGTTCGTA
>CAIVPW010000027.1 GCA_903907895.1 uncultured Alphaproteobacteria bacterium
CGGCGATCGAGGCAACGTTGACGATGCGCCCGTAGCCGCGCGCGCGCACGTGCGGGACCACGGCACGGCAGCAGTAGAAGACACCGGTCAGATCGACCGCCAGCACGCGGTCCCAGGCCTCCAGCGGGTATTCCCAGGTGGGGGCCACCGGACCATTGATGCCCGCGTTGTTGACCAGGATGTCGATCGTTCCCAGCGCTTGCTCGCTGGCGGCGAAGGCCCGCTCGACCTGCCCGTAGTCCGCCACGTTCACGGTTTGCAGCGACGCCGGCGAAATGCCGGCCGCCGCGGCGTCGAACGCCTCGAAACTGCGGTCCCACAGCACGACGCGGCAGCCTTCCTTCGACAGGCGCTGCGCGATGCCCAGCCCGATGCCCCGCGCGCCGCCGGTGACGATGGCGCCCTGCCCGTCCAGCCTACGGGTCGGTGGCCGCGAACCGTCCGCAGACTCCTGCCGTTCAACAACGTTTGTCGTCATGGTCATGCCTGCCAGACATTGGCGATCTGGACCGGAACGCCCCTGGTCAGCGATTCGACGGCGCCCTCGGCGATCGCCTGCGCGCGCATGCCGTCGACCAGCGTGGGTTCGACGGCGACCCCGGCGCGAACGGCCGCAATCAGCGCATCGAGTTCCGCCACGTAGGTCGAGGCGAAGCGATCGTACCAGTGGCCATCGATGCCATCATCGATCACCCTGCCCCCCTGGTAGAGCGATATGCTGCGCGGCCGCGGCGCCCGCGATTGCAGCATGCCCTTCGAACCGAACACCTCGATCGATTCGTCGCAGCCGTAGGCGGTCCGGCGGCTGAAGCTGAATGTCGCCAGCGCGCCAGAGGCAAAGCGCAGCGTCAGCGCGGCGGTGTCGACATCGCCGTAGGTGGCGAACCCGGGATCGAACAGGCAACCGCCGGCGGCATAGATCTCGACCGGTTCGGAGCGCGCCAGCCAGTACGCAAGGTCGTAGTGGTGGGTGCCCTTCTCGCGCAGCATGCCGCCGGCGCGCTGCGCGGCCGCCGGTTGTGGCGCGTCCGCGGCGCGCGACACGATGTGGATCGATTCGACAGTACCGATTTCGCCGGCCCGCACACGGTCGTGGACGGCCAGATGCTGCGGGTCGAAGCGCCGGTTGAAGCCGACGGCGGCAATGGTATTGGCGGCGCGGGCCGCGTCCAGGCAATTCCTGGCACGCTCGAGACTGTCCGCGATCGGCTTTTCGCAGAGTAGTGCCTTTCCGGCCCGCACGCACGCCAGCAGATGGGCCTCGTGC
The DNA here is from genome assembly GCA_903907895.1 of uncultured Alphaproteobacteria bacterium. Taxonomy (GTDB): domain Bacteria; phylum Pseudomonadota; class Alphaproteobacteria; order UBA2966; family CAIVPW01; genus CAIVPW01. The sequence continues at coordinate 1,268 of CAIVPW010000027.1, forward strand.
ACGTCGGTCGAGGAGCCGATCATCACCACCTGCACCGCCGGGTCGGCAAGCATTTCGTCGACCGACACGGTGAAGCGTGCGCCATAGGCAGCGGCGAGTTCGCCGCCGCGCGCCGGGTCGATGTCGACAATCCAACGCAGTTGGGCATCCGCGCGCGCGGCGACGTTGCGCGCATGCACGCGCCCGATGACGCCGGCGCCGATGAGGCCGAATCCGATCTGTTCCATTTAAACCACCTTGCCGTAACGATTGCGGATCACGCCGATCACTTCGTCGGGCTCGCGTTGCCACCAGTTGTGCTGCGAGAATATTTCGAACTCGATATAGCCGTCGTAGCCGGCCGCCTCGACCTTGCGGCGTAATCCCAGCAGGTCGATCACGCCGTCGCCGGGCATGCCGCGATCCAGGCGCAGGTCCCGGGTGTCGGCCAGCCAGTCGCTGACGTGGAACGAGCAGATGCGCCGGCCCGCACGCGCAATTCCGGCGTCGATTTCGGGGTCCCACCAGACCGCGTAGGTGTCCACCGCGATGCCGACGATGTCCTCGGCGCCGAGCCGGTCGCACCATTCGTTGGCGAGCTTTATCGTCGTGAGCACCGAGCGCGTGGCGCAGATCATCGGATGCAAGGGCTCCAGCGCCAGCTTGACGCCGACGCTGCGCGCGTGCGGTATGAGTTTGGCGATGCCTTCGAGGGCGCGCTCGCGCGCCGCCGCGATGTTGCGGTCTCTCTCGTCGACGCCGCCAGCGACGAACACGAGGCAGGGTGCGCCGATGGCCGCGGCTTCGTCGAGCGCGCGACGGACATCATCGCGAGCCCTGGCCGCCTCGTCCCGGTCGGGCGAAGTGATGAGTCCGCCAAAGCAGTAGCCGGAGAGCGCGATGCCGTTGTCGGCGATCAGCCGCCCCGTGGCCTCGACGCCATGCTCCAGCGTCTTCTCGCGCCAGAGGCTGGTGCAGGGTACGCTGTTGCGCACCAGCGCGGCGACGAACTGCGGGGTCGTGCATTGCTGCAGCAGCGTCACCTGATGAATCGACAGGCGTTCGGCATCAACCATGGCTGCAGCCTGCGGAGCGCGCGCCGTGCCGGGACCGCCGAAGGGGTTGGCGCGTGTCGCTCATGATGGGCGCAGCGCCTGTTCGACGCGCTGGCGTTGTTCCGCCGTGACCACTGGCCGCACGCCGAACCATTTCTCGAAACAGATGGTGCCCTGGTGCAGCAGCATCCCGAGTCCGTCCGAGACGGCGAGGCCGCGCGCGCGCGCGCGTTTGAGGAGTCCGGTTTCGAGCGGCACATAGACCGCGTCGGCAACCGCCGCGTCCGCGCGCAGCGTCGACAGGTCGACCTCTAGGTCAGGATTGCCGGCCATGCCGAACGACGTGGCGTTGACGAGGAGCCCGGC
>CAIVPW010000028.1 GCA_903907895.1 uncultured Alphaproteobacteria bacterium
ACTTCACGCTGACCGACGACGCACTTTGCGACCTCGTCGCGCGCCTTGCGCAGGCCTGCGAGCAGGCGCTCCAGGTGCGTGGTGTCGATCTCCACCTTGTTCATGTTCGCAGCCATACGTTCCCCCACTGATAGGTCTGGTTCTTATTCACGGTCTTGAATCACGCGGTGACCGGCATTGCCCGGCCTGCGGTCGGCCGGCGGGCCAAGCCGAACAGGTTCGGTACGTGCCGGATGCCGAGGTCGATGAAGAACAGTGCGAGCGCGATCAGCGTCCACAGGCGCCAGCCTGGGCGCGCGGCCCATTGCTGGGCGTCGCCGATCGTTGAATCGGCGCCGAGCAGCACCTTACCGCCCGTCGCCGCGGCCAACGCGCGCAGCTTGTCGAAGTCGGACCGCACGAAGGCGTAGCGCGCCGGGTAGGCGACATACATCGCCGCCTGGGCGGTAAGCGCGTCCGAAGACACGTTGACCTTGTACGACCCCATGTCGCTCGCAACGTAAACGCCTTCGTAGTGGCCGGGCTGTGTTTCGCGCAGCGTGACGCTGCCGCCGTTGCCACCTTCGATGGTGGCAGTGACGGTCTTGCGCTGCAGCGGCAGGCCCTTCGGGTCGAGCAGGTCGGCACCGATGCGGATTTCGTCGCCTGCCCGGCGCAGGTTGACGTTGATGCCCGGTCCCGCCGTATCCGGCAGGAAGTGACGGATCACCTGCGACCACATGAGCGGATACGACGGCAGCGGCAGCCAATCTTCGGTGTTGGGACCGACGCCGTGCGCCGCGAATGCCAGGACGTGGCCGTTGCCATAGCGCCACGAGGCCATCAGCGGGACCACTTCGTCTTCCGCGTCCTTGATGGTCAGGTGGATGTTCGCCTGGGGCTTCGGCGAGGTGCGGATGTAGCCGTGCACGGGGGGCAGCACGTCCGGCAGGTTGGCGAGGAACTCTTCGCGGCGATCGACCCACGTAACCGGCACGGTGTCCGTCTTCACGGTGGTCGAGCTCAGCATCAGTGCTTCCTGCGTCAGAATGCTGGGCAGGGCGCGCACGTCATCGGTTTGATAGAACGCGCCCTTGCCGCCTTCGGCGATCGACAGCGGCTGACGCGGGTCGGCGGCCGAGCTGATGGCGATGGCCGAAATGGTGATCTTGTTGCGCTCGGCTTCCAGGAAGATCGGGCGGAAGTCCGCTTCTTGCGACAGGCCGTCCGTCATGACGACGATGTGCTTCGACGGTGAATCCACCCCGCGCAGCATCTCCATTGCGGCGAGGAGGCCCGGGAAGATGTACGTGCCGCCGCCCGGAATGAGCGGCGCCAGCGTTTCTTCCAGCGTCTTCTGGTTCTTCGGCTGCAGCGGCACGATGACGGCGGCTTCGTGGTCGAACACAACGACGCCCATGCGCGCTTCGTCCTCGAGGACGCCCACGGCGGCGACCGTCGCCGACTTGGCGACGTCAAGGCGCGTCAGGCGCCCTGTCTCGTCGGCCGGAGCGGACATCGAGCCGGAGCGGTCGAGTACGAACACCATTGCTACCTGCGGGCGGTCGTGCGGCACGCGGGCGGACAACGGCGACAGGCGCTCGAACGGCGTTTCGAAGTAGCCGCCGGGGCCGAAGCTGTTCTCGCCGCCGAGGATCAGGAGGCCACGGCCGTGCACCTCGACGAACTGCTCGAGCGCTTCCTGCTGATCGGTCGCCAGCGCGATGGCCGGCATGTTCATCAGGATGACGGCGTCGTGCACCAGCCACTTGTCGATGGTGGTCGGCGCATCCTTGGGCGCGATGACCTTGGCGTCGAGGCCCTGCACCTTGAGCGCCTTGGCGAAGTAGTCGCCCAGCACGAACTCGGGCGCGATGATCAGCAGCGATGGCGCCGCGGCGACCGTCACGATGGTGCCGTTCTGGTTGTTCTGCGCAAACGTGTCGGCGGGCGAGGTGACAGCCACTTCGAGCAGCACGCTGCCGAGCGCTGTGGCAGGCACAGTCGTTTCGATGCGATTGCGGCCGGGCGCCAGGGCTACCTGCTGCTCCAACACGACGTTGCCATCGCGCTTCACGCTCACTCTGGCTTGCGCCACGCCCTGCGAGAACACGACGGCGTCCATCAGGAACGCGTCGCCGGCAAACACCTTTTGCGGTGCGTTCACCGACTCGACCAGCACTTCGCCCGTCGGCAGTTCGGTCAGCGGCTCGATGTCCACGGCGACGCCGCGGTCACGCAGGACCGTCAAAGCGGCGCTGACGCGGCCGGCGGTTTCGTTGCCGTCGGTGGCGAGAATCACGCGGCCTGAGCGGTTGCCGGGGACCATGGCGGCGGCCAGCATGACCGCCTCCTCGAGGTTGGTGCCGGGGGCGTTGACGACGGTAGGCGCCTGCAGCAACGAGGCGTTGCGCGTGCCGAGGTCGGCTCCGACGCGGGTGACGCTGCCGGTCGATACGACGCCCGCGCGGGCTCCGCCACCGTCGGCAAGGCGCGTCTCGACCTCGCGCAACAATCGCTCGCGCTCCGGGTTGGCGTTCGGTGTGGCCAAGTCGTTGCCCAGGACCAGGACGATGTCCTCGGCCGGTTCCCGCGCCAACAGAGGCAGCGCAACGAGGGCAAACAGCAGGAACACGCCCGAAGCAACGCGGAAGCCGAGTTGCAGGCGGCGGCGCAGTGCAAGCGGGTTCTCGCTGGATAGGCCAGCGCGCTTCAAGAACTGCTCTCCGCCACGGCCGGCGAGGATCGCTTCGATCACGAGAACTGCGAGCGCCAGTGCCAAAATCCAGCGCCAGGCGCCGGACGTCACCGCCTGCGGCGCCTCGGCCGGCGCCAGGTCGGCGAGGGGCGCGAGCGCGCTCTCGGTTTCGATGGCGTTCACCGGCAACACACGCGTCTCGCCCTTCGCTTCCAGGCGGTACAGCCCGGCGTGCATCGGCACGAAGCTCGTCTCGGTGGCGGGCAGCAGGAAGTCGGTGCCGTCTGCGGCTGCACCGGTCCAGACCTGTTCGTCGTCCGCATTCAGGATGCGGCCGCCGAGCAGCTTCGCCTCGATCGTGCACGGCACGCCGACGGTGCAAGACGATGCGGCGACAGAGCCGAGGTCGATCCCCAGCCAGCGCACCAAGTTCGTCACAAACACCGGGAATCCCGAGCGATCGGTCCAGCCGGCGTCATCGAGCGCGAAGGCGATCTGCACCTCGCGGCCAGCGGGCGTGGTACGGGCCTGCACCAGCGGCACGCCGGCGGATTCGGCCAGCGCAACCGCGCCGGGAAGGCGCGTGAAGCGGAAGGCGTTCGCCGGCTCGAGCTTGGTCCAATCGACTTGCTCGGACAGCGGATGGTCGGCTTCCCAGCCGGTGATGTACGGCGTGCGCAACGGCTGCGGTGCGTTCGGCGTGGCGATGCGGCCAGCGCCTACCCACAGCACGTTGGTCTGCGGCCGGCGCGGCACCGCGACGTTGTCGACCACGATCAGGTCAAAGCCGGCGTCTGCGGCCGGCAGTTCGGCCGCCGTGACGATGTCCAGGCCGGTCACGGACTGGAGCGCCGCGAGCAACGGGCCCCTGGCGTCACCGAGGTACAGGACGCGTCCCTTCACCGGTTCCCGGCGCAGCGCGAAGTAGGCGGCGTTGTCGTGCGCTGCGGCATCGGCCGGCAGGCGCAAGGTGACGGCGCCCGGCCCCGGCAATTCCAGGGCCAGGTCGAACTTGGCATCGACGGGTCCGTCACCGGCCGGACGCTTCACCTCGACCGTCGCGTACGGAACCGATTCGGTCGTGCCGGCCGGTTGGAACAACGCTTCGATGGTGACGGCGGCGGGATCGGCGCCGAAGAAACGCACCGTACCTGTGGCATTCCACTTGCCGGTGGCGGCGTCCGAGGCGGCAATCGACGCAGTCAACGCCACGTTGGTCGCGGACGCGGTCGAGAAGACCGCGCGCTCGACCTTCAGGGCGGCGAACCGCTCAATGACCGTCTTGTCGCCGGCATCGGCGCCGTCGGTCAGCAAGATGATCTCGGTCTGCTCGCCTTCGCGCAGGAGCGACGGCACCAGTCCGGCGGCGCGCTCCCAATTTGCAGTGCCGTCGGTGGCGGCGAGATCGTCGATCAGCGGCAGGATGCCGCTCGCGTTCGCTTGCCGCGCAACGCGCACCTTCGGTTCGGCGTCCACGCTGATCACCGACACGCGTTGGCCGCCCTGGGCCGAAGCGGCCTCAACGCGCTGGCTCAGCCAGCGCGTGGCAGCGCCGAAGCGGGATGGCGACTGGTCGGTCGCGCCCATCGTTGCCGAGGCATCGAGCAGGTAGACCGTATGCAACTGGTCCTGGCGAGCGCCGCCAAACAGCGGCTGCGCCATCGCAATGGCGACGAGCAGGACGGTCAGGACCTGCAGGAACAGCAGCAGGTTCGGAGTGGGCCAACGCAGGGAACGACGAGGCGCTGCAGCATTGCCCAAACGGCGCCACAACATGACGCTCGGGACGTCGAGCTGACGTCTCCGGCGCATGTGAAGAACCAGAACAAGTGCCGCCAGCGCCCCCAGGACCAGCCAGCCGGGGGCGAGGAGAGTCATTTACAGTGCACGTCCCGCTAACAAGGCACGGAAGTAACGGCTGACTACGTCACGGCTCGGAATGGGCAGTGGCGCACGCGTTACCTCTGCTTCCTCCATCTGACGCCAGCCGGCAACCTGGCCGGGTTGAGTTCCATCAGTTTCCGCTGCCTCGGTGGGCGGCGGGAGCAGGTTGAATCGCGTCCTGCGGCCCTGTCCGAGGTTCTGGTTCTGCAATTTCATGTCTTGGCCGCCCGCGGCCAGGCGCAAACGTCCCTCGGGGCCGAACAGTTCGCGCGTGCCCACGCCGGCGTAGTCGCCCGGTCCGGCGCCATCGGCACCGCCAGCCAGCTCGCCGCCGACACCGCCTTCGCCGCCGTCGTAGGCGCCGCCGGCAAAGAAGGCGTCGTCTTCGAGGGCGGCATCGCCCATGGCGTCCGCGATGCCATCGCCGGGGGCGCCAAAGGCGCCGCCGCCGTTGTCACCCAGCGTCTGGCCGGGCTTCATCTGGCCGTTGTTGAAGTCGTCGCGGCCGGCGCCGTTGTACTCGTCGCGTGTGGTCATGAGGCCGGTGAACGGATTGTCCTTCGGCATCGTGTTGACCTCGGGCTCGAACGCACCGCCCGCGGCGGCAGCGCCGAGTTGGTTCTGCGGCCCGCCCTGCGCGCCGCGCTTCGGCGGGGGCTTGGGCTTGAAGCCATCGGCAATCGGCGTGATGAGGCGCGAGAGGTTGCGCGGCGACGCTTCGCGTTCGCCGGCGCGGGCGTAGGCGTCCTTCGCGAGCTGCAGGAGCTTTTCCATCTCCGCATTCATCATCTGCTCGAATTCGGTCGGCTGCTGGGCCAGGCCGTCGCCCAACGCCTGCAGCGCGCGGGCGATCGCCTGCAGCTGCGGATCGGCGCGTTCCTCTGCGTCCTGCTGGATGATCGCGGCGACGGCGCGGAGTCGGGCCGCCGCGTCGTCACGCTCTTCCGCAGTCAGGCCGGTCGCAATCGGAACAGGACGGAATGCGTCGATGGCCTCCTGCAACAGCGGCGGCGGCGGGGCGACCGAAAGCCAGGTGCCGACAACGAGCAGCACCGGAATCGCGATCGCGCTGCGGGGCAGCCCGACGGGCGCCAAATACGTGGGAACGACCGCGCTGGTCCGCTTCTCCGCATCCTGCACGAGTGCTTCCGCGATCACACCGGGCATGCCGGCGCCAGCGGCGACCTCGAGGGCCGTGCTCATGCGTTCGTCGAGGTTGAAGCGGCGGTCCGCGCGCCGGGCCATCCGGGTGACCGCCGGGTGGCTTTGGATCACGCCGACGACGCCAACCACGAGCGTAGCAATGCCGACAGCGAAGGCGATCAGGGCATGTTGCGGAACCGGGGGCTCGCGCCACAAAGCGAGCCATTCAGGCATCGGCAGGCCGGCAAACGTCAGCCAGGGTGCCGAAGAGCCGAGCAGTGCGTGCAGAAGCGCCAGGGCGCAGTACGCACCGAGACCGGCGATGATGCTCCACACCACCGTTTCGACGGACTGCCGCACCTTGGAACGGCGCTGCGCTTCGGCCAGGCGAACCACCAGAGCGTCCAATCGCGGATCAGACTTCTCCGTTGGCCCGGAAGCGCCGAACCCTTGAATTTCCATGCTCATGTTGTGCCCGAGGAATTGCCCGGACAAATGGTCGCATAGGTGACCAAGTGGATGCAAACAACCAATGCAGCGTTGTGCAACATTCGTAAGCACCGGTCCGGCAGTGTGAAGCTAGGCCATGATCTACGTCGCCGAGGCGCCAGGGCAACGTTCACAAAGTGGTCAGGGCCAAGGTTGACACTATCTCCGCACCGTGCGTGATTTACTCTTTGAAGCCCCCTGCAGATGGGTGACGGGGGGATGGTTTTTGGAGGATCGAAGCGTGCGGATGAATGCAGGAGCAGGCTTGAAGTTGGCACTCGCAGCAGTCGGCGTGGCGGGTGCGCTCGGCCTGGCGGCAGCGGGACCGGTCACGATGGCCCCGGCGCCGCAGCAGCAAGCCCTGGTCCAGCTGGCGCAGGCCGCCGACCAGGCCACCTTGATGCGAGAAGGCGGGCCGCTCTATTCCCGTCAGTGCGCCGTCTGCCATGGCGCCAACGGTCAGGGCGGCGACGGGCCGAAGCTGGCGGGCAACGAAGTCATGAAGAATGGCGGCGGCGTCGCCTCGCAGATTCTGGCCGGCGCAGTCGAACACGGCATGCCGCCGTTCGCCGACGTCCTCAAGGACAACGAGATCGCAGCCATTACGACCTACGCGATGAACTCGTGGGGTAATAACTTCGGCGTTATTACGCCCGCAGCGGTTGCGAGCTTGCGCGGCGGCGCCGCGGCGCACTGACCGCCCGGCGCACCTGACTATTGAGCACTCCCGCGGCGTCATTGCCGCGCGAGTGCCACGCCTTAATGGGGGAGAGCGCATGCTCTCCCCCATTTTCGTTTGTGCTGGTGCGGGACCGCTGGCGCTCCGGACTGCAAGCACAAGCGGCGAATTCACGTTCATCGACCCGACAGCGGATGTGCACGCCGGCAGCTGGGCGGCAGGGGTCGCGCTCCAATCGCGGTCCGCAGTGAAGGGGAAGGACGAGAGTCCTCCCGCTTTTTATTGAATTCGCGCGCTTTTCACCCAATCAACGCCGCTTGAGACGTTAAATGATCAACGTCAAATAGTGCGTTGATAATGCTGAGAAATTTTACGTGAGACGCTTTTCGCCGCGGGGAATTTCGCCCACTATCCCGGCTGACGCAGTAGCCCGCGTCAACCACAAGGGGAGGCTAATTTATGAAGGCGTGGAAATTGTCGGCATCGTTGCTGACGTTGACCGCTGTTGCCGGTATGGCGACGGTTGCCAGCGCGAACGATGACGTGATGGCGAAGTCGAAGGATCCGGCGAACGTCGTGATGCCGAGCATCACGTACAACGGCTGGAACTACTCGACGCTCGACCAGGTCAATGCTTCGACCGTCAAGAACCTGCAGGTCGCCTGGACGCTGCAGATCGGCATTCTCGACCAGCACGAGGCTTCGCCGCTGGTCATCGGCGACACGATGTACATCGCGTCTCCGAAGCCGAACTACGTCTACGCGATCGATCTCGCCAAGGACGGCGTGATCAAGTGGGAATTCCGTCCGACGATGGACGTGGCTCTCGCCACCGCGCAG
>CAIVPW010000029.1 GCA_903907895.1 uncultured Alphaproteobacteria bacterium
CGTCACCGGCCTCGCCGACGGCGGCCGCCTGGCGGACATCGTGCCGACCCTGCTGCCGTTCCTCGGCCTCACCCAGCCGCGCGAAATGAACGGCCGCAACCTGCTGCAACTCGACGCGACGCAAAAGCGCGCCGCGATGGCACGCTAGCGAGGCGATACGATTCGGCCGGGTCGCCATGACCCGCTGCCTGCCTTCTCCGTTCGGGAGAAGATCGTTGTGACATGACCGACGACTTCGTGCTCGCCATGCAGGACCGGTTGCGCGCCCTGGCGGAGGAGCAGCGCAAGCGGCACGGGCGGCATTCACCGAACATCACCAAGCGGCAACTCCTGGAACTCACGGCAAAGCAGGAACAGCAGCGGATCGAGCTGTTGGCCGAGCGCGCGGACGAGGACGGGGACGCCGAGGCGGCGAAGACGTACCGCGCGCTGGCCGAGGCGATCGCAGGGATCGTTGCAGGGATGTCGCCTTGAGTTGCGGCGCTGACGGCGTATTGCGGCTCAGCTGAGTGGCAACGGACGCGTGAGGTGCCCTGTCCATGCATCGATCGTTCCGCGATCCATGATAGCCGCCGATCTCCCACCGCCTAAATCCATCACCCCGTTTCAAACAATCCCATAAGATTGGCGGGTGATAGTTCGGCTCCTTCTTGTAGCCGCGGCGGTTGCTGCGGCGTTCCCGGCATATGCCCAGGACCCCACTGCAGTGCAGCAACTGCAGCAGCTGGAACGTGCCCTGGAAGAAGGACGGTTGCGGCAACAGGAATTGGCGCGACAGGCGCAGCGACTGGCCAATGAACTGGGCAGCGTACGGGCGCAACTGGTCGCGGCGGCAACCGCAGTGCAGCAGCAGGAGCAGCGCGTGACGGAGTTGCGCGGACATGTCGAAGCGCTGCGCGCGGAGGAAGCTGCCAAGTCGCAGCTGCTGGAGCGCGAGCAGGAGGACCTGGCGTCGGTGCTGGCCTCGCTGGCGCGGCTTTCGCGGCAGCCGCCGGTGACGATGGTGACCGGCCCAAATGCGGCGTTAGACCTCGCGCGGTCATCGATCCTGCTGGCGGCGATCGTGCCAAGCCTGCAGGCGCGCGGGCGGGCGGCGGTGGCGGAATTGCAGTCGGTGCGCACGCTGCGCGAGCGCATCGATGCCGAGGAGAGCGAGCTTGGGCGGGCGTTGCAGCAGCACGAGATCGAGCGCACCCGCCTGGCGGCCCTGCTGGAGCAGCGCACGCGAGACGTTGCCCGCACGCAAACGGAGCAGCAGGACCAGCGCACCCGCACTGGTCGCCTCGCGGCCGAGGCCGCGGACCTGCGGGAGCTGCTGGGCCACCTGGAGGCGGTGCCACCAGGGCCCGGCGAGGGGCCGCCGGAGGGCACGCGGCCGTTTGCGGAGGCGCGCGGGCGCCTGCCGCTGCCGGCTCGCGGCAAAGTGATACGGACCTGGGGCGAGATGGACCCGCTGGGCCTGCCCTCGCGCGGGTTAACCCTGGAAATCGTGGCCGCGGCGCAGATCGTGGCGCCGTACGATGGCCGCATTGTCTTTGCGGATACCTTTCGCAGCTATGGCCAACTCTTGATCATTGACCACGGCGGCGGCTACCATACTTTGGTAGCCGGGCTTTCCCGCATCGACGGCCAAGTAGGCCAGTGGCTTCTGGCCGGTGAGCCTGTGGGCCAGGCTAGCCTCGGTGAAAACGGCAAATCCACCCTCTATGTAGAGCTTCGCCGCAACGGCGAGCCGATCAACCCATTGCCGTGGTTGGTTGCGCGGTAGGCAGGTCAGGAAGGATCAAAATGATCAAGACGGCGCTCGTCGCTTCGGTCGCAGGCGTTCTTCTTCTGTTGTCGCAGCCCACGCAGGCTCCAGCGGCCGAGAATACCGCGTACCAGCAGCTCAACCTGTTCGGCAACGTGTTCGAGCTGGTGCGCGCGCGCTATGCGACGCCGGTCGATGAACAGAACCTGATCTACTCCGCCATCAACGGAATGCTCGCAGCGCTCGACCCGCACTCGGCGTTCATGGACGCCCGCAGCTACAAGGACATGCAGGAGCGCACGACAGGCGAATTCGGCGGCCTCGGTCTCGAGGTGCGCATGGAGGAAGGCCTCGTGCGGGTTTCGCGTCCGATGGAAGAGTCGCCCGCGCTGCGCGCCGGCGTTCTCGCCAACGACATCATCACCCACATCGACGGCACCCCCGTCATGGGCCTGACGCTGAATGAAGCCGTCGAGAAGATGCGCGGCCGCGTCAACACGCCGATCGACCTCACCATCACGCGCCAGGGCCAGGCCCAGCCGGTCGTGGTGCGCGTCATCCGCGACGTCATCCGTACGCCGTCGGTGCGTTTCCGCGCCGAGGGCAACACCGCCTACATCCTGATTACTTCCTTTACCGAGCAGACCGATTCCGGCGTGCGTCGCGCCATGACCGAGCTCAAGACCCAGCTCGGCGACAAGATGGAAGGCGTCATCCTCGACCTGCGCAACAATCCGGGCGGCCTGCTCGAGCAGTCGGTTGCCGTGGTGGACGCGTTCCTCGAGCGCGGCGAAGTGGTCTCCACGCGTGGCCGCGAAGCCGGCCAGGTGCAGCGCTACACGGCGCGCCGCGGCGACCTTGCCGAGGGCAAGCCGATCATCGTCATCACCAACAACGGCTCGGCCTCCGCCTCGGAGATCGTTGCCGGTGCCCTGCAGGACCACAAGCGCGCCATCATTCTTGGCACGCAGACGTTCGGCAAAGGCTCAGTGCAGACCATCATGCCCATGGGCGACCAGGGCGCGATGCGCCTGACCACCTCGCGCTACTACACGCCGTCGGGCCGTTCGATCCAAGGCACGGGCGTTACGCCGGACGTGACGGTCGAGGCGGCGCGCATCCAGCCGCTGGCCGCCGGCCAGACGAACGCGCCGGCAACGACTGCCACCGCCGCGAACACCCCGCCGCAAGCCGGCCCGGGCGCGACCACGCCGCCCGATTACCAGCTCGCCCGCGCTGTGGACCTGATGCATTCCCTGTCGCTGTATCAGCGCCCACTGGCGACCAACTAGGCGACCAACGAACGGTCACGAACCAAGTCACGACCCACGCCTCTCTAGGCCAAGGTTAGAAACCGAATGACCATGCACCGCTCAGGGCGCGCACGCCGCGCCGGCGCCGGCGTCCTCGTCGCCCTCGCCACCATGACCATGCTGACCGCCGACACGCTGGCGGCGGATGCGAAGACCTATTCGCAGCTGAACCTGTTCGGCGACGCGTACGATCGCGTACGCCGCGCCTACGTCGAGAAAGTACCTGACGAGATGCTGGTCCGCTCGGCCATCAATGGCTTGCTGGCGGCGCTCGATCCGGAATCGATGTTCCTGACGCCCGAGGCATACAAGGACCTCGCCGCCAACAAGGTGCGCCCGTACGACGGCCTCGGCCTCGAACTCACCATGTCGGAAGGCGTCGCCCGCGTGATCGCGCCGATCGACGGCGGACCTGCCGCACAGGCGGGATTGCTGACCGACGACCTGATCGTCGACATCAACGGCACGCCCGTGTACGGCCTGACGCTGGCCGAGACGCTGGAGATGCTGCAGGGTTCGCCGGGCACGAAGGTGGACATCGTTGCGGTGCGCCAAGGCCAGGATCCGTTCCGTCTGGCGCTGACGCGCGTCGCCGTGGCAGAGCCCGCCGTGACGTGGCGTACGCGTGGCGGCGAAGGCTACGTCCGCATTCCGTACTTCACACCGAACGTCACGGCACAAGTGACCAAGGCCGTCCAAGACCTGAGTGCGAAGCTTGGCGACAAGTTCGAAGGCGTCGTCTTCGACGTGCGCGGCACGCCGGGCGGCTCGGTCGAGGCCGCCATCCAGTTGGCCGACGCGTTTCTCCGCGACGGCACCATCGCATCGGTGAAGGGCCGCGCCGAGGGCGACTCGAAGACATTCACCGCCACGCCGGGCGACATCCTGAATGGCAAGCCGATGGTGGTCGTCATCAACGGCGGCACGGCCGGCCCGGCCGAAATCTTCGCCGGCGCACTGAAGGACCGCACGCGCGCGATCGCGCTTGGCACCACTACGTTCAAGAAGGGCTCGGCGCAGAGCCTGGTGCCGATGGGCGACCTTGGCTACGTGCAGCTGACCACCGGTTTCTACCTGACACCAAAGGGTACTTCGATCCAGGAGCAAGGCATCGAGCCCGAGACCGTGGTGGAGCCGGCCCAGGTCATCCTGCCGGAGGACCGCTTCCCGCGCCGCACCGAAGCCAACCTCAAGGCCGCGCTCGATATTCCGGCCGGCGGCATGACCGCCCAGCAAGCCGAAGCGGCCGAACTCGACTACCAGCTCGCGCGCGCGTTCGACCTGCTGCACGCCCTCGCGCTCGTGCGTCAGTTCGCCGCCAACTAGCTCAAAATCCCCCACTGCCCGTGATCGATTAGCGATCACGGGCAGTGGGACTTCCGCTATTCTGACGCCCGGGTTTCCACGACTCCGGGCGTTTTTCGTTTCGCATAGATGGCTCGCCGCAAAGACGAGGACGACGACGAACCTATCGAAGATCCGGATAGCACCCCGGAGGACGAGGACGGCTTTGCGGACGACGAGGCCGATCCGGACGGCGAGCCGGACGGCGAAGAGGAGGGCGACGACGACGGAGCCTGGGCCGACGACGATGCCCCGGCCGAGGACGCCGCTGCCGACGACGACACCCCTGCCCTAAACATCTTCGAGAGCGAGGAGGACGCCGACGACGGCGCCGCAGAGCTCGGCTTTGAGGGCGACGGAGAGGACGTCTACCTCGACGACGACGACGAGCCGAAGCCGTTCTTCCTGCGGCCGATCGTGTTGGCCTCGATCGGCCTCCTGCTGTTCGTGGCGCTGGCGGTGGGCGCCGCCTGGTTGACCTTCGACCGCGATGCGTACGACGCGGCCGCCATTCCGCCCGCCGCCGTGGTGGCGCTGGCGGCCCCAACTGCAGTTCCCGCGGCGGCTGCCGAGGAAGCCGCCGCTGCGGCCGACCCTGCAGCGCCTGCACCATCCCCTGCCCCGCCGGCCGCCGCACTCGCACAGGCGGCAGCAAACCCCGCCCTGCCTCCGCCCCCGGCGCCCGCTGCGCCCGCGACGGCGGCGCGCACGACAACTGCTCCCACTGCGCCCGCCGCGCCTCCTGCGCCAGAGCCGCCGGCGGTTGCCGCCCTAACGCCGGCCCCCGATCCGGGCCTGGTGGAACAAGGGCCGGCCGGCCCGCTGCCGATGGTGGGCGAGGACGGCCGCCAGCCGTGGAAGGTCTACGCGCGGCCGTTCGCCGAGCAGACCCAGTCACCCAAGGTGGCCGTGGTCATCGGCGGGCTCGGACTGAGCCGC
>CAIVPW010000030.1 GCA_903907895.1 uncultured Alphaproteobacteria bacterium
GAAACCGATGCGGAGATCACCGTTAAGCTCGACGTGCCGGGCATCGAGGAGAAGGACCTCAGTGTGGAGTTCGCCGACGGCACGCTGACCATCCGCGGAGAGAAGCGCACGCACCGCGAGGAAAAGGACAAGACGTTCCACTTGGTGGAGCGCAGCAGCGGCAGCTTCTTGCGCTCGTTCGGCATGCCGTCAATGATCGATCAGCAGAAGGTAGCGGCTACCTTTTCGAACGGCGAGCTGACCGTGACCCTGCCGAAGGCCGGCAACGGCCAGTCGGCTCGGCGCAAGATCGCCATCACGCCAAAGAAGTAGGCGGCGCCATGGAATCGCACGTCCACGGCTTCGACGCAGACCTCCACCATGCAAACGCTTGGCTGGCGAGTGTTGCCAAGCGGATTCCACCCGGCGAGGCCGATGCCGCAAAACGGGTGCTTCGCAGCGTGCTGCATGCCCTCCGGGACTTTCTCGGGCCAACCCGGGCAACGGCTCTCGCCGCTCAACTCCCCACCGTTATTCGCGGTGTCTACTTCGAGGGCTTCCGAGCGGGCAAACGGACGCCGACCGTCCGGACCAAGTCGGAATTTCTCTCGCGCATCGCAAAGGAGCTCGGCGTCGAGAGTTCCATCGAGGCCCAAACCGCTGCGGATGCCGTCCTTCACACGCTGTGGAACCACATCGACCCGGGCGAGGTAGCCAGCATCAAGGCGCATCTCCCTGGCATCGCAACGCTGTGGCCTACGCGTCCGGACGCCATCGATGTCGCCGCCAGACGTCTCCATTCGCGCGCCTAGAGACAGGAAATTCCGGTGCAGCGACGGCGCGGCGCCTGCGTGCCCATAGGTATTCCCACGAATTCAGTTCGCGGGACACGGCGTCCATTGTCGGCGGCAGCTACCACCAGCGGGAGGAGATGGCGATGTGGAAACGCGTGCGTTTGGAATTGGCTCGAACCCCCGAGGCGCCAGAAGGGCGCAGGGACTGCGGCTACGACATTGCAATGCCGCTCGACCGTGAAGGCCATCTGCAGGTGGAGGAGTGGCGCAAGCACCGTGAGCGCGCCTCCGTCCTCCGCTTCTGGCACAACGAGGACCCGCAGACCGGCGTCCTGATCCACAGTCGCCACGGTTGGGCCTTTTCCTACGCGCCGGGCGAGGACGACGACGAGCCGATCTACAAGCTGGAAGGGCATCGTCTACGACAGGGGGAGTACATCTCGGTGACCGAGAAGGGCGTAAGCCTTCCCTTCCACGTGGCCTCCGTCGAGGCGTCCTGACGACGCCGGACGCACCTACCTCAGTGCGCCATACGCAAGGCTACGTACGCACGATCCGTCTTAGATTTTGGCCGCGACTGACTGCATCCTGCTGGCAACAACAACTCGGAAACTGGAGTGCGAACGATGGTGACGACGTATCAGATTGCCTACCTGGCGATGGCAGTGACCGGGCTTCTCAGCTTCGCCGCGGTGCTGATGTGGGCGACCGAGCGCACGAATGCCGCTCCGAAAAAGCAGACGAACGGCGACGCAGTGTTCGTGTACGCCGAGGTGACGGCGGTAGCTACCGTTCGATAGCTGGAACGCAACGCCAATCCCAAGGACAACCCCATGTTCCACGCCGTCGTTTGGATCGACCACCACGAAGCGCGCATTCTGGAGTTCGACCGCACCACGCAGGAGCGCAAGCACGTACGCAGCAACCTGCAGAATCAGCTGCACCACAAGTCGGGGGAGATCGGCGCAGGGAAAGCCACCGCCGACCGGGCATACCTCCAGCACGTCACCGAAGCCGTTTCGGACGCAACCGAGATTCTCGTCGTTGGTCCGGGCACGGCGAAGCTGGAGTTCTTGCGCTATCTGCACAGCCACGCGCCCGACGTTGAGCGCAAGGTGATGGCTGTCGAGACCTCCGACCATCCCACGGACGCGCAGATTCTCGCCCATGCCCGCGAGTACTTCCGCGCTGCCGACCGCATGGTCGCCCACCGCTAGTCTGGTCTCCGGGCCCCGACGCGACGTTCGAGCTCTTTTCGCGCAGCGGCTAAGGCGCGGCAGCAGGTGATACTTCTGCGCCGCGTCGGCGGACCGCGTGACCGGCCGCACGTGTTTCCCTCTGCGGCTGGACCGAGTACTGTCGGGCCGACGTCAGGAGAGATGGAAATGAATGTTCGCGCAGGAGTGATTGCTCTGGGCCTGCTCCTCGCCGCAGCGCCGGCGCTGTCGCAGATCAAGCCCGCCGGGTACACCGAGGGCGTGGTGGACCGTATCGACGCGGATGCGCGCCTGCTGACCGTGGGCGGCGCGACGTTCCGCGTCAATGCCAACACAACGACGTCGATCTACTCGCTGCTGCCCGGCAACGTCGTCGAGGTGCAGTACGTGGTCGATCAGGGTCAGTGGGTGGCGCTGGACGTCATCCGCAAGCGCGAGAACAACGGCATCCAGATCTTCAATCTGAACCGGTAGCGCGCCGCTTAGGCCGGCGCCTTCTCGGTTTCGACGATCTCGAAATCGTGGGTGATATCCGCGGTCTTGGCGAGCATCGTGGTCGCCGAGCAGTATTTGTCGGCGGAAAGCGAGATTGCGCGCTCCACCTTGGCCGGATCGAGGCCGCGCCCCGACACGATGAAGTGGATGTGGATTCGGGTGAAGACCTTGGGCTCCGTCTCGGCGCGCTCGGCCTCGAGTTTCACCTCGCAGCCTTCGATCGCCTGACGGCCCTTTTCCAGGATGTCGACCACGTCGAATGCCGTGCAGCCACCTGCCCCCATGAGCATCAGCTCCATGGGCGACGCGGCGAGCTTTGCGCCTTCTGCGTTGGCGGTATTGCCGACGACGATCGTGTTGCCACTGCCCGACTCAGCCAGGAACAGCCGCTTGTCGATCCACTGGACCCGAGCCTTCGTGGAAACCTTCATCACACCCCTCGCCTACCCAGGGCAGCATAAGAGCACAGAGGCAGCGTGTCTTTGCAGCCCCCCGCTTGCATCTCCAACAATTGTGAAGCTAGGGCGCGGCCATCGTTTCGACCACCTCGCGCGCCAGAGGTACCGAAGGCGGCCGCTGGCGCGATAGTGCGAGTTGGTCCAGCAGGGTCGCGGCCCGCGCGGCAGCGGCGAACGAACGCTCGATGCGAGCGGCGAGGTAGGTGACAACCTCGGGCGGCACCGGCAGTTGCCGGTCGGCGAAGTGCTTGAGCAGAACGCCGGTGAGCAGCGCCTCGTCCGGCGGATCAATTGCTACCACCGGCAGAGTGCCAAGGCGCGAGCGCAAATCCGGCAGCCGCGTGCCCCAGCGCGCCGGCGCCTCCGGAGCGTTCAGGAGCAGCCAGGCCCCCGCGGCACGCGCGGTGTTGTAGAGCGCGAGCAATGCCGGCTCGGATGCGCGCTGGGCATCATCAATCACCAGCGCCGGCGGCGGCGGTATACCTGCCTTAAGCGCCTGGCCGCCCACGTATTCGGCATGCGCCCGCACACGCCACACTTCACTCAGGTGCGTCTTGCCGCAGCCGGGTGGCCCCGTCAGCACGATGCCCGGCGGCTGCCAATCCGGCCACCGGTCGATCCAGGCAACTGCCTCCGCATTCGCCGGCGACACCAGGAAGTCTTCGCGCCCCATGGCACGACGGTGGCCGAGGTCGAGCGGCAGCTGCTGCGCCGCGCGCCGCGTCCCGCTCATGGCGGCGAGCTGGGACCGAGGTAGATGCGGCTGTGGCGGTAGCGCTCCAGCGCGAACCGCACCAGCACACCGATCGCAGCGGCCAACGGAACCGCCAGCAATACACCGACAAAGCCGAACAGGGCGCCGCCGGCCATGACGCCGAAGATGATCCACACCGGGTGCAGGCCGACCTGCCCACCCAGCAGGCGCGGCTGCCACACCGCGCTTTCCAGCGCCTGGCCGACAATGAAGACGCCGATGACCAGGCTGAGCTTCCAGGGATCGACGCCCCACTGCAGCAGCGCCACCAGCACGGCGGTGATGCCGCCGATCGCGGGGCCGACGAAGGGCACGAACGACAAGAGGCCGGTGGCGAGACCGATCACCAGGCTGAACTGCAGCCCGACGAGCGAGAGGCCGACTGCGTAAACGACCCCGTCAGCCAATGCGACAAGCGCCTGACCGCGCACGAAGGCCGCCATGACAGAATCGATGCGGCGCGACTGCTCGCGTATGACGTCGGCATGCTCGCGCGGCAGCAGCGAATCGATGTAGGCAACGAAACGGTCCCAGTCGCGCAGCAGGTAAAAGGCGACCACCGGCGTGATAAGCAGGAGCGCCACCAGGTTGAACAGCGCAAGTCCACCGTTCCACACCTGGGCCAGTGCCGAACCCAGCCAGCCGAGCGAGCTTTGCGCGATGCCCTGGGTGTTTTGCAGCAGCGCGGCTGGATCGCCGACCATCGGGATACGGGCCCGCAACAGTTCGAGCCGCGGCGTCACCCACTCACGAATGCTCTGGATGTAGTCCGGCAGGTGCGTGATGAAGCCGATGATCTGGGCGTACAGCACCGGCGCGATCAGGAGCGCCACCAGCAACAGCACCAGGAAGAACGAGACGGTGAGCACCCACGTCGCGTCGTTGCGCGACACGCCCAGCCGCTCCACCTTGTCCGCCGCCGGATCCAGCAGGTACGCCACCGCCATACCCGCAACGAACGGCAGCAGGATCGGCCGCAGCAAATAGATGAACAGCCCAAACACCAGGAAGCCGACGAGCCAGAACACCACCTGCTGGCGCGCGTTCATCGCGTACCCACGGTGCGGGCTTCCTGCGCGAAGCGGTACAGGTAGGTCAGGCCCGAGGCGAGCGTGGTGGTCGTCACGACGGCGATGAAGATCGTCAGCACTCTGCCCTCGAACCAGTCCGCCACGTTGGCGAACGCGAACTGCTCCAACACTACCGCAGCCAGGGCAATTTGGGCGCCGGTGTTCACCTTACTGATCCACAAGGGCGCGACTCGCACCGGCAGCTCCAGGAACCGCCCCAGAACCACACCCCCGAGGATGGCGGCATCGCGCGACACCACGAGGATCACCAGCCAAGTGGGCAACTGGCCGGTTGCGCCCAGGGTCACATAGACGGCCACCAAGAGAGCCTTGTCGGCGATGGGGTCGAGGTAGCGGCCGAGTTCGGTGATCTGGTGGAAGGTCTTGGCGATCCAGCCGTCGATGGCGTCGGAGATGCCCGCCGCCACGAACACCCAGAAGGCGGCTCCCAAATGCCCTTCCAGGATCAGCCAGACGGTGAGCGGAACGGCCAGCAGCCGCCCGAAGGTGATGAGGTTCGGGAGGTTCACTCGCGTCTATGCCATTCGCTCACATCACTCGCGCGGAGCGCCGGTGCGCAGGGTGAGGGTCCAGTAGCCGTCGCGCTCCCCCAGCACCAGGCCCCGCTGGGCCAGCGCGACTACCAGGCGGCCGGCGTCGCCGAAGTAGTGGAGCACGACCTGGGCGCTCGTGGTGGAGACCTCGGCAAGTTGCACCGCCTTGATCTCCGGCGAGCGCTCGAGGCGCTGCCGCACCTGCACCCAGTCGGTAAGCGAGGCGAGCGGGACGGTGGCCGATAGCGTCGCCTCGCTGCCGAAGGCCAGCAGGGTCTCGCGCTTCCACCGCTCCTCGATGCCGAGCACGATGCTCTCCACCGCGCGCTGCAGGAGCGCCTGCACCGGCTCGGCCGCATCGCCGCGGTAGGCCTCGATGGTTGTCCCCTCGCCCGCGGGTCCAAAGCGCCGCAACGCCACGTCCACCGAGGGGACGCGCGAGCCGATCTCGAACCGCAGGGTTGCCTGGGCCACCAGCACGTCCTCGACGCCGTAGCGCTGGGCCAGGGCAGCCAGCCTAGAGCGGTCGCCGGCCAGAGCCTGGGCTGCCGAGATGGCGCCGACATCGGTCAGGTCGCCCGTCGGAAGTACCATGGGAGAGAGGCTGTCGCGGCTACGCACAATGGCCCACGACTGCCGCCACGGGTTCGGATCGTCCCACAAGAGGGACGTGCCGGCGGCGTTGTAGACTGGCACGACCAGGACCGGGCGGCTGGCCGTTTCGGCGAACGGGATGGCGGCGCGCTGAAGCAGCGCGCGCACTTCGTCGCGCTTAAAGGTTACTCCCAAGTTCGCGAGGTAACGCGTTGGCGATGTTCGTTCATTTTCCACCTGGAAGCTGAACGCCATCGCCGCCAGGTCATTGGCGCGCGGGTCCGGCAGGCGGCTGTACTGCTCGCGCGGCACCATGCGGCGGACCATGCGCTGGAAGGCCTCGCGCATGCCGTTGCTGATGGCGACCTCGCGCGCCTGGTTGGCATCGGCGGCGGTGGCGTCCACCGCGATGCCCTGCACCACGAACGGGTCCGTGACGGTTTGTGCCCGCGCCGGCACACCGGCCGCGAACAGCGCGGCAAGCATCACGAACAGGAACGGGAGGCGGCCCCGGCGGGTCATCGCCAAAGCCGCGCACGCTTGGGAAGCGTCGGCATTGCATCGCCAGGGAGATGATTTAAGGTCCCGCCAGCATATCGGATGATCGGGAACACCAGCAACCAGGGGGCGCCCTCCCAACGAGGTGTTGAGCGCCCCGGCTCCCGCAAGATGCCGATCGCGGTGCTGGTCTCCGGCCGCGGCTCCAACCTGCAAGCCCTCATCGACGCCTGCGCCCTGCCCGACTTCCCGGCGCGGATCGTCCTGGTTCTGTCCAATGTGGCAGACGCCGGCGGCTTGGCCCGGGCAGAGCGGGCCGGCATTCCGACGCAAGTCCTGGAACACCGGCTCTTCGCCTCGCGCCAGGCCTTCGACGCCGAGATGCAGCGGCGCATCGACGCCTCGGGCGCCGCCCTGGTGTGCCTGGCCGGCTTCATGCGCCTGCTGTCGCCGGAGTTCGTCGCCCACTACGCCGGGCGCCTCATCAACATCCACCCATCCCTGCTGCCCGCGTTCCCCGGGCTGCGCACCCACGAGCGCGCGATTGCGGCGGGCGTTCGCTTTGCCGGATGCACTGTGCACTTCGTGGTCGCCGAAGTGGATGCAGGGCCCATCATCGTGCAGGCCGCCGTGCCGGTGCACGGGGACGATACCCCCGACACGCTTGGCGCCCGGGTGCTCGACGCCGAACGCCGCATCTATCCTCAAGCGGTCCGTTGGTTCGCGGAGGGAAGGCTGACGGTGGAAGGAAAGATCGTGAAGATCGCCGCTCCGCCAGCAGCGCCGGGCGCGGCAATCAACCCGCCGACGGAAGTGCGCCCGCAGCGCTGAATCTTCTCGTCATGGCCGGGGCACATGCCCGGCCATGACGTATCCGACGGTCGGTTCAGCCCGTGATCTCGATTTCGGCGAAGAAATAGCCGACTTCGCGTGCGGCCGAGGCCGCCGAGTCGGAGCCATGCGCGGAGTTGCGCTCGACGCTCTCGGCGAAGTCCTTGCGGATGGTGCCGGGCGCGGCGTTGGCGGGGTTGGTGGCGCCCATCACCTCGCGGTACTTGGCGATGGCGTTCTCGCCCTCGAGCACCTGCAGCACCACCGGACCCGAGGTCATGAAGTCACACAGCGAGCCGAAGAACGGACGCGCCTTGTGCTCGGCGTAGAAGCCTTCGGCTTGCGCGCGGGTCAGGCGTACGCGCTTCTGCGCAATGATGTGCAGGCCGGCGCTCTCGAGGCGCTGGTTGATGGCGCCGGTCAGGTTGCGCTGCGTGGCGTCGGGCTTGAGGATCGACAGGGTGCGCTCGCGCGCCATGCTCGTTCTCCGTTCAGAAATGGGAAGCGGGCGGCTTATATCGCCCGCGCTGGCCGGAGGCTACGCCTTCTTCTCCCAGCCGCCGGTTTCGGTTTGCTGCCAGTAGGTCAGCGAATGACCCGCCTCCTGGAGCGTCCGCCACCGTGCGCGCGCCGCCTCGACGGCCTCGCTATCGTTTCCATCAAAAACATCAAGAACGCGGTCGAACACACTGATATTGCCTGAAGAAACTCCGTCCACCAGAACCAGCATTTTGGCCCCGTTGGGGTTTTCCGCAGCATCGGTGGTCAGGTAGATCGGCTGCTCCGCCGGGAACCCGTCGGCCTTCGATCCGTGCGCCAGGAATGACGCCGCGTCATAGGTCCACAGCGCGCTATTGAGCGATTCGACGCGCTCGTCCGACCCCGCGACGACCACCGCCTTGAGCCCCCGCTCGAGCGCCTTCTCGAGCAGCTTCGGCAACGCCCGCTCCAGGCCGACCTTCTGCAGGTGATAGAAGCTGACTTCGGTCACGGACGCCTGCCGCGTCATTTCCCCGCGAACAGTTCGTCCAGGTAGCGATTCAGCAAGCGGACGCCGAACCCGCTGGCGCCCTTCGGCACTGTCGCTGTGTCTTTGTAGGACCAGGCGGTGCCGGCGATGTCGAGGTGCGCCCACGGCGTGTCGCCGACGAAGCGTTTCAAGAACTGGGCGCCGATGATGGAGCCTCCGCCCTTGCCGCCGATGTTCTTCATGTCGGCGATGTCGCTATCGATATCCTTGTCGTACTCGTCGCCCATCGGCATGCGCCAGAGCTTCTCGCCCTCGGCCTCACCGGCGGCGGTGAGCTTCTGCGACAGGTCGTCGTTGTTCGAGAACAAGCCGGCGTGATGGTGGCCGAGCGCCACGATGATGGCGCCGGTCAGGGTGGCGAGGTTGATCATCGCCTGCGGCTTGAAGCGCTCCTTGGCGAACCAAAGAATGTCGGCCAGCACGAGGCGGCCTTCGGCGTCGGTGTTCAGCACCTCAATGGTCTGGCCCGACATGGACGTCACCACGTCACCCGGACGCTGCGCCTTGGACGAGGGCATGTTTTCGACCAGGCCGACGACGCCAACGGCGTTCACCTTGGCCTTGCGGGCCGCAAGCGCGCGCATGGTGCCGATGACGGCGGCGGAGCCCGCCATATCGAACTTCATCTCCTCCATGCCGGCGGGGGGTTTCAAGGACAGCCCCCCCGAGTCGAACGTGACGCCCTTGCCGATCAGCGCCACCGGCGCCTTGGTGCGGGCGGCACCATTCCACTGCATGACGACCACATACGGCTCGTGGTCGCTACCCTGGGCGACGCCGAGCAGCGAACCCATGCCCAGCTTGGCGAGCTTCGCTTGATTCAGCACCTCGACCTTCACGCCGAGCTTGGCCAACGACGCGGCGCGGTTGGCGAGGGTGCGCGGGTAGATCACGTTGGGCGGCTCGGTAACGAGGTCGCGCGTGAAGAAGATGCTCTCCGCCACCTTGTCGAGGGTGGCGAAGCGCTTCTGCGCATCGGCGCGCTTGTCGGTAAGGATGGCGAGCTCCTGCAGGCTCGGCTTCTTCTCCGGCTTCTCCTTGGTGCGGTAGGCGTCGAAGCGGTAGGTCCCGAGGCGCGCTCCGTAGCCGGCCCGGGCGGCGAGCTTGAACGCCTCAACCTTGGTTGCTTTGGCATCGATGGCGAGCGCGGCGCGGACCTCTCCGGTCCCGCCGATGCGGCGCGCAAACGTTCCGCCCATCGCTTCCGCGGCCTTCTGGTCGAAGTCCTCTGGCTTGCCGACCCCGATGAGCACGATGCGCGACAGCTTGGTGCCAGTTGGCGCCATCACTTCGATGGTTTCGCCCTTGTCGCCCGCGAAGCGCCCGGCCGCCTTGATGGCGCGCTTCAGTGCGCCGCCGCTTTTCTTGTCGATGCTCTCGCCCAGCGGGCCGAGCTTGCCGCCCTTCAGAACGCCAAGCCCGAGTGCGCCTGTGTTCGGGATCATGACGTCGGCGAACGAAACCTTCATGGACGGGTCCTCGAGAACGGCAGGAAATCTGTGCGGGCGCGCAGTCTAAGGCGCGCAGGCCGACCAATGCCAGACGTCGCTAGTACCAGCCATGGGTGACCTTCTCCCGCACACCATCTTCGAACGCGCGCGGGCTCACCCCCAGCAGCGACCGCATGGGTTCGGGCGAAAAGCGTTTGTCCTCTGTGCCGCGGCGTAGCTCCGCGGCATTGAACGGCAGGCGCACGCCCACGGCGGTGGCGGCCTGGGCCAGCGCAGCGAGCAGGCCCAATGGCAGCGGCACGATGGCGGCACGGCGACCCACTGCCGCCGCCGTCGCCTGCACCAGCGCGCGGTAGGGAATGGGTTCAGGGCCAACGATCTCGATGTCGGGGGGCAGGTCGCGCCGGTGCACGGCGGCAACCAAGGCGTCCACCAAGTCGCCGAAATAGACCGGCTGCACCGTGTGCCGCCCACCGCCCGGCAACGGGACGATGACGGGCACGGCGCGCGGCCAGCGCTTCAGGAAGCGAATCAGGCGGCCGACGTTCCGGTCCTCGGGTGCGCCATAGATCATCGAGGGATGCAACATCACGCCGCGGCCGCCGCGCGCGAGCCAGGCACGAAACGCCGCCTCGCCTTTACGCACCCCGTCGGCGCCGGGATCGGGCAGCGTGGTGGATCGCCGTACCGAGCCGGTGAGCACCACCCAACGGCACGTCGGTGGGAGCGCAACCAGCACGCGATCGCTCAGCACCGCGTGCGCGAGGCTTACGACACACTCGGCGCCCGCGAGCGCAGGAATGGCACTCGCGATATCGGTGACGTCGGCAATGCGCCGGTCGGCACGTTCATCGACCTGCGCCAGGCGGCTGGCGTCGCGGCTCAGGGCCACGACGCTCTCGCCGCCGTCACAAAGCCGGCGCACGAGGTAGCGGCCGGTCTTGCCGGTGGCGCCGATCACAGCGATACGCAAGCTGGGCCCTTTCTCGAGGGGCGGCCACCGCCCGGATTCCCGCGCAAACCCATGGTGGACGGGGTCGGGCAAGCTATACTGCGGCGATGAATCATGTGTCCCGGTACATCCTGCGGCAAGTGGTCGGGCCACTCGCGTTCCTTACCGCGGCACTGTGCGCCGTCGTCTGGCTTACCCAGAGCCTGTCGTTCGTCGACCTCATCATCAACCGCGGCCTGTCCGCGTTCCGCTTCCTCTACCTGCTGATGCTGCTGTCGCCCGGCTTCCTTATGCTGGTGCTGCCGATCGCCCTGTTCTCGGCGATCCTCTACACCTACCACCGGCTCACCTACGACAGCGAGTTGGTGGTGATGCGGGCAGCGGGCCTCAGCTCGCAGAAGCTGGCAATGCCTGCCCTGGTGTTGGGTGGCATCGTGATGCTGATCAGCTACGCTATCGCGCTCTATCTGATGCCGCTCGGCTTCCGCACCTTCAAGGACCTGCAGTTCACCATACGCTCGAACCAGGCGGCGGTGCTGCTGCAGGAAGGCGAGTTCAATCAGATCGGCGACGACATCACCGTGTTTATCCGCGAGCGCGGACCGAACGGCGAATTGCGCGGCATCCTGGTGCATGACAACCGCGACCGCGCACGCCCCGTCACGCTGATGGCCGAAGAAGGAATGTTGCTGGCCGGTGAACGTGGCCCACGCTTCGTGCTCTTCGAAGGAAACCAGCAGGAGCGCCGCGCCGACCAGGACCAGGTGCAGTATTTCTACTTCGGCCGCTACGCTCTCGACCTCGAGATGCTGGGGGCTTCGCCCGAAACACGATGGCGCGAACCGGCGGAGCGTTTCGTGCCGAGCCTCCTGTTCCCCGACATGGAAAACCGCAACGACCGAGCTTACGCCAACGAACTTCGCGCCGAGGGGCATAACCGGATCGTGACTCCGCTCTACGCGCTGGTGTTGGCGGCCATCGCCGCGTCCGCGCTGCTTTCGGGCGAATTCAACCGCCGCGGCGAATCCGGCCGCATCACGGCGGCCGCGATCGGCGCCATGCTGTTCGAGGCCGCCGCCATGGGTATGCACTCGCTGATCACACGCGAACCTGCCCTCACCCCCCTCCTCTACCTCTTGCCGGCGGCCACGCTCGCGGTCGCTTTCATGATCATGCGCGTACGGCGCTGGCCGACGTTTGTCCTGCCCCGCTTGGCACGCGCAACCTGATGCGGCCCTCCTACATCCTGTCCGTCTACTTCGGCCGGCAGTTTCTTGCCGGCCTCTGCATCGTGCTCGCGATGCTGGGCGGCGTGGTCTTTCTGTTCGAGCTGGCCGAGCTGATGCGGCGCGCCGCCAATCGCGAAGAGGTCAGCTTGCTGCTCATCGTGGAAATGAGTCTGCTGCACCTGCCTCTGCTGGTGCAGCAAATTCTGCCGATTGCCGCGCTGTTCGGCGCCATGCTGGCATTCTACAGGCTGACGCGCAGCCAGCAGCTGGTGGTTGCGCGCGGCGCTGGCGTGTCGGTGTGGCAGTTCATCGCCCCCGCCCTCGTGCTCGCCGTGGGCCTTGGCATCCTGTCGATCACGTTGTTCGATCCATTCGTCTCAGCGGCCGCCAGCCGTTTCGAACAGCTCGAGGCGCGCTACTTCCGCGGCGAGTCGAGTTCGCTTGCGGTGTCAAAGAACGGCTTGTGGTTGCGTCAGGCGACTGCCGAAGGCGGCCAGTCGGTCGTGCATGCTGAGCACGTCGGGCAACAAGGCGAAGAGCTGCGCAACGTCACCATCTTCATGTACGAGGACGATGACCGCTTCGTCAGCCGTATCGACGCCGCGACCGCGGTGCTGAAGGCAGGCCGGTGGGACCTCGAGGACGTGCTGCTGTCGAGCCCGAACCGCGCGCCCCAGCACGTCGATCAGTACTCCATGGCAACGTCGCTGACCGTGCAGCAGATCCAGGACAGCTTTGCGCCGCCGGAGACTCTCTCGTTCTGGGAGCTGCCGCGCTTCATCGACACATTGCGCGAGGCCGGCTTCTCGGCACTCAACCATCGCATCCATTGGCACACGCTGCTTTCGTCGCCGCTGCTGCTGCTGGCAATGGTGCTGATTGCCGCAACGTTCTCGTTGCGGTTGACGCGTCGTGGTTACACCGGCTTTCTGATCGTGGCGGGCGTGTTCGCCGGCTTGGTGCTTTATGTGGTGACCGACGTCGTTCTTGCTCTGGGCTTGGCGGGCAGCGTGCCTGCAGCTCTGGCGGCCTGGACGCCCGCGGGCGTGAGTACACTGCTCGGTGCCGCAACCTTGTTGCATCTAGAGGACGGTTAGACAGTACGCATGCACGGCCAGGGGGGTGGGTGGATGCGCGCTGGGCTCGGCGCCGCTGCAGCGGCGTTGCTCTTGCTGTTTGCGGCGCTGGGAGCTCAGGCGCAGCAGCAACCAAGACAGCCGGTGCTGATTACTGCCGAGGCGATCGAGCACGACCAGGAGACCAACATCGTGACGGCGGTGGGCCGTGTCGAGCTCGACAATGGCACCCAGATCCTGCAGGCCGACCGCGTCGCGTGGGACCCGCGCAGCGACACCGTGCGGGCGATGGGCAACATCGCCCTCGTGCAGCCGACCGGCGAAGTGCTGTTCGCCGACGAGGTGGAGCTGACCGACGAGTTCCGCAACGGCTTCGTGTCGGGCATCCGCGTGCTGCTTGCCGATCAAAGCCGGCTCGCGGCCGCTTCGGCGGTGCGGCAAGGCGGCACCTACACCGAGATGTACAACGCGCTGTTCACGTCCTGCTCCACGTGCATGGGCGATCGCGACCCGCCCGTGTGGCAGCTGCGCGCGTCCAAGGTCACCCATGACCAGGTGGCCCACACCGTGCGCTACGAGCACGCGCGCCTGGAGTTCTTTGGCATACCGCTGCTGTACACGCCGTTCTTCACGCACCCCGATCCCACGATCCAGCGCAAGTCTGGCCTGTTGGCGCCCACCTATGGCAGCACCAACGCGTTGGGCGCCACCATCGAGACGCCCTACTACCTGAACCTTGCGCCCTCTCGCGACGCCACGCTCACGCCCTTCTTCACCGCCAAGGAAGGCATGGTGATGAAGGGTGAGTACCGTCAACTCACGCCCAATGGGCTGTTCGAGACGCGCGGCTCGATTACGCGGCCCTGGGCGCGCGACGACGACAACCTGCGCCTGAACGAGCGGGACACGCGCGGCCATGTCGAGACCAGCGGCTTGTGGACCCTGAGCCCGGACTGGCGGTGGGGCTTCACCGGCTCGCGTTCGAGCGACGACACCTACCTGCGCCGATACGAGATTTCCGACGCCAACGTGCTGACGACCAACGCGTTCGTCGAAGGCATGCGCGACCGCAACTATGCCGCGGTCAATGCCTGGAGCTTTCAGGGACTGCGGCAGGACGACGACCCGGGCCAGTCGCCCACCGTGCTGCCCATGATGGAGTACAGCCGCTATTCGCCGACCGGCCGGTACGGGCAGTACGCTGTGGTGGACGCCAACGTGCTCGCCATCCATCGCTCCGAGGGGCGCAACGTGATGCGGCTCAGCAGCCGGGCGGAGTGGCGCTTGCCGTATACGTCCCGCTTCGGTGAGGTCTATTCGATGAGCGCCAGCGTGCGCGCGGACGGCTACGCGGTGGATGGCCAGCGCGAGACGACAGCCGTGCCGGATCAGACGGTCGACGGCTTCAAGGGCCGTGTGCTGCCGCGCCTCGCTCTCGAATGGCGTTTCCCGCTTGTGCGCGCCGGCACCAATTCCGACTACATGATCGAGCCGATCGTCGAAGGCATCGTGGCACCCTACGGCGGCAACCCCCCGCTCATCCCGAACGAGGATTCGCTCGCTTTCGAGTATGACGACACCAATCTGTTCGGGCCGTCCCGGTTCCCCGGCCTCGACCGCTGGGAGGGCGGACCGCGCATCAACTATGGTGTGCGGTTCGGCACCTACAGTGCGCGTACCGCGGCCCACGCCATGATCGGCCAGACCGCCCGCGCGAGGGATGACACCTTTCCAGCCGGCAGTGGCCTGGAAAAGAGCCCTTCGGACTACGTCGGCCGCATCAGCGTGCAGTGGCCGACCGTGGACCTTGAGCAGCGCTTCCGGCTCGACCGCGAGTCCTTTTCGTTGCGCCGCAATGAAGTAGACCTGGGCTTTGGGCCGGATGACGCGAAGTTCACGGCGGGCTATGTATTCCTCAGCGAGAAGATCGACCCCCTCGATGGGCCGGATGGGCCGGAAGCGCGGCGGGAGGAGTTAAACCTCACCGCCCGCGTGAAACTGACCCAGACCTGGAGCATCAACGCGCGGTCGCGGCACGATTTGCGCGAGAACGGCGGCCTCATGCTCGCCGGCCTTGGCCTCGTGTACGACTGCGACTGCATGCGGGTCGGCTTGGAGCTGACGCGGCGACTGACGGAAGATCGCGACGTTCCGCGTTCCACAGCGATCTCCCTGCGCGTCAACCTGCGCCACCTAGGATAGGTTCGATGGCACTGCACTTCCGGCGACTGCACTTTCCTCTGACCTTGCTCCTGGCGGTCGTACTGCTGGCGTTCGTGCAGCCGGGCGCTGTGCTCGCACAGAACATGACGATCGCTGCCGTGGTGAACGATCAGCTCATCACGCAATTCGACCTCGACCAGCGCATCCAGTTGGCGATCAACAGCGCGGGCTTGCGGGACACGCCGGATACACGCAACCGCCTGCGCGGCCAGGTTCTGCGCACGCTCATCGACGAGAAGCTCGAGGACATCGAGGGCAAGCGCCTTGGCATCTCGGTGAGTTCGGTGGAGGTCGAGAATGCTAAGCGCATTGTCGAGCAGCGCAACAACCTGCCGCGCGGCGCCTTCTCGCGCTTCCTGACCGAACAGAACATTCCCGAGGCCGCGGTCTTGCAGCAGATGACCGTCGAGATCCTGTGGAGCAAGGTGGTGCGGCAGATCCTGGTCCCGCAGGTGAACATCACCGAGCAGGAGATCGACGCCGAACTCGCCCGCATCCAGGGGAGCACCGGAAAATTCCGCTACCTGGTTTCGGAGATATTCCTGCCCTCCGAGCAGGGGCAGCGCGATGCCGACCTGCGCGCGCAGACGCAGCGCATCGCCGACGACATCCGCAACGGCGCCAACTTCGGCAATGTGGCGCGCCAATTCTCGCGCGGCCCTTCCGCGTTCGATGCCGGCGACATCGGCTGGATCATGGAAGACCAACTGTCGCCCGAGCTCGGCAACGTGCTGAAGACGATGGAGGTCGGCACCATCTCGGCGCCGATTTCGGCCGCCGGCGGCTACTATCTGCTGCACCTGCGCGACCGACGCATGCTCGGCACGGCCGATCCTCGCGAGGCACGCATTCACCTGAAGCAGATCCTGCTGCCCCTCCCGGTCACCGCGCCCGCGGCCGAGGTTCAGCGCGCTGAGCAACGCGCCAACGCCATCTCTGCCGGGGTGAAGGGCTGCGAGGCCATGGACACCATGATCAAAGAGGTCGGCAATCCCCAATCGGGAGACCTCGGCACCGTGAAGATCGGCGACTTGCCGGCGCGGTTCGCCGGTCCGCTGGCCGACCTCGAGGTGGGGCGCGCCAGCCAGCCGATCCGCTCCGACACCGCCATCCATGTGTTCATGGTGTGTGAGCGCGCGGGCACCGTGTCCCAGAAGCCTTCCCGCGACGAGGTGGCAACGACCCTCGGTCAGCAGCGGCTCGACCTGCTCGAGCGCCGCTACCTGCGCGACATGCGCCGTAACGCCACCGTGGACATCCGGGTACGCTAGTGACGAGCGCGAGCGCCGGCTTGCCCCTGGCTGTCACCATGGGTGACCCGGCCGGCATTGGCGGCGAGATTACCTGCAAGGCTTGGACGGCGCGGCACCAGCAGGCCCTGCCGCCCTTCTTCTTGATTGACGACCCTGACCGCATCGCGGCGCTCGCGCGCGCGAGCAACCTCGACGTGCCGGTGCGAGCCATCGCCCATGCCGGCCAGGCCGTGTCGGCATTCGCCACAGCCTTGCCCGTCCTCGCTCATCCGCTCAGCGCACCCGTCGTGCCCGGTAAGGCGAATCCGGCCAACGGCAAAGCGATCATCACATCCATCGATCGAGCGGTGCAGTTGGTCCAGGCGGGTCAGGCGGCCGCGGTTGTAACCAACCCGATCCACAAGCACTCCCTGTACGAGGCCGGCTTCCGGGCGCCCGGTCATACCGAGTATCTGGCCGAGCTCGCAGGCGGCAACCTTCGCCCGGTGATGATGTTGGCCTCGCCCGCACTGCGCGTCGTGCCCGTCACGGTCCATGTTTCGCTGGCGCGCGCTATAGCAACCCTGACCACCGACGCCATCGTCACGGACGCCGAGATCACCGCCAATGCCTTGCGCGCCGATTTCGGCATTGACCACCCGCGCCTCGCCATCGCCGGCCTAAATCCGCACGCCGGCGAAGAAGGCTCGCTCGGCGACGAGGAAGAGGGCATCATCGCGCCCGCGGTCACTCGACTGCGCGGCAAGGGCATCGATGCGATCGGCCCGCTGGCGCCCGACGCAATGTTCCACGAAGAAGCGCGCGCCAAGTACGACGCTGCTATCTGCATGTACCACGACCAGGCGCTCATCCCGCTCAAGACGCTCGCCTTCTGGGAAGGAATCAACGTGACGCTAGGCCTGCCATTCGTGCGCACATCGCCCGATCACGGCGTGGCCTTCGACCTTGCCGGCACCGGCAAGGCGCGGCCTGAAAGCTTGATTGCCGCGATCCGCGCGGCCGCCGACTTCGCCACGCGCCGCCGCGCCCTCGACGATCGGCGGCGCGACGTTGCCTGAGCTTCTGCCCCTCAAAGAGGTGGTCGCGCGCTACGGGCTCACGCCCCAGCGCGCTCTCGGACAGCACTTCCTGTTCGACTCCTCCATCACCGACCGCATCGCGGCTGCGGCGGGTGACCTCACCGATTGCGTCGTCTACGAGGTCGGGCCGGGTCCGGGTGGCCTCACGCGCTCGTTGCTGGGCACTTCCGGTGCGCGCAAGCTGATCGTGTGCGAGAGCGACAAGCGTGCCATCGCCGTGCTCGAAGAGTTGTCGAAGGCCTTTCCCGGCCACATGCGCATCCTGGCCACCGATGCGCTGACCGTGAACGAGGCGCACTTCTGCATTCCGGGCACGAAGATCGTCGCCAACCTGCCCTACAACATCGCCACCGCCCTTCTGCTGAAATGGCTCAAGGACGCGAAGCGTTTTGCGTCGATGACGCTCATGTTCCAGAAGGAAGTGGCATTGCGTATCTGCGCCGAGCCCGGGACCGGGGACTACGGCCGCCTCGCCGTCATCACACAGTGGTTGTGCGAGACGAAGCGCCTGTTCGACGTGCAGGCCGGATCGTTCGTGCCTCCACCCAAGGTAACGTCGTCGGTGGTGTCGATCGTCCCGCGCGCCGAGCCGCTTGCTGCCGCGCGCCGCGAGTACCTGGAAAAGGTCACCGCCGCCGCATTCGGCCAGCGCCGCAAGATGCTGCGCCAAAGCCTTAAGGCACTGGGGACCAACACCGACCAGATGATCGAGCGTGCTGGCGTCGTCGCCACCGCGCGCGGCGAAGAGCTCACCGTGCAGGAGTTCTGCGCGCTCGCCCGCGAATACCAGACCCAGACCGGCGCGCGCTTCTAGAGCGGCAGCACTCCGGTCGCCGCAAGCCACCCCACACCGAGCACCATCGTCACCACTGTGATCGGCATGCCGGCGCGCGCAAAATCTGCGAACGAAAGTCGCACTCCTGCCGCCTGCGCGCGCTCGGCGACGATCAAATTGGCAATGCTGCCGACAATCAGGAAGTTCCCGGCCAGGGTCGATAGCAGCGCCAGGGCATAGAGCGCGCCCGTCGACAAGTCGGGCCACAGCGCCGTCAGCATCACCACCGCGGGCACATTGCCGATGGTATTGCTCATCAGGAGAGCCATCGGCGCAATCACCCCAAGGCGCGTTGGGGCGTAGCCGGCGTCTTCCAGCCACGCCAGGGCCCCGGCCACCAGGCCGGTGTCGGCCATCGCCGCCGTGACCGTGAAGAGGCAGGCAAACAGGAGCAGTAGCGGCCAATCCACCGCGGCCAGCATGGCACGCGACGACGTGTGACGGCTTGCGAGCAAAAGCGCGGCAATGGCCAGCACTCCAACCTCGCGCGGCACAGGCGTGCTCAGCAGCACGATCACCGCTGTCGTCGCCAGCAGCGCCTTCGTCACCTGCCAGCGGTCGATCGCCGGCGCCGCCCCCGGCTCCGGCACGCCCGCTCCCGCCTGAAGTGCAGCGCGCCACAGCCAGGCGATCACTGCGTAGACAACCACGAGCGACAGCACCGCCGGCACGCCGCACACGCCGACGAAACGCCAAAAACCCAGGTCGCCGAGTTGCCCGAGCAAAATGTTTTGCGGGTTTCCGATCACCGTCGCCGCCGATCCGACGTTGCTGGCCGCGGCCAGTCCCAGCAGGAACGGCCGGGGATCGAGCCGGCGCTGGCGCAGGCCCACGACAAGCAGCGGAGTCATGGCGAACACGACGATGTCATTGACCAGGATCGCGGACAGACCGCCCGACACCGCGACAGTTACGGCCAGCAACCCCCGGGGCGACAGCGGCGAGCGCACGATGCGGTCGGCGCAGGCGGCGTAGAACCCCGAGTGGGCAAACTGCGCCGAGACGACCATCAGTCCAAACAGCAGCACAAGAGTCGGCGCATCGACCGCTCGCGCCAGGAATCCTGTGTCGATTGCCCCGCCTGCCAGCAGGATCGCCACCGCGATCAGCGCAATGCCGGCCCTATCGATCCGGAGGCCGGGTAGCCGCCCCACTGCCATCCCGGCATAGGTGAACAGGAAGGTTGCCAGGACCAGGACGTTCAAGGGACCTCAGGGTTTCTGCCGGTCTCCGGCTTTGGCACGACGGGAAACCAAAACCGTGCATGGCCTTTTCCCACCTGCCTTTGTATCTTGCCCGCCTCCATCGAGGCCGTAGTTTGTACGGGTGCGGGGGTTGGGAAGCGGATGAGCGCGAAGGTCCAGGAGCGGCCCAAGGTCGTCTCGGCATTTGACGATTTGACGGCGGCCGAGCGCACCGAGATCGCGCGCTTCGTGACACCGTTCACCGCCGGGACGGGCACCGTGCTGTTTCGCCAGGACACGCCCGAAGACCGCATGTACCTGCTGACCAAGGGACTGGTCGAGCAGGTCACGAATCTTCCCGACGGCAGCAACTCTGTGCCGCTGACCTCCGGGCCCGGCGAATCGCTGGGGGAATCCGTGCCGGGCGATTCGCCAGGCTACCTCGCCACCGCCAAAGTGGTGGAGGACGCAGCGGGCTTCGCGATCGACGTCGAGCGCTTCCGCGAACTGCGGCGGCGCTACTCGCCGATCGCCTTCAAGGTCCTGTATCGCCTTGCGCTGGGCCTGTGCACTGCCGTGCGCAACCTCGACGCCGAGATCGCCGCGCGACCGGCGCGGCGGCCCGGAACGCCCGTCGAGCAGGCCCCCGGTCTTGCCGGGCGCGTGCATGCCCTCAGCCAGGGTTGTGTAGGCTTCTTGCGCCGCATGCCGTTCTTCGAGGCCTTCGAGGACAACGAGCTCGACGCCCTGTGCAAGAGCATGCGGCAGTGGGATGTCTCCAAGGACCAGCTGCTGTTCACCGAGGGTGAACCCGGCGCCAGCTGCTTCATCGTCATAAAGGGCCAAGTCGGCGTCACGGTGGAACGCCACGGGCATATCGTCGCCCTCGCCGACCTCGGCCCCGGCCGCATCTTCGGCGAGATCTCCCTGCTCGATCAGGGCGCTCGCAGCGCGACTTGCCGCGTGCTCAAGGACTCCGAGCTATTGGAGATCGGTGCCGGCGAGTTCACGCGCCTGTTCAACGACGGCTCCAAGGCGTCGTTCAAGCTGCTCGAGGCGGTGCACTGGAACCTGCTCGGCGTGCAACGCGCCCTGCTCGCCGAACGCACCGGTCTGCAGCGCGACGGCGTCTGGGTGCTGGTCTAGCGTACGGCACCCGCCACCTGGGCGGGTGCAAAGTCAGTCCAGGCTCAGCACCAGCATCTTCAGATACGCCGTTTCCGGCAGCATCGGATGCACCGGATGGTCGGGGGCGGCCCCGGCGCTGCGCAAGATGCGCGCAGTGCGGCTCGTGTCGGCGATTCCGCGCGCGACCTGCTCCTGAAAGTCTTCCGCGCTCACATTGTGGCTGCAGCTGGCGATTGCCAGGAATCCGTTCGGCGCAACGGCGGACGCGGCAAGGCGCGCCAGCTTGCGGTATCCGCGTAAGCCCTGCTCCAGATCGCGCTTGGATTTGACGAAGGCTGGCGGATCCGCGATCACAAGATCGAAGCTCGTGCCGGCCGCCTGCCTCGCTTCCAGCTCTGCAAAAACTTCGGCACGGCGGAACTCGCAGCGGTCGCCCACACCGTTCTCGGCGGCGGCACGCGCGGCGAGCTCGAGCGCGTGCTCCGAACGGTCGATGCCAAGCACCGATTTTGCGCCCGCGTGGGCACACCGCACGGCGAAGCCGCCGGTGTGCGCGTAGGCGTCCAGCACCGTGAGGCCGCGCGCCAGCGACGCCACGAACGAGCGGTTGTCGCGCTGGTCATAGAACCAGCCCGTCTTCTGACCGCCGCTCACGTCGGCGAAGAACACGACGCCTTCTTCTTCAACACGCACCGGCCCGGTATCGCCACCCTTGGCCCAGCCGACTTCTTGCACCAAACCTTCCAGTGCGCGCGCCGGCGAGTCGTTGCGCAGGGCGATCGCGGTCGGCCGCAAGTGCTGTTCCAACGCCGCCATCAGCTGCGGCAACATGCGGTCGATGCCCGCGGTGTTCGCCTGCACGGCGAGGACATCGCCATACCGGTCGATCACCAATCCCGGCAGGCCATCGCCCTCTGCGTGCACGAGGCGATAGTACGGCGCCTGGAACAGGCGCTCCCGCACCGCCAATGCGCGGGCGATTCGTTGTGCGACCTCATCGGCATCGATGTCCGCATGCCCCCGTGCCAGCATGCGCGCCGCGATCAACGTGTGCGGGTTGAACATCCCGACGCCGACGGGACCGCCGTTGTGGCGCTCGATCCGCACGATGGCGCCCGGTGGCAACGCCTTA
Source organism: uncultured Alphaproteobacteria bacterium (assembly GCA_903907895.1). Lineage (GTDB taxonomy): Bacteria > Pseudomonadota > Alphaproteobacteria > UBA2966 > CAIVPW01 > CAIVPW01. Next base: position 21,817 of record CAIVPW010000030.1, read on the forward strand.
GCATCCGGGCTCATCACGATTTCGTTCGAGAAGACCCACGGGTGCCCGTGGACGACTCGCGGCGGCCGCCCTTCTTTCAGGCGGACAACGGGACGCTTGGCTTTTGGGGAAAGGTCGGTCGGGTCGCTCATCGGAGGGCGCAACCTACTGCCTTCAGACCCTCCCCGCACGCTTTTGCGGACCCTTCGGGGCGAGCGAGCCGCCTACATCAGCGGAGGAACAGGCACCAGGAGTTCGACCCCGATCTGCCCAAAGTCGGCGTTTTCGGGGTCGCGGTACGGCAGCGCGTCTAACTGCGGGGCGGCAACGCTCGGGTCGATGAGGCGCCGAACCAAGGAATCTGCGGGCGCATACGCCGCAGGGGGCTGCGCCACGAACGAGCGCCAGCCCAGGTCCGGTCCGGGCGCCGCGGGTTCCCGTGCCCGGCTCAGAGGAAGTGTAAGGCTAAACATGGCGGATCGGCTGGGGACGTCGGCACCACCGCTGGCGCCGAACCGGAGGCCGGCGATCACCGCCCCTTCACCCAGTGAACGGCTGATGGAAGCACCCAGCCCGCGGCGGTGTTCATCGGGTTCGACGACGCGGTTGCCTCCGCCCGAGTACATCCACGCGCGCCAACTCCACGGGTTGGCCTGGAGCGGCACCTGTTGCGCCGAAGCTTCCGACACCCAGAGGACGAGCAAGAACGCAACGAAGGCCCACAC
>CAIVPW010000031.1 GCA_903907895.1 uncultured Alphaproteobacteria bacterium
GCGGCGACCCTCACTGTTGCCCGCTTCATGGGTTTCGAGCGCAAGGACGCGGCGCGCTACGCTTTCCTGATCGGCATTCTGCCGCTGCTCGGGATCACCCTGTGGCACTCGTGGGAGCACGCCAGCGACGGTGACTGGAGTCTCGGCGCGCCTGCCGCCATCGGCGGACTGGTGTCCTTTCTCGCCTCCTACGCCGCTATCTCGTTCTTCATGAACTGGCAGCGGCGCGGAACCCTGACGCCGTTCGCGCTGTATCGCATCGTGTTTGGCGGCGCGCTCCTCTACGCCTTCTACACGTAGGCTAACGGGCGACGCTGACCCCGCCTTCGCGGCGGAAACGCGACAGGACCGATGGCGCGATGGTTGCGATCGGCGTCGGCGCGATGCCGAGATCGGCAAGGCCCGGCGTACCGGCCGAAGCAACGTTGTCGGTGCGCAGGGAACGCAGCTGGTCGCTGCTGATCCGCATCGGCTTCGGTATCAGCGGCAGCCAGGAAACCGCGGCCATCAGGCTGCCGATGCCATAGGGGAGCGAACGGATTGCGCGGCGGCGCCGGGTGTCGCGCAGCACCAGCTCCAACACCTGCCGCAGGCTCAGTACCTCCGGTCCGGCCAGCTCATAGAGCGGCTTTGCCCGTGCGGGCTCCTGCAGGATGCGGAACAGCGCTTCGGCGACGTCGCCGACATACACCGGCTGGAAGCGCGTGCCCGCGCCACCGCCGAACACCGGCAGCACCGGTGACATGCGCGCGAGCGCGCCAAAGCGATTGAGGAAATCATCCTCGGGCCCGAACACGACCGACGGCCGCACGATGATGGCGCCCGGAAAGGCCGCGCGCACCCGGGCTTCGCCGTCCGCCTTCGAGCGCGCGTACGCCGAGCCGGCATCCGGCGACGCACCAATGGCCGATACGTGCACGAGCTGCGCCGCACCGGCGGCGGCAGCCGCGCGAGCGATGCGGGCGGCACCTTCGGCATGCACCGCGGCGAACGTCTGCCTGCCGCCCTCCGCCAAGACGCCGACTAGGTTCACGACCTGCGTAGCACCATGGACGGCGCGCGCGACCGAAGCGTCATCGCGGATGTTGGCGAGCACCAGGTCGATCTGCCCCACCGCGCCCATCGGCTTGAGGAACAGGCCGCCCTCCGGATCGCGCGTGGCGACGCGGATCGGCCGCCCGGTGGCAGCAAGGCGCTTCACGAGATACCGGCCGATGAAGCCGGACCCGCCGAAAACGGTAATCATTCCGTCGGACATGTCTCCCCCGCGCGGCATCCTAGCCACACGACCGGCAGCACTCTACGGGAGCTTGGGCGCGACGCATGCGCGCACCCAATTCGTCGCGTCTGCCGGCCGCCCGTGGCCGAGAGCGTTGACATCGTGCTCTCCCCCCGGTACCGGAAGGGCCTCCAAACGGCCCCCTGCCCAGGTGGCGGAATTGGCAGACGCACTAGTTTCAGGTACTAGCGGGCGCAAGCTCGTGGAGGTTCGAGTCCTCTCCTGGGCACCAAATTGGGGGCTGCGGTTCAGTCCCCGCGCGATGGCTTCGCGCTAACCGAGGCCCAGTCGCATGGCGGTCACACTGCATAAGGGCGACCTGCCCGCCTCCGTGAACCTTGGCGACGTCGTCGCCATCGACACCGAGACCATGGGCCTGTCGCCGGTCCGCGACCGGCTCTGCCTGGTGCAGCTATCGTCGGGCGATGGCAACGCGCACGTGGTGCAGTTGGCCCGCGGGGCCTATGCGGCACCCAACCTGCGTCGCCTGCTGGAAGACCAGCGCGTCACCAAGCTGTTCCACTTTGCCCGCTTCGACGTGGCCGCCCTGCGCTATTACCTGGGCATCCTGGCGACCCCCGTCTGGTGCACCAAGATCGCGTCCAAGCTGGCCCGCACCTACACCGACCGCCACGGCCTGAAGGACCTGAGCAAGGACCTGCTGGGCATCGAGCTTTCCAAGGCCGTGCAGTCCTCGGATTGGGGCGCAGACACGCTCACCGAGGAGCAGGTCAACTATGCGGGCTCGGACGTCCTCCACCTGCACAAGCTGAAGGCCGAACTCGAGCGCATGCTGGTGCGTGAGAACCGCTACCACCTGGCCCAGGCCGCCTTCGCCTTCCTGCCCATCCGCGCCGAACTCGACCTGGCCGGCTGGAGCGAGATGGACATCTTCGCGCACTAGATTGCGCTGTCCGCCATTCGTTAACGAAAAGTTAACGAATGAGGCGTTAAAGCAAGACTCATGCCGTTGCCTTTTGGGCGGCGGGGGACCATAGTTCTGGCGGAATTCCGCCCTTTCCCGGGCTTTTCAGCGTCCCAGGCCTCCACGGGGGAGCCCGATGACGGTCCGTTCCACGTTCGCGGAGAACCGATGACCTCGGCCCCCAAGCCGTTGCGCGCTGCCAGTTCCGAATCGGCTTCCGATGCCCTGACCGCGGGTCGCCGCGTGCTGCGCCTCGAGGCCGAAGGCCTGCGCGCGCTCGAGGGCACCTTGGGCACGGCCTTTGAACGGGCGGTGGACACGTTGTTTGCCGCGCAGGGACGCGTCGTCGTGAGCGGCATGGGCAAGAGCGGCCACGTGGCGCGCAAGATGGCCGCGACACTCGCCAGCACCGGCACACCCGCGCATTTCGTGCACCCGGCCGAGGCCAGCCACGGCGACCTCGGCATGATCACGAGGGGCGACGCTGTCATCGCCCTGTCGAACTCGGGCGAGACGGCCGAGATCGCCGACCTGATCAGCCACTGCCGGCGGTTCGCCATTCCGCTGATCGCCTTGGTCGGCAAGGCCGAATCCACGCTTGGCCGCAACGCCGATTGCGCACTGGCTCTGCCGCCGGTGCCCGAGGCCTGCCCGCTCGGCCTGGCGCCGACTACGTCCACCACCATGATGCTGGCCCTCGGCGATGCCCTCGCCGTGGCGCTGCTCGACCGCCGTGGCTTTTCGCCGGAGAACTTCCAGTTGCTGCACCCGGGCGGCAAGCTCGGGCGCCGCCTGGTGCGGGTGGCAGACCTGCACCACACCGGCGACGCACTGCCGCTCGTCAGCGAAGACACGCCGATGACCGAAACGCTGCTGGAAATGAGCCGCAAGAGCTTCGGCTGCGTCGGCGTAACCGACCGCACCGGGACACTCGTCGGCATCGTCACGGACGGCGACCTGCGCCGCCATATGGAGCGCGGCCTGTTGGACCGCCGCGCAGGCGATGTCATGACGGCGCGCCCCAAGACGGTGAGCGGCGGCATGCTGGCGTCCGAGGCGCTGGGCCGCATGACCGACGCCAAAATCACCAGCTTCTTCGTGGCCGAAAACGGCAAACCGATCGGCATCCTGCATGTGCACGATTGCCTGCGCGCCGGCATCGACATGGACGCGCGTGACCCGCGCGACAGCGAATGAAGCCGTCCGAAGTCGTTCAACGCTTTCGCCTGCGCGACATCGATGTGCGTCGCAGCCGCCGCTATAGCGTGTTCGTCGGCTGGATGAAGTTCTTGCTGCCGATCACGGCGGCTGCGCTGGTTGCCATGATCGTCTGGTGGCCGCGCCTGGAATCCGACCCCGGCTTTCGCTTCTCGTTCGGCGACTTGGAGCGCGACGAAGGCGGCCTGCTGGGCGTCACGAAGGCGCGCTTTGCCGGCACCGACAACAACCAACGCCCGTTCGTCGTCACGGCCGACCGCGCGGTGCAGAAGGAAGGCTTCGACGTCTTCGACCTGATCTCGCTGCAGGCCGACATCACGACCGACAACGGCACGTGGATCTCGATCACCGCCGACCGCGGCGAGTTCAGCCGATCCGGCCGCGTGTTGCACCTCGCCGGCACGGTGGATGTGTTCACCAACGCCGGCTACGAGTTGCACACCAACGAGGCCGTCATCGACCTGAGCGCCGGCACATTGAAGACGCCGACTCCCATCGAAGGCCACGGCCCGCTCGGCATGCTGCAGGCCGACACGCTCAACTACACCACCGCCAGCAAGGCGTTGAGCCTGATCGGACGCGTCCGCGTGACCATCAACCCACGTCAGGACGGCTGATGCGCCTGCGCCCCTTTCTTGCCCTTGGCCTGCTGATGCTGGCGCTACCGGCGGCGGCGCAGGTGCGCACGGCCGCCGTCAACGCGCGCGAGCCGATCGAGATCGCGGCTGACGCCCTCGAGGTGCAGCAGGACAAGCGAACTGCCACTTTCACGGGCAACGTCAACGCCAACCAGGGCAGCATGGTGATGAAGGCCGATCGCCTGATCGTCACCTACGCCCAGGGCGGCGGCGACAACGCGATCTCCAAGCTCGACGCGGTCGGCAAGGTGTTCCTGTCGACCGCCGCCGAGACGGCCCAGGGCAACAACGCCACGTACGACGTACCCGCCGGTATCATTACGTTAACCGGCAGCGTGATACTCACGCAGGGCCAGAATGTCCTGCGCGGTGAACGAGCGGTCCTGAACCTTGCTACGGGAAACAGTCGAGTCGAGGGAGCTCCCGCGGGTGCGGGCGGCGACGGCCGGGTGCGGGTGGTCATCGACCCCAACCAGCCCGGCGCTGCCGTTACGCCTGCGACTGCCGCTCCTGCCGCCGGCAACGCCAAGGGCGGCACCACCGCTCCTGCGGTCGTTCCCAAGGCGCCGGCCGCTGCCCCTAAGGCAGCTCCCAAGTAGGGCGCGGGCGATGACGATGCGCAACGAAGCTCAGAACGCGGCCCCGCCGGTCAGCGAGAACAGCCGCCCGCAGCTCATCGCCCACAACACCGGTCTCGTCGCGAACAAGATCGGCAAGGCCTACAAGAAGCGCCCGGTCCTGCGCGAAGTGTCGCTCTCGGTGAATCGCGGCGAGGCAGTGGGCCTGCTCGGCCCCAATGGCGCCGGCAAGACCACCTGCTTCTACATCCTGTCCGGCCTGATCGCGCCGGACTACGGCACCATCAACTTCGACGGCCACGACATCACGCGCCTGCCCATGTACCGGCGCGCACGCCTGGGCGTTGGCTACCTGCCGCAGGAGGCCTCGATCTTTCGCGGCCTCACGGTCGAGAACAACATCCGGGCGGTGCTCGAAGTCGTCGAGCCGATGCGCGACCATCGCGAAGCGATGCTCGACGAGTTGCTCGCAGAATTTTCCATCAGCCACCTGCGCCGCACGCCGGCCCAAGCGTTGTCGGGCGGCGAGCGCCGCCGCGTCGAGATCGCGCGCGCCCTTGCGACGCGTCCGTCGTTCATGCTGCTCGACGAGCCGCTGGCCGGCATCGATCCGATTGCGGTCGCGGACATTCGCGACCTCGTCTCGCATCTGAAGGATCGGGGCCTCGGCGTCCTGATCACCGATCACAACGTGCGCGAGGCGCTCGACATCGTCGATCGCGCCTACATCCTCCATGAAGGCCGCGTGCTGATGGAAGGCCCGCCAGCCGAGATCGTGGCGCACAAGGACGTGCGCCGGGTCTACCTGGGAGAGCGCTTCTCCCTGTAGCGGCCCAGCCATGGCAATCACACCTCGTTTAGAGCTCCGCCAGGCACAGACCCTGGTGATGACGCCGCAACTGCAGCAGGCCATCAAGCTGCTGCAGTTGAACAACATCGAACTCGCCGAGTTCGTCGAGCTCGAGCTCGAGCAGAATCCGCTGCTGGAAAAGCGCGAGGTCGAGGCCAAGGCGGGAGAAGAAGGCGACAACTTCGGCGGCGACGTTGCAGCCGACCCGAGCACCGCCGATCTCACCCAGATTACGCGCGAAGGCACCACCGATACGCCGCTCGACGTCGATCTCGGCCAGGCGATGAACGCCGAAGAACCGTCCGTCGGCGAGGGCATGGGCAACGGCGACGCCTTCTCGCGCGGCAAGAGCGGCAGCACCAGTTTCGACTCCGACGACTTCGATTTCGAATCGACCACGAGCCGCGAAGAGACGCTGCAGGACCACCTGATCGCCCAACTCGGCGTCGACTGCGACGACATCGCCGACCGCATGATCGGCGTGCAGCTGATCGATATGGTCAACGAGGCCGGCTACTTGATCGGCGAGCTGGAGGCGGTGGCGGAATCCGTCGGCACCACCGTCTCGCGTGTCGAAGAGACGCTGACCAAATTGCAGCGCTTCGATCCGCCGGGCGTATTCGCGCGTTCTCTCGGCGAGTGCTTGGCCTTGCAGTTGCGCGAGCAGAACCGTCTCGACCCCGCCATGCAGGCGGTCGTCGGCCGCCTCGACCTCGTCGCGCGCAACGACATCGCGGGCTTGTGCAAGGTGTCGGGCCAGGGCCAGGACGACGTCCTCGACATGATCGCCGAGATCAAAGGCCTGAACCCGAAGCCGGGCCTCGCCTTCGGCAGAGAACTTGCGCAGACCGTGGTGCCGGACGTCTTCGTGCGCCGCCGTCCCAAAGGCGGCTGGCTCATCGAGCTCAACTCCGACACGTTGCCGAGCGTACTGGTGAACACGCGTTACTACGCGCGTATCTCGTCTTCGACGGCGACCGAGGCCGACAAGTCGTACCTGTCCGAGCGCCTGAGCTCGGCCAACTGGCTGGTGAAGTCGCTCGACCAGCGCGCCAACACGATTTTGAAAGTCGCGACCGAGATCGTGGCGCAGCAGGAAGCGTTCCTCGAGCACGGCGTGCGCCTGTTGCGCCCGCTCAACCTGCGCGACATCGCCACCGCCATCGGCATGCACGAAAGCACCGTGAGCCGCGTCACCGCCAACAAGCACATGGCGACGCCGCGCGGCATCTATCCGATGAAGTACTTCTTCACCTCGGCCATCGCCTCGGCCGAGGGCGGCATGAACCACTCGGCCGAATCGGTGCGTGCCCGCATCAAGACATTGATCGAGGGCGAGACGCCCGATCAGGTCCTGTCCGACGACAAGATCGTCGAAATCCTGCGCTCGGCCGACATCGACATCGCGCGCCGTACGGTTGCCAAGTACCGCGAAGCCATGCGCATCCCCTCCTCCGTGGATCGCCGCCGCCTCAAGAAGCAGATCGCCTAGCGCGCGTGTCCTCGCATCGTTGCGAGGCGCAGGACTAGAAGCCGAAGAACCCGCCGCCCGGTCCTGGTCCGCCGATGCCGGTGACCGGCGTGGCGGTCGCCCCCACCGCTGCTTCGTTCGATCCGATGATCACCGCTTGGCCCGGCGCCAGTTGGCCGGACAGCACTTGCGTGAAGCGACCGTCGGTGGCGCCGATGACGACCGGTACCAGTTGCGGGCGGCCGTCGGCACCGAGTGCAAAGACGCGCGCGTTGCGGCCTTCGGCCGGTGCGAGCGTTGTCGTCGCGGGCGCCTGGAAGCCGGCGGGGGTGTAGCGGAGCGCCGTGTTGGGAATGCGCAGCGCGTTGTCGAGCTGGCTCAGCACGATGGTCGCCGTCGCGGTCATGCCCGGCAGTAACGCGTGGTCGGCATTCTCGGCACGCGCCACCACGGTGTAGATGACGACGTTCTGCACCGTGCGCGGCGCGAGACGCACCTGTGTCACGCGGCCCGCAAAGGTGCGGCCCGGCTGGCCGTCCACCGTGAATGTTACGCGCTGACCGGGCAGGATGCGTGCGATGTCGGCCTCGTCGATGCTGACGGCCACTTCCATTTCATCGAGGCCGTGCGCGGTCGTGAAGAGTGCGGTCGTGGTCGCGCCGCCGGTATTGGTGCCGCCCGTCGCCGTCACGTCATTGCGTACCGTCTGGCCGACCTCCACCGTGCGCGAAAGCACGACGCCGTCGGCCGGCGCGCGGATTTCGGTGCGGCCGAGGTCTGCCTTGGCCTCGCCAAACGCCGCCTGTTTCTGCTGGATGGTTGCCTGTGCCGTGGCGATGCCGGCCTGGGCCATCGACAGCGAAGCCTTGCGCCCATCGAGGGTCGCCTGCTGGCCGGCGATGTTGGCCTTGATCTGATCGAGCTGGCTTTTGGAGGCGTTGGCCTTGGTCTGCGCGGTTTGCAACGCTGTCACCGCGATGATCTGCTGATTGAACAGCTCCGTCTGGCGCTCGAGATCGCGCAGGTCGGCATCCACCGCAGCCTGCGCGTTGGCGAGTTGCGCCTGCAGCGATTGCATCTGCGCGTCCCCGTTGCGCAAATCCGACTGCGCGCGCACCACCGACGCCTGCGCCGAGGCAAGGTTTGCCTGTGCGATCGCGAGATCGGCATCGGCCTGCAGCGCACGCATCTGGAAGGTTTCGGGATTGAGGCGCGCCATCACCTGGCCCGCGGTGACCGGCGAGTTGAAGTCGACCAGGACTTGCGCGACTTCGCCATTCACCTGCGTGTTGATGGCAACGACGCCCACGGCGTTCACGGTGCCGGTAGCCGACACCTGGCTCACGATGGCGCCGCGATCGACGGTGGCCGTGCGGTACTCGATGGCAGCGGCGCTGCGATCGGAGGACCACCACAGCCACGCCCCTCCGCCGGCCAGTGCGAGCACGCCTGCAACGGCAAGCGGCTTCCACAATCGATGCGGCGCGAGTTTCATGGGCTTGGGTCCTTCAGAAACGCGCAGGGGGCGCCCGGCGGACCCGCCGGACGCCCCCTGCAAACCTGGACCGGGCGGGTGGTTAGTCGACCAATTCGCCTTCGCCGTCGGCTTCGATCGCCTCAACGGCAATCGCCTTCGCAGCGCCGCCCTGCATCACGTAGGCCACGTCGACCTCATCGCCCAGCGGGGCGTCGCCGAGCTGGTCCGGCGTGACGCGAATGGTGGTGCCGTTCACCGTGATGGTGCCGGCCGCCTCGTTGACCGCGGTCACGAAGCCGGTGGCATAGCCGGCCGGCTCGAAGATCGCCGCGTTCGCGAGCGGGGCGCCAAGGGCAGCCACAACAACGGCGGACAGGGCAAAGGTCTTGATGGTCATCGTATGCACTCCATTGAATTCGGTGGCCAGCCGGGGAGGTGGCTGGATGCAGCAACCGCCGCACGTCCAAAGAAATATGCCCTTCACGTTGCAGCGCGTTCCGCCGTTCGTGTCGCCGTGTGTCAGGGAAAGCCCGTTTCGTAACAGCTTTTTACGATGCCCATCGATGCAATCGCCCGTCACCCTACGGCCGGGCCCTGGCCACGAAGGGGGAGGACAGGGTGCGCAAGCCCCCCAAATGAGGCGATTTTTGGCAGTTTTGCGGGGCCTCCCGTGCATTGACGGACCAACCGCCCGGGCCTATGGTCCCGCGTCCAAATGCGCCGGCTCACCGTTTTTCACGCGGAGTCTGGCCCCGTTGGCTTTGGCCAACCAGGGTGCCGCTAGCGTGTCGAGTTTGCCGGAGGCAGCAAGGCGGACCATGTGTGCAGTGCACACCCGCCGGACACGACAGGTGTAGAGGGGTCGCCAACGCGGCCCATCCCAAAGACGACCAGCGGCGGCAAGGGGACGCGCGAGCGCCCTAAGGGCCGCGTTTTTGCCCGAGTAACGAGTAATGGGGGCGAGGTTCGCGATGGATTTGAACGTTTTGCTGGGACCCGGCAACGTGGTCCCGACGTTGAAGGCGGCCAACAAGAAGCAGGTCCTGCAGGAAATGGCCGCCCGCGCCGCCCGCATCACCAAGCTGGATGAGCGGCAGATCTTCGAGACGGTGCAGGAGCGTGAGCGTCTGGGCACCACCGGCATCGGCGGCGGCATCGCGATTCCGCACGGCAAGATGCCAGGCCTCGACCGTCTCTACGGCTTTTTCGCGCGCATCGAGACCCCGGTCGATTTCGACGCGGTGGACAACGAACCGGTCGATCTTGTGTTCATGCTGTTGGCGCCCGATTCGGCCGGCGCCGACCACCTGAAGGCTCTCGCCAAGGTCAGCCGCGTTCTGCGCGACCGCTCCATGTGCGAAAAGCTGCGGGGCTCGCGCAACGCCGACGCCCTGTACGCACTCCTGACCGAGTCCGCGACGCCACACGCTGCATAGGCGCTCGCACCCGCGAACCCCGCCAGGCGGCCTTTTTAGGACATTTGGGAAGAGCTTGCCGGCCCCACCGGGGCCGGCTCCCCGCGCCCTGCGCGCGGGAGCCGAGCGAGTTCGTTCGGCCTAGTGAACGGAAGCCGGCTCCAGCTCGTGCTGGCGCACGGCGGCAAAGGCGATTTCGCGCGACGGCGCGATCGCAAGCTGCGTCCCGTCGGCAAGAAAGATCGCGTAGGCCTTCACCCCCTCGATGGTGACCGCCTTTACGTACGCGACCGTTGGGTCGATCAGGGGCGGCAGCACGGCCTTTTCGAATTCGAAGCGTTCCATTGATACCTCTCCTAACTTTGTCAGTTCGGCCTCAGCCGGTCGCCTTGATGCGTGGCCCGATCGCGCCGGTGCCAACATTCTGCGGCGTCATCGTGGAGCCTTTGATCTCGATCTTACGGCTGATGCCCGCCGCATCCGGCCGCGCGAGGTCGATGCTGAGGAGCCCGTTGTCGAGCGAGGCGCCCCGCACTTCGATGCCGTCCGCGAGCACGAAAGCTCGCTGAAACTGCCGGGCGGCGATGCCGCGGTGCAGGAAGACGCGGTTGCGATCTTCTTCTGCGTCCACGCGGTGCTTGCCGCGGATCACAAGCTGGTTGTCCTCGAGAGCAACGTCGAGGTCGTCCTTGGTGAAACCGGCCACCGCGATGGTGATGCGGATGCCGTTCTCACCGATCTGCTCGATGTTGTACGGCGGATACCCGTCCCCCGCCGACTTGGCGATGCGGTTCAAGGTACGCTCGAACTGCTCGAACCCGAGCAGGAAGGGGCTTTCGAACAGGGTCATGGTCTCCTCGTCGAACCGAGCGAGCGGCACGGGCGAGGCCCAAAATTGGCACCTCGCCGCGGCCTTCGGGCGCCACAAGATATGGCACCCGATCACTCATGTGGGGACAAGGAAACCCGGGGTCAAGCCCGGCGGGCTGTCTAGGCTTTGCGCTTGGCGGCCCGGCGTGGCGCGGGCGCCCCGTCCGGCTTCATCCCGAGGAGCGGACGGACATTGTTGGGCAGGCAGAAGAAAGCCTGATGCACATCTGGATTGTAGTACTGCGTGGTCAAGCCCGCCGCCTTGTAGCGCTTGCGGATGGTGGCCACGGGCACTGCCGGAAAGTCCAAGGTATCCGAGGCCCAACCGAAGGCCATGTGGCCACCGACGTAGGTCGGAATCGGGCCGACGTACGCGCCCGCCTTCTTGAACACCTTGAGCCGGTGCTTGTGGGCGTCGGTCAGTTCCTGCTGCTGGTAGAAGTACACGCCGTTCTGCGTAACCATGATGCCGCCCGGGTTCATCACGCGGCGGCAGTTGCGGAAGAACGGCGCCTGGAACAGCACGATGCCGGGGCCCTGCGGGTCGGTCGAATCGACGAGGATGACGTCGAAGCGCTCGTCCGTTTCGGCCACATAGGCCGCGCCGTCGCCCGGCGCATTGACGGTGCGCCGATCCTCGAAGGCGCCGCCGTTGATGCTGGGCACGTATTCGCGGCACAGGTCGATCAGTTCACCATCGATGTCGACCAGTACGGCCTTCTTCACCGACTTGTACTTCAACACCTCGCGCAGAATGCCGCCGTCGGCGCCGCCGATGATCAGCACGGACTTTGCCTTGCCGTGCGCCAGCATGGCCGCGTGCACCATGCTCTCATGGTAGTAGAACTCGTCGCCCTCGGTCGTCTGGATGACGCCGTCGAGCGTCAGGAAACGGCCGAGGCGCTCGTTCCTGTGGAACTCGACCTTCTGGAACTTGGTCTTGCCGCGGAACAGCGTCTCATCGATACGGACGGCCTGGCGGTAGAACGGGTACAGCGTTTCGTCGAACCACTTGGCCATCGGAAAACCCTCGCGCGGCGTTTAGAGAAATTCGCGCGGGACCATGCCTACCCGGCGCGCGCGCGTCAACGCGCAGTTGCGCCGCGGTGCACCACCAGAATCGGCCGCTCGGGCGAGTCCGCCTCGCGGACCATCCCCGTCGCACGCACCTCGGCTTTGGCGAGCCAGGGCACCGATCGCATGCGCTCGCGCGCCATGGGCACATCCTGGTCGGCGTGCCCCTCGTACAGCATCGTGTGCCACGGCAGCGCGGCCACGCCGTCGGGAAATCCGATGTGATCGGACACCGCCAGAAAGAGCAGCACGCCCGCCGGCGCCGACCGCACATGGGCGGGCAGCATCCCGGCGAAATCAGAAGACGGCGCGATGTCGATGCCGCGCACGGTGGTGCGCGTGGCGCCCAGCGCGGGCAGCAGTTGCGCAGCCGCAGCAGCCACTGCGGGCCGGTCGAACCCGACACCCCAGCGGGCGCCGCGCGCCAGCGCCTCGTAGAGCATCAGGCCCGTGTTGCAGCCGATGTCGAACGCGAGCTGGTCGGCCAGAGTGACGTTCGATTGCTGCAGCAGGCTCGCGTAGAGGTCGAAGCGCCGGCTGGTGTCGCGCTTGCCGGCGCCAGCGCCAGGCAACGTCTGGTACAGGTAGCGCTTGCCGCGGTGCAGGCGGCCCGCGCCGAAGTGCGTGGTCGGGGACGCCATCTCGGCCAGGCGCGTGACGCGGGCGAGCTCATCGCCGAAACGGAACGACTGGAAGTCCACGAAGCGCGCCGTCCCGTCGGAGTCCCGCACCAGATTGCCGTTGCAGTCGGGCGAGGCGAAATCCAGCGCCGCGCGAACCGACGGCACCGCAGTCTGCAACTCGCCGCCTGCCAGCACCGCGTGCTGACGGGCCATGTACTGGGTGTGGTCAACCACCGTGGCGCTGCCGCCGGTCAGGTGTTCCACGACGTAGGCGGTGAGCGGCCGGCCCGCATCGAGTTCCACGAGATCGTACACGGCCGGTCCAAGCCCCTCGGCGTGCAGCGCAGCACCGACGCGCAGCAACGTGCGTGGATCGGGTGTCAGCGCGCGCAGCAGACCGGCGCCCGGTGCGGGATTCAGATCGTGCGGCGTGTACTGCGCCGCATCCGGCCCGTGCAGGTCCTTCAGCACCTTCAGTCCGACGGGAGCAGGATAGCGGTCGGCGAGGCCAGGGATCAGCGCGTCGCGCTGCGCCGAGGGCGGCAGGTAGTACGTCCAGCCACCTTCCGCCAACGGCACGCCGCGCATGCGGAGGGCATCGCCGAGCGCCGTGAATGTCGCGTCGGTTGCGAGCGTGAGACCGATCTTGAGCGTTGGCGTGGTTTGCCGTCCGACGTAGGCCGCAAGGCGCGCCGCATCAGGCCGCACGTGCAATTGGCCGCGTGCCGCGGCGCGGGCGAATGCCCACAGCGCGAAGCTGCCGTTCCACGCACCCACGACGATGCGGTAGAGCGTCGGATGCGGCTTGATCCAGCGTGCCGCCGCGCGCCGCAGGTTGGCCCGCAGCGAGGGCACCTCACCGGCCTGATCGTGACGACCGCTAGGCATTCCGCTCCCTTCCAACGAGGGCGCGGAAAGTAGCACAGCGGACTAGTACCCCAAGCGTCGATTGAGGTCGCCGGCCGCGCTGTCGAAGGCACGCAACAACTCGGCGGGAGCTTCCGACCGCCAAGACGCGTCGGGATGCAGACGTTCGACGCTCTGAACGCCAAAGCCCGGACTGCCCCCCAAAGAGTGCAGCTCGGTGACGGGTGCCGGCGGGTCCTGCAGGTGCACGGCGATGCCGAGAGGTGCGAGCACAGGTTCGAGCACGGCGCGGGGATCGGCGCAGAGGTCCTCGTAGTGGACGGTGGTGCCCGCGCGCAGCCGGCGCAGCCAGAGCATGCCCGTCGTCAGCCGCCGCCAATGCCGGATGGCGACGTCTGGATCGATGTTGGTGCGCCGCACCTTGGAGTGCACCACCGCCCGGCCATCGCGGAACAGATACAGCGGATGAACCGTGATCTCGCCGTTGAGCGCGAGTTCCAGTGCGTGGCCGGGGTCTTTCGACGAATCGACGATGACGCGGCACCGCTCTTGCTCGCCCAACAGGCGATAGACGGTGGCGGCCTGGTCGGCCGCGCGCGCGGCCGCCGGAGCGGCGCGGCGGGCCGGAGCGCGGCCGAGCGGCACGCCGGCCAGCAGTCCGGCAGCCTCGCCCGCGCGTTTCGACACGCGCGGACGGGGCCGCGGGCGCAAATCCAGGCGTGCGAGGATCGGTCCCCAGCGAGGGCATTCGTGCAGCGCGTGCCCACACGAACACGGACGTCCTTCGCGCACGAGTTGGGCAAGGCGCCGCAACTCTCCCACCGCGGCGACGCCGGGTTGGGTCGCCAGCAGGTACTGCAGAAGGGTCGATCCTGAACGGCTGTCGCCGATGATGCACAGGATCTGCGGACGCATGCGCATTGGAACGGCATAGCGCCGAAGTGCTGCGGTCCTGTGACACGCAGGCGGCGGAGCACCCCGAAAGTGCTTGGGAATTCGGTGGGCACGAGGGTGGCCCCAAAGAACGAAGGGCCCGGCATTGCTGCCGAGCCCTTCGTCATTTCCCGAGCAAACTTGGTGGAGCCAAGGGGAGTCGAACCCCTGACCTCTTGAATGCCATTCAAGCGCTCTCCCAACTGAGCTATGGCCCCGGGAATTGGTAACTTGCGCCGGAAGGTATGCCCGGCGCGCAGGGCCCATGCAAGGCCCCCTGCAAGGAGGAGGGCTTACTTCTCTTCGGGCTCGGGCTCGAAAACCTCGTCCTCGGCTTCCTCGTCCTCGACGAACTCTTCGTCCTCGACGAACTCCTCGCTCTCCTCTTCCTCGATGGGCACTTCCTCGCCTTCCTCGCCGCCGGCAGCAGCCGGAGCAGCGGGTTTGGGCTTGGCGGCGCGCTCAGCGGGCGGCGGCGGAGCCTGGTAGCCGGCCTTCTGCGTCGCGACCGTGAATTCGGTGCCGCAGCGCGGGCAGACCGGCGGTTCCTTGCCGAGGTCGTAGTAGCGAGTGCCGCAGCTTGGGCATTCCCGTTTGGCGCCCCATTCCGCTTTCGCCACGCATCAACCTCCTGACACAACGGCCCCCAAAAGGCTCGCGCGGAGCCTTGGCAGGGCCGGGAAAAATGGCGCGTCCGTTTGCCACGAGAGCAACGGCGTGTCCAACAAAATTGCGGAGAAGCTGCCCAATGCCGGCCCGGCGCCGCGCCCCTGGGCACGCCCGTCGGGGCCACTGTGGCGAGCTGCCGCAAGGCTATGCTACAGACGCGGCGCTTCATGGCCGGGACAAATCCCGTTCAAATCCCGCAAAGTCCTGGAAAATCGTGGCAAAGCTTCGCGCATCCCAAGGTGGGCCACTTCGCGGCACCGTCCGCGTCCCCGGCGATAAGTCGATATCGCACCGTTCCCTCATCCTGGGCGCGCTGGCGGCCGGCCGCACGACCATCGCGGGCCTCCTGGAAGGCGACGACATCCTGTCCACCGCAGGCGCATTGCGCGCGCTGGGCAGCCGCATCGAACGGGCGCCGAACGGACTGTGGGTTGTCGATGGCAAGGGCCTCGGCTCGTTCGAGGAACCGGGCACAACCCTCGACCTTGGCAACTCCGGCACGGGCGTGCGCCTCCTGATGGGAGTGGTCGCCACGTCGCCGTTCACGTCGTTCTTCACCGGCGACGCGAGCCTGTGCAAGCGCCCGATGGCGCGGGTCACCGATCCACTGCGCAAGATGGGCGTGCAGTTCCTCACGCGCAGCGGCAACCGCCTGCCGCTCGCTCTGACCGGCGCCGATGAGCCGACGCCGATCGTCTACACGCTGCCGGTTCCGAGCGCGCAGGTGAAATCGGCCATCCTGCTGGCAGGCCTTGGCACGCCCGGCGAGACGACTGTCATCGAGCCCGAGAAGACGCGCGATCACACCGAACGGATGCTGCGCCGCTTCGGCGCCGAAGTGCGCGTCCGCGACGAAGGCCCCAACCGCCACATCACCATCGTCGGCGAACCTGAATTGAAGCCCATGGCCGTAAACGTGCCGGGCGATCCGTCGTCGGCCGCGTTCCTCGCCGTCGCCGCACTGATGGTGCCGGGCAGCCACGTGCGCATCGAACACGTCGGCATGAACCCGCTGCGCACGGGAATTTTCGACTCGCTGCGCGAGATGGGCGCCGACATCCGCTTCGAGAACGAGCGCGAAGAGGACGACGAGCCGACCGCCGACATCGTCGTGAAGCATTCGCCGCTTACGGCCATCACCGTGCCTGCCGAGCGCGCGCCGAGCATGATCGACGAATACCCGATCTTCTCGATGGCCGCCGCGATCGCCAAGGGCACGACGCGCATGGCCGGCCTTGCGGAGCTCAAGGTGAAGGAAAGCAACCGCCTGGCCGCCATCGCCGACGGCCTGCGCGCGTGCGGCGTGAAGGTCGCCGAGGACGGCGACGAGTTGACGGTCGAAGGCACCGGCGGCGGGCCCACCGGCGGCGCCGAGGTCGATGCACACCTCGACCACCGCATCGCCATGTCGTTTCTGGTGCTCGGCATGGCCGCCAAGCACCCGGTGGGCGTAACCGGGGCTGAAACCATCGGCACCAGCTTCCCCGGCTTTGCCACCCTGATGGGCGGGCTCGGCGCGAACATCATGGCCGAGGGCAACGCTTGAGTCCTGCGGCGGCCCCCGCCCCCACGGCTGGGCTGGTAATCGCGGTCGATGGCCCCGCCGCGGCGGGCAAGGGCACGCTCGCCCGCACGCTCGCCCAGCATTTCGGCATCGACCACCTCGACACCGGAGCGCTCTATCGAGCCGTCGGCCTGCGGGTGCTGCGGGTGGGCGGCGACCCAGCCGACCCCACCGTTTCGGAGCAGCAAGCCCGCGCCCTCGCGACCGTAGACCTGCGCCACCCCGACCTGCGGTCTATGCAGGCGGCCGAGGCCGCCAGCCTGGTTGCCACCCACCTCGGCGTGCGGGCGGCTCTCCTGGAGTTCCAGCGCAGATTTGCCACCCACCCGCCCGGCGGCAAGGGCGCCGTGCTGGATGGCCGGGATATCGGTACGGTCGTACTGCCCGACGCCCCCCACAAGATCTTCGTGACTGCCTCGCCCGCGGCGCGGGCCAAGCGGCGGTGGCTGGAACTGCCCGAAGCGAGCCGCCCGGCCCTGGCCGAGATCGAGGCCCAGGTGCGCCAGAGGGACGCCCGGGACCAGGAACGGGCCATCGCGCCCCTCAAGCCCGCGCCGGACGCGTTCTTGCTTGATACGACCGACTTGGATATAGACGCGGCGTTCGCGGCCGCGAAAGCATACCTTTCCCGGCGCTAACTCGAACGTGGTTCGGAAGGTCCAGCGGGCCGCATCGCCAAAGGCGATGGGGCGCCGGGCCTATTGGCCGTGTCCACACTCGATCGGAATAACCCCAGCCCCTCGCCCGGGCCGCAAGGCCCGGCGGGACGAGAAAGCATCGCACCCTCCATGACCCCTCCTGCTACAGCCACCGCGACCAAGACCACCGGCGAGAGCTTCGCCGACCTTTTGCAAGAATCCTACGGCACGAGCAGCGGTCTCGAAGGCACCGTCGTGCGCGGCCGTGTCATCGCGATCGAGAATGACGCCGCAGTCATCGACGTCGGCCTGAAGTCCGAAGGCCGCGTTTCGCTGCGCGAGTTCTCCGACCGCGGCCGTCCGTCCGAGATCAAGATCGGTGACGACGTCGAGGTGTTCCTCGAGCGCATGGAGAACGCGCAGGGCGAAGCCGTCCTGTCGCGTGAAAAGGCCCGCCGTGAAGAGGCATGGGCCGAGCTCGAGAAGTCGTTCAAGGCCAACAAGCGCGTCCAGGGCGTGCTGTTCGGCCGCGTGAAGGGCGGCTTCACCGTCGACCTTTCCGGCGCCGTGGCATTCCTGCCGGGCAGCCAGGTCGATGTGCGCCCCGTGCGTGACGTTACGCACCTGATGGGCACCGATCAGTGGTTCCAGATCCTCAAGATGGATCGCCGCCGCGGCAACATCGTCGTGTCGCGCCGCGCGGTGCTCGAGGAGACTCGTGCGGAAGCGCGCCAGGAACTGATCGCCAACCTGACCGAAGGCCAGGTGCTGGAAGGCGTGGTCAAGAACATCACCGACTACGGTGCGTTCGTGGACCTCGGCGGCATCGACGGCCTGCTGCACGTCACCGACATGGCGTGGCGCCGCGTCAATCATCCGACCGAAGTGGTCGCCATCGGCGACACCGTGAAGGTGCAGGTCATCCGCGTGAACCCGGATACCCAGCGCATCTCGCTCGGCATGAAGCAGCTCGAAGCCGATCCGTGGCAGGGCGTTGAGTCCAAGTACCCTGTCAGCGCGCGCTTCAAGGGTCGCGTCACCAACATCACCGACTACGGCGCCTTCGTGGAGCTGGAGCCGGGTGTGGAAGGCCTCGTCCACGTCTCCGAGATGAGCTGGACGAAGAAGAACGTCCACCCGGGCAAGATCGTTTCGACCTCGCAGGAGATCGAAGTGATGGTGTTGGATGTCGACCCGAACCGCCGCCGCGTTTCGCTCGGCATCAAGCAGTGCACCCCGAACCCGTGGGCCGAGTTCGCCGAGAAGAACCCGTCCGGCACGCTCATCAAGGGCGAGATCAAGTCGATCACTGAATTCGGCTTGTTCATCGGCTTGGACAGCGGCGTCGACGGCATGGTGCATCTCTCCGACCTGTCGTGGGACAAGCCGGGCGAGACCGTGATCGCCGACTACAAGAAGGGCGACATGGTAGAGGCGAAGGTGCTGGACACCGACGTCGAGAAGGAGCGCATCAGCCTCGGCATCAAGCAGCTGGGCCAGGATCCGCAGGCGGGCGCGGTCAAGTACAAGAAGGGTGACACCGTCACCTGCACCGTCACGGCGATCCATGCCGGCGGCATCGACGTGTCGTTCGGCGAAGGCCTGTCCGGCTACGTCCGCAAGCAGGACCTCGCGCGCGAGCGTTCCGAGCAGCGCCCCGACCGCTTCGCCGTGGGCGACAAAGTCGACGCCAAGGTCACCGCAGTCGACTCCGACTCGCGCAAGATCGGCCTGTCGGTGAAGGCGCTCGAGATTTCCGACGAGCGTGAAGCGATGGCGCAGTTCGGGTCTTCGGACTCGGGCGCTTCGCTCGGCGACATCCTCGGCGCCGCCCTGCGCGCCAAGGGCGACACCGGCGAAGAGAAGAAGAAGCCCGCCGGCAAGAAGAAGAAGGACGAAGAAGGCGACGACGAAACCGACGCCGAGTAGTTCCGCTTCCAACGCGGCTAGCGAAAAAAGCCCCTCCCAGTTCTGCTGGGAGGGGTTTTTGTTTGTGGGATGGCCAAGCAGCCCGTTTCCGCATTTGCAGCAGCAGACACATCGGGTGTGCTGCCAATCCGTCACCCGCACTTTTCACAATCGCAGTTTCCCGCCGCGCAGCGCTGGCACGCCGCGTGCGATTGCAGCGACGACTTCGCTCCTGAAGCGTTCCGCAAAAAGGAAACTCTCAATGACTTCGATCCTCTGGCGCACGGCCCTCCACCTCTCGGCCCTCGCGGTTCTTTCGACGACCGTCCCGGCCGCCAGCTTCGCCGCTGACGAGGCCCCGGCGCTCACCACGTTCAACTTTCAGACAATCGCGTCGCGCAACACTTCGTTCGATCGCGCCGCCTTCGTGTATCCGGCCGGCACTGCGGCCAACGCCGGCAAGGTGAATACCGATGTCGGCGACGTGCGTCTCGACGGCGTCGTGATCAACGGCACGACCTACGGTCAGGCGCAGCTCCAGCTCGCGACCGCTGTGAAGATCGTCAAGGACGACGCTGTCGACGCCACGCGCGGCGGCGGCAACTTGACGACCGGCTACGGCATCGGCGCCGACAAGGACAACTGGGTTGGCCAGGGTGTCGGATCGACGACGCCGACGCCGGCGAACCTCAAAGACGCCCTGGCGAACTTCAACCTGACGAGCATCATCCCGGTGCGCGAGAACATCGGCACGACCGTCTATGAAGTGAGCTTCGAGCGGCCCACCGACACCGTGCTGCTGTGGGAGCGCGGCAACAGCGGCGACGTCCTGGTCGAGGCGATCGATGCCCGCGGCGCGGTAATCGGTTCCACCCTGGTGCTGGACGGCGCCAACGACGGTGGCAAGCCGAGCACCTATAAGGGCACCGGCATCATCGTCACGACGTACGTGAAGGATGACTTCCTCAACCAGGGCCAGGAGCTCGCCACGGTAGGGCTGCGCGCCGGCGAGCCGGTGAACACCTTCCGCCTCACCGCGCTGCAGCAGGCAGAAGGTCCAAACGCAGTCCGCTACAACGGCCCCGACCTCAAGGTGCTGGCGCTCTCCCCACGCCAGTAGCCGGCTGCGCGACCACACTCCCTTCGCGCCGCAAACCGCCCCTCCCAGTTCTGCTGGGAGGGGCTTCTTTTTTATCGGGACCGCATGACGAACGTGGTTAATGGCCCGCGCGCCACCGGGACAGGGCCGCCGTCTTAGGCTATCAATCAGCGCCAATGTCTCTCGACGCCGACGCCATTGCCGATCGCCGACGCCTGAAGCGCCGCCTGTTTGGGTGGCGCTTGCTCGCCCTTCTGCTCCTGATCGCCGCGGTGTTTGCCACCGTCTGGCGCGACGACCGCATCGCGCTGGGCGAACGCGTGGCACAGGTCGAGATCACCGGAGTCATCCTCGATGACCAGGAACGGCTGCGCGCCATCCGGCGCCTTGCCACCGACGACTCGGTGCGCGCCGTGCTGCTGCGCATCGACAGCCCCGGCGGCACTGTCGTCGGCGGCGAAGAGCTGTATCTCGCGCTGCGCGAAGTGGCGGCAGTGAAACCGGTGGTGGCGACGATCGCCGGCACGGGTGCGTCGGCCGCCTACATGATCGCGCTGGCCGCTGACCACGTCATCGCGCGGGAGAACTCCATCACCGGCTCCATCGGCGTGGTGCTGCAGAACTTCAACGCGGCCGAGCTGTTGGACAAGATCGGCGTGCAACCCGACCTGATCCGCAGCGCGCCCCTGAAGGACCAGCCGAACCCGTTCGAGCCGATGCCCGCGGCGGCGCGCGCCGCCATCCAGGCGGTCGTTGACGACACCTTCCGCTGGTTCGTCGATCTCGTCGCCACCCGCCGCGGCCTGTCGCCGGTCGTCGCCCTGCAGCTGTCCGATGGCCGGGTCTATACCGGCCGCCAAGCCTTCAGCCTGAACCTGATCGATGGTACCGGCGGCATCGAA